>CAXTMV010000252.1:5777-7882 GCA_964245425.1 uncultured Flavihumibacter sp. | reverse complement strand
TCAGCTTTATTCTATAGCTGAATGATGTGTCGGCTGAAACACTTGACAATGCTGAATTACCTCCTCAAAGCAAAACGCAGCATCGAAAAGGCTGCGAGCGCCTGGCCGGCCTGAGGCCTATCTATTAAAAGTGTAACGGACAAAAATAATTAATACCTACATCCTCCATCCTTCCCTTTCGCGCAGCGAAGTGATGTGCGCCACATGGTGCCGGCCATGCCAGGCATACATGCCCAGCAGGTGCCAGAGGGTCATCTGTTTATTGCTGGCGGGGTGGAACACAGTCCGTTCCCACTGCGGTCCGTTAATATGCTGCAATAACATATGCCAGCGTGCATGCAATGCATACAACAGCGTAATAGAAATATTTGCAGGCAAATGATGGGTGTCGCCCAGCTCGGCCCATAGTTGTTCCTCGTACGGACGAATGGTTGGATTGTCTTCTGTTAACCCAAGTTTAAACCGGCAATAGGCATTGATATGGCTGTCCGCCACATGGTGTACCAGTTGTTTAACGGTCCAGCCCCCTTCCCGGTAGGGCGTCAGGTGCTGTGCTTCATCCAGGTTGAGCAACGCATTTTCCAGCGATTGCGGCAGGAATTTGATATCGTTCAGCCAATCCTGTTTTTGTTTTTCCGAATAAGGCTGCGGCGCATACTGGCCGATGGGATAACGCAAATCCATAAAGATAATATGATAAATGTGCTAATGTGGTTACTGTGCTAGTGTGCCAACCTGTAATACAATACGCTGGCATGGTATATAACCTAATTTTAAATTCACTTTTAATTAATTTGATATGATAGAAACCGGCTGCGCAAACACAATTTCACATTTATCACATGGGTCAAATGGCCCATTGCTTACTCGTCCCGCCATTCTTTGCCGGTCAGGTTCAGGAATACATCTTCCAGGCTGGCTTTTTTTACTTCCAGCTGGCGATGAAAGCCGGTGGCCACCAAATCATCGATGAGGGCATTGGGTGAGTTGATGGCGATGATCTTTCCTGCATCTACAATCGCCACCCGATCGCAAAGAACTTCCGCTTCATCCATATAATGGGTGGTAATAATAACGGTGGTGCCTTTTGCCCGGATATCTTTTATCAGCTCCCACAGGTTTCTCCGGGCTTGGGGGTCAAGCCCGGTAGTGGGTTCATCCAGGAAAATAATCTTAGGCTGGTTGATAAGGGTGGTGGCAATGGAGAAACGTTGCTTCTGGCCCCCGCTCAGTTCTTTGAATTTTGCTTTTGCCTTATCCTGCAGGTTCACGAGGCCCAGCAATTCTTTTATATTAACAGAACGATTGTACAAGCCGGAGAACAATTCGATCAACTCTGTAAGGTTGAGGCCGGGGTAATAGCCCGAGGTCTGCAGTTGCACACCGATGATCTTTTTGATGGCATCGGGTGCTTTGTCGAGGTCCAGCCCGTCTACCGTAACCGTGCCGCTTGTTTTTGCGCGAAGGGTTTCCATGATCTCAAGGGTAGATGACTTGCCTGCCCCATTGGGGCCCAGCAGTCCAAAAATCTCGCCTTCATACACGTCAAAACTCAGTCCCTTAACGGCTTCAAAATCGCCATATTTTTTATACAGGTCTTTTACCGAGATAATAATCTTGCTCATGCAGGCAATTTACGGGAAAAGAGCTTGTTCTTCGCCTTTTTATCTCACAGGGTTAGCAGGGTAAATAAAGATAAAGTGTATTGCTCCGTTTGCGCTGCCAACTATTTGCCAACCCTTTTTCTGCGTGTTGAAAGTCCTTTATCTCTTTGTTCTCTTAGCCCTATTTTTTTACAAATAGCTGTGTATAATACACCACGCCCCTGCTGTCTTTGGCTACGCCCACGCCGGTATAATAAAAAGGGCCTTCAATATTGGCTTTGTGATCGGGGCTTTTAAGCCAGGCGTCGAGTACCTGTGCAGCTGTCATTTTTCCGAAAGCCACATTTTCGCCGGTAGACGATGTGCCGTGCAACTCATTGGCAATGGCAATGGCCCGCTGGTTAAAACCGGCATGGCCAAAGCTCACTTTTTTTGAAGCCATATCAGTACTGTGCCTGGCAGCTTCCGATGCGGCAATGGCCAGCAGGAGCAGCGGCGAAA
>CAXTMV010000252.1:0-5767 GCA_964245425.1 uncultured Flavihumibacter sp. | reverse complement strand
CAGTTCGCCGATTACCAGGCCAAGTCGCTTGATCCAGCAGGTGCAGCGGCGCAAGTCCTTTGCTGTGGCGGTATTCATTTACGGCATTGATAATGTCGGCGTTCATAGTGCTGGTAGACACGAATGTATTGCGATAACTGGCCGTTCTAACAGGGGTAGCAGCAGGCGTTGCTGCCGCAGAACCGGTGGTTTTCTTCGCACAGGCCGTTACCATAAAAATGAGTATAAACAGGCAGGGGTAATATTTCAATGCGGCTGTATTTTATGCTATTGGTTTCAACTATTGTACCACTCTGTGCTAAGGGGTTGTTAGGTTTTATCAGCTGCCATCTATGCGCTTTGAGCGCCTGCGCGCAATGGCTACCGCTCGCAGCCGGTAGCTCAAGGCGCAGATCCCTGCCATGGATACGCCAGTATATTATCCGATAACAGCTGGTACAGGTTCTTAAGCGACGGTTCATTTTGCAGCAGCACCAGGTGCTGCTGAATGGTGGTCAAATCTTTTCTGATGGCCGGCCCGGTTTGTACCTGGCTTGCTGAAAACCGGTGCAACCGATGCGCGGTCTCATCTATTAATGGAAGCAGGGCATTAAAATCGAGGCCATGCCGGTTGCAGTAGTCGTCTGCCAGTACATACAGATAATTGCTGAAATTATTGGTCATCACCGCGCAGAAATGGTATTGCATCCGCTGCGTATCATTTGCTATTATTACTTTATCGGAAATGGTACCGGCCAGTTCCAGGAGCCGGTCTTTTACTGACCTGCTGCAGCCATCTACCAGGAACGGAATGGGTGGCAATGGCTCAACTTCTTTCCGGATGGTTTGAAATGGATACAATACCCCGTACTGTGCAGATATGTCTTTTAGCCGCTCCATCGGTACCGCCCCGGCGGTATGTACTACCAGCTGGTTGCTTAGCCGCAGGCCGATGGTTGCCGTAGTAAGCGCGCTGTCGGAAATGGCAATAACATACAGATCGGCCTGCAGGGTGATACCCTCCCAGCTGCTACAGGCGGTGGCGTTAACCATATCGGCCATTGCTTCGGCGGCAGGTTTGTTTCTGCCATACACCTGAACAATCGCCTGGCCGGCTGCCTGAAATTTTCTGGCCAGCACCTGGGCTACATTGCCTGTGCCGATAAATACAATTTTCATATATTGCTTTTAAGGCAGTAAACAGGGTTCGAAAGTTCATACGTTCTCAGTTCCTTTGCCGGGCGGTTTACAATAATGACAAACCGTTGAACCACGAACTTTAAACTTACTATCATCGGATGAAATTAGCACAAATACTGCTGGTAAATTATTTGCGCGCCAGGCTGAACCTGCTGGCCGTTATTTCAAAAAAAGCGGCCGCCAAAAAAGCATTTATCATTTTTTGTACGCCTCACTATAGGAGTAAAACGCCGGCACCATCCATATTTGAACAGGGAACAGCCGTTAGCATACGGGTAAAAGGTAATGTGGTCAGGGGTTTTGTGTGGAACAAGGGCGGAATTAAGCGGGTACTGATATTACATGGGTTTGAATCTTCCTGCCGGAATTTCGGGGCCTATATAACAGGTTTGCTGCAAAAAAATTATGAGGTACTGGCATTTGATGCACCCGGCCATGGCAGTTCCGGGGGCAGGTATATCGATTTACCACTTTATGTTGAAATGATCGCGGCCATTCATTTCCAGTTTGGCATCATTCAAAGCTTTATGGCACATTCATTCGGCGGGCTGGCGCTTGCCCATTTCATTGAAAAAATACCGCATACGGCGGCTACAAAACTGGCGCTGCTGGCACCCGCTACAGAGACCAGTTCGGCAATTGACAGTTTTTTCCGATTTTTACAACTAGGCGAAGGCGTAAGAACTGAATTTGAAAGAATCATCCGCGAAAAAAGCGATCTGCCATCTACCTGGTTTTCCATTCCGCGGGCCTTGCAGCATATACAGGCATCGGTATTATGGGTGCACGATAAAGGCGATGATATTACACCGTTTCGGGATGTGGAGCCGGTAATGGAAAAAAAATATCCGCTGGTTTCTTTTTATATCACGGAAGGCCTCGGACATAAAAAAATATACCGGAACGGCAAAGTAATAGAAGCTGTACTGAATTTTTTGTAAAGGATATTTTTTACAGCTGACGGTAAACGCATTTGCCACCCAATGATGATGACGACCGCTTATCCCGTTCCTAGATGTACCAGCTTTATTTAAGTGTTTATATGTATTATAATGTATTGACTATTAAGCTATATTTATTCACACTTTGCATTAACAAAAAAGAAGGGTTGAATGAACTTCGATAGAATGGGCGAATTTCGATAGAAATCCATCATTTTGCTATATCTATGAAAAAATACGCAAATAAAGTTTTTACACCGTTGGTGCTATTGATGCTGTTTATTTTTGCGGCCATTATATTTCTATCCATCCGGCAGATCACAGAAACAAGAGCAACTGCTGCCCTGGTAGCCCACTCGCAGGAGGTGCTCATCCAGAAGGAGAAAATACTAGCTGCCATTACCGATAACGAAACAGGCTCCAGGGGTTTTATTATTACCGGCAACAATGTTTTCAGGGAGCCGATGGACCGATCGAACCAGGTTATTTATCCGGAGATAGATTCACTGCGGCGGCTTACCCGCGACAATCCGGTGCAACAGGCGCACATCGATTCCCTTCTTTATTATACCCGGAAAAGACTTGCTTTCTCAGACAGTACGGTTGCCCTGCGTCAGTCAAATGGCGCACATGTCGCCATGCAGGCGGTTTTAACCGGTAAGGGAAAACTGTATATGGACGGCGTCCGGAAAATAGCCGATGAAATTCAAGGCGAAGAAAGCCGTTTACTGCGGGAAAGAAAAGCCGATCATGAAAAAGCGACCGCTATTCTTAACAAGTCGGTTGTATTTGTAGCCATTATCATCATTGTCTTATTGTTCATCTTATTGCGAAAAGACTACCTGTCTATCTATGCAAGACAAAAAGCGGAAGAAGCGCTTAAAAAAAATGAGACCGCTTTTGCGTTGATGACCAATAATATAAAAGACAATGCCTTTGTAATGCTCGATACCAGCGGCAGGGTAATAACCTGGAACAAGGGTGCTGAACGGGTAAATGGATTTGAAAAAGAAGAGATAATCGGCAAACCGGCCGATATTTTTTATACAAAACAGGATATTGATGACGATGCCCCACGCCGTAACCTGGCGATCGCCAAAAAGTATGGACAGTATGAAACAGAAGGGCTGCGTTTGCGGAAAGATGGCAGTTCTTTTTGGGCGAATGTAATATTGATTGCCCTGGTAGACGACCAGGGCAATTTGAGCGGCTACTCCACCATTACCCGCGATATCACCGAAAGAAAAAAAACACAGGAACAGGTCGAATTCCTGTCGCGCCAAATAAATCAGTCGAATGATGCCATCTATATTGTCGGTGCCGACCTTAAAGTCAAAGACTGGAACCGCGGGGCAGAAAACCTGTACGGATATTCTAAAATGGAAGTGCTCGACAAAAGCCCCAACGATATACTGAAAACCGAACTGTCTGAAAAAGAAATCAACGACGCCATTGAACAGATAGCCCAAAAAGATTACTGGACCGGCGAATTTCGACGCAAAACAAAACAGGGCACTTTTATCTATGTACGATCCTCCACCACCAATATCAAAGATGCCAAAGGCAATCTGACCGGTTATGTAGCCGTCAGTTTCGATATCACCGAACAGCGGAAATTATCGGAGAGGGTGAGCCACCTGGCCAGCCTGGTAGAGCAATCAACAGAAGCCATTGTCTCCATTGCGCCGGAAACCCGGCAGATACTCAGTTGGAATGCCGGTGCAGAAAAACTATTTGGGTATAAAAAGGCAGAGGTGCTTGGAAAAACAGCCGCCGAGCTGCGCCTATCCGGCATTACAACAGCCGAATTATCGGCAGCGCTGCAAACAGTTGTTGAAACCGGGTCGCACCGCCGGGAAATGGAATTTTTTCACAGGGGCGAAAAAGCTTTTTTAGGAGATATTACGGCCAGTGCCATCAAAAACGAACAGGGCCAGGTAACGGCCATCTCTTATTTTGTAAACGATATCAGCCAGCAGAAGGCATTACAGGAAGAACTGAAACGTTCCAATGAAGCGCTGGAAGAACGCGTAAAAGAAAGAACAGAAGAAGTGTATAAAAATGAGCAGAGATTCCGTGCCCTCATAGAAAACAGCGCCGAAGGCATTACACTCATCGACCAGGGCGGGAATGTTTTTTACAGGAGCCCTGCTTCTTATAAAATTACTGGAAACTTGCCCCTCGATAATAGTAGCATGGGTATGCTGCACCCGGAGGATCTGCCTGTCATCAGGGAAAAAGGCGCCGAAGCCATCAAAAAACCAGAAATGCCTATTGAATGGCAGGGAAGATTTCAACATGCCGATGGCGGCTACGCCTGGATAGAAGGCACGTTTACCAATTTATTGCATGTACCTGCTGTAAATGCCATTGTTGCCAATTACCGAAATATCACCAGCCGGAAAAGATTTGAGGAAAAACTGGTTGCCAGCGAAGAGCGTTTTCGGCATACCATGGACCATATGCTGGAAGGCGTACAGATCATCGGGTTCGACTGGCGTTACATATACGTAAATGGCGCACTCGCCAAACATGGAAAATATACAAAGGAAGAACTGATCGGCTATACGGTAATGGAAAAATATCCCGGCATAGAAACAACGAAGATCTTTAAAGTCTACCAGAAATGTTTTACCGAACGTGTTTCTATTCACCTGGAAAATGAATTTGTGTACCCCGACCAGTCCGTGGCCTGGTTTGAATTGAGTTTTCAACCGGTGCCGGAAGGGATTTTCATATTATCAGTAGACATTACAGACCGGAAAAAAGCAGAAGAAAGGCTTATCAAAAGTGAGCAATTGTACCGCAGCCTGTTCGAAAACATGCTGCACGGCTTTGCCTATTGCCGGGGAATCTTTGAGAACGGGCGGCTGGTAGACTATATTCACCTGGGGGTTAATAAGGAATTTGAAAAAGTGACGGGCTTGAAGAACGTAGTATGGAAAAAATTGTCTGAACTGATGCCGGAGATATTACTGTCGAGGCCCATCTATGCAGATATGATTGAACGGGTGGCAATAGAGGGGGCCACGGAAAAATTTGAGATCTACGCCGAGCCATTTAATAAATGGCTGTCCATCTCACTCTATAGCCCGGAAAAAGAATACTTCGTGATACTGGTAGACAATATTTCAGAACGTAAGCAGGCCGAACAGAAAATTAAGAAACTGAACACAGAGCTGGAAGCCCGCGTAGTGAAACGGACGGAACAGTTAAAGAAAACCAACGAAGAGCTGGAGGCATTTTCGTATTCGGTTTCGCACGATTTGCGGGCACCCCTGCGGGCCATTATCGGCTTTACCGCCATACTGGAAGATGATTACAGCAGTAAGCTGGACGATGAAGCCAGGCGTATTACCACCATTATTAAAAGCAATACCCTCCGCATGGGGCACCTCATAGATGACCTGCTCACTTTCTCCAGGATGGGCCGACAGGATATTGTAAAAACCAGTATCAATACCGATGATCTGATCAAAGAGATCATTGAGCAGCCCGATATCAGGCAGCACAACAGCCGGCCCATTCAATGGGTTATTCATGATCTGCCGGATATAAAAGGTGATATCAATACCCTGCGGCAGGTCTGGATCAACCTGATATCGACTGCCGTGAAGTATTCGGGTAAAACGGCGGATCCTAAGATC
>CAXTMV010000251.1:741-7947 GCA_964245425.1 uncultured Flavihumibacter sp. | reverse complement strand
AAGGTGAGCCGCCCAAAAAGGGCGACCCACCTTATCGAACAAGGTAAACAGCCCCAAAAAGGGCGACCCCCTTAACGAACAAGGTAAACAGCCCAAAAAGGGCGACCCCCTTAACGAACAAGGTGAGCCGCCCAAAAAGGGCGACCCACCTTATCGAACAAGGTAAACAGCCCAAAAAGGGCGACCCACCTGAAGCGACGACCGACCTTATTAACTAAGATCCTCGCTGTCAAAATCTGTTTCACTGTTAAAGCTGCCCGTGCCCAGGTTTACCATTGAACCTATCAGGTCTTTGAACTCGATGCGGTTCTCTACTACTTTTTTACTGATCAGCGAATAGGATGCCAGCCCATGCAGCACAAATTCCATCAGCAATGCCGCTTCCATTTCATTGGCATGGGGAAAGTGCTTTTTTACCAGGGCGTGTAACCCGTCTACTTTATATAGCTCAATCAGTTTACTCTTATCCGCCAGGCCAAAGGGCATGTCAGTTGCATTGCCGGCATCAAACCAGCGGCTGATGGACTTATACGGATTTTCGGTTTCTTTCGTGGATTCCTTACCGGTAGCCCTGCGTTTTTTAAATGTTTCGGGATTTGGAAAGTATTGCACAAACTGCGTGCGCACGGCTTTATCCATCAGGTTCATGGCCACCTGGAAGGGACCTTCCTGTTCGCCTTCATATACCAGTTCTATTTTACCGGTAATAGAAGGTATGATGCCTGCCAGGTCGCTCATCCATACCTGGGTCTGTTTTTCATTGTTAAGAATCGCCCTTCTTTCTGCCGCGCTAACGGCATTTTCAAACGCGGCAATGGTGAGCCTGGCAGACACACCACTTTTCTTATCCACGTATTCATTGTTGCGGGCCTCAAATGCCACTTGTTCAATCAGGCGTTTTACCAGGTCGCTGATCTTTACCTTTTCTTTTTGTTCAGGATGTATATCCGCTTCCTGCTCTGTAATGGCCAAAGAGGTTTCCAGTGTTTTTGGATAATGGGTCAGTATCTGGCTCTGGATACGGTCTTTCAGCGGCGTAACAATGGAACCGCGGTTGGTATAATCTTCCGGGTTGGCCGTAAAAACAAACAAGATGTCCAGCGGCAGGCGCAGTTTAAAACCACGTATCTGTATATCGCCTTCTTCTAATATATTGAACAGCGCTACCTGTATACGCGCCTGCAAATCAGGTATTTCATTGATAACAAAAATACTGCGGTTGCTTTTGGGTATGATGCCATAATGGATCACGCGCTCGTCTGCAAAACTCAGGCGAAGGTTAGCGGCTTTTATGGGATCGATATCGCCGATCAGGTCGGCAACACTTACATCGGGGGTGGCCAGTTTTTCGCCATAACGCTCACTGCGGTGCATCCAGTAAATGGGTGTTTCATCGCCTTCGGCGGCTATCCTGTCTTTTGAATACTTCGAAATGGGTTTCAGCGGATCATCATTGATCTCACTGCTGGTTATTACGGGTATCCATTCATCCAGCAGTTCGATCATCTGGCGGGCCATACGGGTTTTTGCCTGGCCGCGCAGGCCCAGAAACAAAATATTATGCTTGCTTAGCAAGGCTCTTTCCGTATCGGGTATTACAGAGTCTTCGTAGCCGATAATGCCCGGAAAAGTAGATTCTTTATTTTGCAGTTTAGCAATGAGGTTGCTGCGAATTTCTTCTTTAACGGATTTGGGCTTATAGCCGCTCTTCTTCAGTTGTCCCAGGGTGTTGATTTTCTTGATATCCATTTTGTTTTTTTAAATAGTCTCTGTTGCGGGTGATAAAGCAATCAACGGTAGCCGGCCTGGCTGCGGTTAATGGTCTTCCGTTTTCTCAATGCAAATTTTTTATAAAACCTGTTTCTTCGGGTGTTAAGCCTGTTGTCTTGTATCTTTTTATACGGGTGATTGTCATTTCATCCAGCATATTTACAATGGCTGCATAGGATGCTTCCAAAGACGGCTTTATGGCCACCATCAAATCAGCCGGCTGTACCTCTTTTTTCTTTTTGACCAACACCGGTTCCAGCTGACCGGAGTCTACCTGCATGCCTTCCTGCAGTTTATTCGAATAACAGTAATAGCGTCCTGCCTTCAACAAGATGACCGTAAAGGAAGTGCCATTTTTTGTTGCAGCTTCAATGGCACTGTCAGCTGTATCCGCCATATCAAGCGTCATGGCTACCGGCGCAGAATGCCTGACGGTAAATTTATAAGTATAGTACAGGGCCATGGCAACAAGTAATATAGTCACTGTTACCGTGACAAGTTTATTATTATTCATAGTAAAGTGTAAGATTAATAAACGGTTTTCCTTTTTCCGCTGTCAAAATCTTTGAATATAAAGGCGCCGAGCTGATCAAGTGCGGCAAAGAAAGCCTTACCGTTATTGGTTTCTGTAAATTCATTTACAAAACGCTGCAGGTAAGGGTCGGAAGCAATCATGAAAGTGGTAATAGGTATCTTTAATTTTTTGCACTGGGCGGCCAGGTTCAGGCAGCGGGAAGTAATCTTCCTATCCAGTCCAAAACTGTTTTTATAATATTTCTTTCCCACTTTCAGGCAGGTAGGCTTACCATCGGTAATCATAAAGATCTGCTTGTTGGGGTTGCGCCGCCGCCTTAAAATATCCATGGCCAGTTCCAGCCCCGCCACCGTATTGGTGTGGTAGGGGCCTACCTGCAGGTAAGGCAGATCTTTTATTTCTACGGGCCAGGCATCATTCCCAAACACAACAATATCCAATGTATCCTTGGGGTATTTGGTGGTAATCAGTTCGCTCAAGGCCATGGCCACTTTTTTGGCCGGTGTAATACGGTCTTCCCCGTACAGGATCATGGAATGGGAAATGTCGATCATCAGCACTGTAGAGGTCTGCGATTTAAAATCTGTTTCCCTGATTTGCAGATCATCTTCCTGCATCGAGAAACTATCCAGCCCGTGGTTGATCTGTGCATTCCGGATCGATTCTGTAAAATCAATCTGTTCCAGCATATCGCCAAACTGGTAAGGCCGGCTGTCGGGACTTATCTCATCGCCCTGGCCGGGCTTGCGGGTATTGTGATCGCCCTGTTTGGTTTTTTTTAGTTTGCCAAAAATCTCTTCCAGGCTTTTCTTGCGAATGCCCTGTTCTGTTTTAGCAGTGATCTTTATTTCGCCTGTCTGTTTATTTTCATCGATATAACCCTTGTCTTTCAGGTCATCGATAAAATCGCCCATGCCGTATTCCGGATTAGTCAGTTCAAACTGCCGGTCCAGTTCATTCAGCCATTGTAAAGCCTCGCCTACATCGCCACTGGTATAGGTCAGCAACTGCATAAACAATTCCATCAGCTTGTCGAAAGCTGATTTGCCATCCTGGTTCTCATCAAATTTGGAAAAGAAATAACCTCTCATATTCTGTAATTTACAACTTTTTGGTATAGCTGTCAGCAGCAGGGCGGGTAACCCTTTTTGGGCGGCTAAGCCTTGCAGATGATAAGGTGCCCGGCCAAAAAGGGGCCATCGACCTTATGATGATACCGATACATTAACAACCTAACTACAAATTAGTTGTAATGAAGAACCCCGCCAAAAGCGGGGTTCAGGGCTGTATCAACAAATTGTTATTTACCCGGTGCCGGTTTTTTATTGCTGTCGGTGGGGGTACCGATGATTTTGTCTAGTTCCCCACCGCCCTGCAGGCTGCCTGGCTTGTACTGGCCTTCCATCATGGTGAGCAGTTGTACCATTTGCTGGGTGCTTTGCTGCTCGCCCTTCATTGATTCCTGCCGGTAGTCGGGCAAAGACTGGTAATATTTTGTCTGCTGGTCAAGGTCTTTGTGCAGCGCTTTAGACACATGGTCGGCCAGTTGTGCATACCCTGCCTTATAACAGGCTTCCAGGAAACGCAGGCTGAAATAATTGTGCTGGTTGCCATGGCTTACCATCGCATAAGGCATATTTTCTTCCAGGATGCCTTTGTCGGCCATATCCAGTAATTTTTTTGCGCCGTCTTTGTTGCCATTGTCTGCCAGGCCAGCAGCGCCATCTGCATAGGTTTGGCGGATGCTGTTGAGGTGTACACGGTTCTGCTCGTCGAAATAGACCCCCTTTATATTGGCGCCGCCAAAGCCATATTTGTGCAACAGTTTGTCTACCACCCAGTCTGTGTTCAGGCCGGTATTGTTCTTAACCGGCACCAGCCGGTAGGTGAGGCCATCTTTGCGCAGGTAATTGGAAAGACCCAGTTCCTGTCCGGTATTGGGCGCTGTGAAATAGATGGGCCTTTTCCATTTGTTGGCGGCAATGATATTGATAATGGCCAGGTCATTTTTGAAAAGGATGTTTTTATTTTTGGCCAGTTCAAAATCAACTTCATTTACAACGGTATCTCCGGGGTTTACGGTGCCGTTGCTGCGCACCGTTTTTTCGTCTACGGGCAGCTTTAAGCGGCGGGTAGGCAGGTAACTAAGTGCTTCTCCGCCCTGGGTGGTTACTTTTTTATCGGCATCATCGCTGCCTACAAAATCTTTCATGATCTGGTAGACATCGTAATAGCTTTCCTGGCTCAGGTCTTGCCGGGGGTTGATGTATACATAGTTGCGGTTATTACCCTGTATCTTGTTTTCATCCCAGATAACATCTATCGGGTCGCTGCTGTTTACTTTATAGCGCAACTGGTTAATGTACCAGTCGATGCCCAGCAGGCTGTTATTGATAACCCGCACATCGGGTCGGATGCCTTCTACTTCCTGCGCATACCAGAGGGGATAGGTGTCGTTATCGCCATAAGTAAAGAGGATGGCATTGGGTGCGCAGCTTTCCAGGTAGTCTTTGGCCAGGTCGCGGGCCAGTACTTTTTTACTGCGATCATGATCGTCCCATTCCTGCTGGCCCATCAGTACGGGCACGGCCAGCATACATACCGCAAAAGCGATGGTGGTGGCAACGTTTGCGCTCAGTTTGTTTTGCAGCCATTCTTTTACCTGCAATACACCCAGGCCAATCCAGATGGCAAATGCATAGAAGGAGCCAACATAGGCATAATCACGTTCCCTGGGCTGGTTGCCTGCCTGGTTCAGGTACAGTACAATGGCAAAGCCCGTAAAGAAAAACAGCAGGCCTGCCACCAGGAAGTCCTTCCTGTTTTTAAAATAATGGAATACCATGCCGATGATACCCAGGAAGAAAGGCAAAGCAAACAGGGTATTATGGGCTTTATTGTGCTTAATACTGTCCGGCAGGTTGTTCTGGTCGCCCAGGCGGAGGATGTACTGATCAAAGAAGCCGATGCCGGTTAACCAGTTGCCGTCGCGGGGGTTGCCCTGCGAAAAGCCCTGTATATCGTTTTGTTTGCCGGCAAAGTTCCACATAAAGTAACGGCCATACATCCACGAAACCTGGTAACGGAAAAAGAAATCAAGGTTTTTGCCGAAGCCGGGCTTTTCGCCGTCGGCGAGGTCGAGGTAATCCTTGTAAAAAGTGGCGTGCCCCTGGTCGTTGCTGGCATCCCATACACGGGGGAAGAACATCATATCATCTGCATTGTACACCGGTTTGGGATCTTTTCCTATCTCGATGTAGCTGTTCGTGCCCTTGGTATATTTCATATCACTACCCGCGTCATCGTAGCTTTCCGGCTGGGCGGTAAATACCTGGCCGTAGATCAGCGGAAAATCACCATACTGGTCGCGGCCCAGGTAGCCCACCAATGAATTGGGGTTGTCTACATTGTACATATCCACGGCCGGGTTGGCATTGGAGCGGATCATGGTGGTAACATAGGTGGAATAACCCATCAGCATAAAAATAGCCGACCAGATACCGAGCGATACAAAAGACCAGTTTCTTTTGTTGGCGATGCGAAGGCCAAAAAAGAAAAGGACGGCGAGCAACACAAAGAAAAAGATAAAGCCGCTGAAAAAGGGCAGGTGAAAATTGTTTACAAACTTTATATCGAACCAGCCCGCGCCTGCAACAGTATACTGTATCATTACTTTCTGCACAAAGCCGGTAATCACACATCCGATCAGAAAGGCCCAAATGGTGCCCCAGAGGGTTGTTTTGTATCTTTTAAAATAATACACCATTACAATGGCGGGTATGGTTAAGATACCCAGCAGGTGAACGCCAATAGAAAGCCCCATCAGGAAAAAGATAAAGATGATCCATTTATCTGCGCCAGGGTTGTCAGCATTGTATTCCCATTTCAGCATGGCCCAGAATACCAACGCGGTGAACAGGGAAGACATACCATATACTTCACCCTCTACGGCGCTGAACCAGAAGGAGTCGCTAAAGGTATAGGCAAGGGCACCTACGGCGCCGGCTGCCATAATAGAAAACAGCTGGTCCCTGGTAGGATCTACCTTATTATTAGTAATTACTATTTTGCGGGCAAAATGGGTGATGCTCCAGAACAGGAACAGGATACTAAAACCGCTGGCCAGGGCGCTCATCATATTCACCGATCGGGCAGCACCTTCGGGACCGCTGCCAAACAGCCAGGAAAAACTGACGATAAACATACGGCCCAGCATTACAAACAATGGTGCTCCGGGCGGGTGGGGGATCTGCATTTTAAACGTGCTTGAAATAAACTCTCCGCAGTCCCAGAAGCTACCGGTTGCTTCCATGGTCATAATATATACGGTACAGGCAATCGCACACACAATCCAGCCGGTAATGTTGTTCACTCGTTTAAAAGTCATAATGCATTGGTTTTGAAAAAGTGGGGCAAATATAACGGTCTAAGCGTAAAGAACGGTGCTGCCTTCCTTTTTTAACGGAAGATTTTCTGGGATGGAACGCGGATTTTTAGGATTCTCATGAGAGAACTGATTTAATTCCGTCAATCCGGCGTAATTCAGAAAAAACAAGTGATTGGGTCAGCCCATCCTAATTATCATAATATGAAAAGCTGCGTTCCCTCATCCAAAATAGATCTTCACCTTATTATAAAACAGCCGGTTTTGCAGGTAGGGATTGGCGGGCTCTTCCTTATAGCCCATGAGGCCGAACAAAAGCCCCGCGGCATTGCCCTTATTGATGGCAATTTCAAGATAACCGGCTGAATTGAACAAAGCCAGTTTCTCACCTTCCGGCACATCGGCATAGGTTTCACTCAGGGTTTCAATATGGTGATCGTGCCGCCGGGTTTCAATCCGGAAAGGGCGATGGGCCCGCTGTGCTTCAAACTGCTCTTTTGTGATGTTTACGATCACG
>CAXTMV010000251.1:0-652 GCA_964245425.1 uncultured Flavihumibacter sp. | reverse complement strand
TATCAATGAAGATGATCTGGCCTTCCATGCCGTCTGGCGTGAGGTAAGGGCGCAGGTGATTCTTTTCTACCAGCTCAAAATCAGGCTGGCCGATATCCTGCAGGCGCCGGCCTTCTGTAACCGCCTGGATGGCCTGGCCCATCACCTCTATGCAGTACAGGCTGTTTTTAATTTTGTCTTTGTCTGCCGCCAGGCCAATCACCATTTCGGGTCTGCCTTCGGAAATCATGGTCAGCAGGCCATTATCGGCACAGAGTATATATTGATCCTGGTGAAAGGCCAGCAGCAGGTGAGCCGCTTTATGGTCAAAAAGGTTCATCAGCACAATATGAAAAGTGAAAGGCGGAAAGTTTTTGATGGCATTGCGGCAGATATAGGCAGACTGGATGTAATTAAAAGGAGGCAGCTGGTGGGTAATATCTGCAATGCTGAGTGTTGGGTTTATCTGTAACAATCGTCCTTTGGCAGCCCCCACCTGGTAGTCCTGGTAACCGATGTCTGATGTGAGGGTGACTAATGGCATGTTGCGGGTTTTGTAGTGAGTGGTGAATGGTGAGTGGTGAGTGGTGAGTGGTGAGTGGTGAGCCGTGTCGGGGTACTGACTCACGATTCACCACTCACCCCTGACGATTATTTTATCAGCTTGCCATGT
>CAXTMV010000250.1:0-7998 GCA_964245425.1 uncultured Flavihumibacter sp. | reverse complement strand
CATCAATTGTGCATGTGGTACACCAGGGGTACTGTGCCGGAGGTTTGTCCGGTTACAAAAACCTGCTGAAGACCATAAAGGCGATCTATTTTCTATCCTGTAAAAACCATTTATCATAATATGAGAACTACACTTAAGGCAATTGTATCTGCTACAATTCTGTTATCATTCCTGCTCCCTGCTGTTGCGCAGCAGGTAGCCAAGTCAATTCCCAACAGCACATCACCCGATGGTGTGATAGGCTTCCTCGAATTCCGGCCAAAGGATTATGGCACCCAGCAACATCCGCTGATCATTTTCTTGCATGGTATTGGCGAAAGAGGTAACGGTACTACACAGATCAATAATGTGACGGCCAATGCCATTCCTAAATTCTGTGCAGCCGGCGCCAGCATGCGTTTTACGGTAGGTGGACAAACCTCCTCATTTGTTGTATTGTCGCCGCAGTTAAGTACCCAATATGGTTACTGGCCTACTTTTTATGTAAAGGAAATGATTAAATATGCCAAGGCCAACCTGCAGATAGACCCTAACCGGATCTATATAACCGGCCTTAGCCTGGGCGGTGGTGGTGTATGGCGCGCCATTACAGAAGTAACCGACAACGATTATTCTTTTGACGGAACGATTGCTGCTGCTGCCCCCTGTTGCGGTACGCAGGAAGAGATCGATGCAAACGTGTGCTCCTGCATTGCAGCCAATCACCTGCCTGTTTGGGCTTTTCATAGTATGGACGATGGTACGGTAGGCGTAGGCGCTACCCAGCATGCTGAAATACTGACCGGCCGTTGTACCGGTATGTCGCCCGCTGCCAAATACACTTATTACCAGAGCGGTAACCATGCAGGTGCCTGGATAAATGCATTTGACACCGGACACATCACCACCCCCGTTGTGGTAAATGGCGTGGTATCAAATTTTACTGCCAACCCCAACCTCTACGAATGGTTGTTAAGCAATACAAGGGGCGCTACTGCAGCCCCCGTTAATACCGTACCGGTAGCAGCTGCCGGCAACGCGCAAACCATTACCCTGCCCGTAAGCACCGTTACTTTATCAGGAAGCGGCACCGGCACCAATGGCGCCACCATCAGCAGTTATGCCTGGGCAAAATCCAGCGGACCTTCTTCCGGAACCATCAGCAGCCCTTCTGCTGCATCAACAACCGTTACCGGTTTGGTGCAGGGTACTTATATTTTTACATTGTCTGTTACCGATAACCATGGTTTAACCAGCAGTTCGAGTGTAACCATAACAGTGAATGCAGCCGCCAACCAGTTACCGGTAGCAAATGCCGGCAGCGCGCAGGCCATTACCCTGCCCACCAGCACTGTTACATTGAACGGCGCAGCCTCCAGTGATCCGGACGGAAACATTACCAGCTATGCATGGACGCAGACCAGCGGTCCTTCCAGCAGCAGCATCGGCAGTGCCACTGCGGTGTCAACCGTTGTAACCGGTCTTGCACAGGGCTCTTATGTGTATACACTGAAGGTAACCGACAACAGCGGCGCCAGTGCGTCTTCAACAGTTACCATTACGGTTAATGCCGCAGCCGCCGCACCGCCGCCTGCAGCCCCGGCAGCAGCCAATCAATATCCTTCCGCCAATGCCGGCGCCAATAAAACCGTTACACTGCCAGGTACTTTAACACTTGACGCCTCTGCGTCTACCGATCCGGATGGAACGCTTGCGGCTTATTGGTGGACACAGGTTTCCGGTCCCGTTGGCCCTGCCATGGCCACCCGCAATGCCAAAACCACGGTTGTTACCGGTCTGCTGGCAGGTACCTATGTATTTATTTTAACTGTAACAGACAATGGTGGTCTGCAGGCTTCCGCAGCAGTAACCATTACGGTGAACCCTGCCCCGGCAGCACCTTCTGTTCCTACGCCCAATTTATTACCTATTGCCAATGCAGGTGCCAATACAACGGTGGTATTGCCCGCCGGACTTACCCTGGATGCTTCTGCTTCCAGTGATCCGGATGGAACGATTGCTTCCTACTGGTGGACGCAAACCGTAGGCCCGGTGGGCCCGGTAATGACTACCCGCAATGCTAAAACAACTGCCGTAACTGGTCTGGTAGCTGGTGTATATACCTTTATTTTACAGGTAACAGATAATTCCGGTGCAGTTGCCTTTGCAGGTATAACAATAACGGTAACCAATGCTCCCGCAGCGCCCGCCGGTTCGCTCATCGGGTATATTAAAATGTCTGTAGGACCCTACCAGGCTTGTGACGATGCTTCTTCAACCGGCAGGATACCTGTTTACGGAACCAGCATCGCCAATAACAGCATCCTGTATTCAGATGCGGCCATGACACAAAAATACAATGGTGGCTGGAACTGGTTTTCATTTACCCCTGTACTAGGCGGTGCCACCACTTATGCTTTTGCCATCTATCCTTCGGGTAATATCGGTCAGCTCAGAAACTGTGCTACCGGCGGAAGTTCAAGAGTGGCTGCCACAACAGCTGCGCAGGATGAAACAACCCTGGCCCGCATGAAGGATTCAGCCAGTGGTGCAGCCGTTATTACTAAAGATAGTAAGCTTTCTATGTACCCTAACCCGGTTCATTCAAGCGCCACCATTCAATTAAACAGTTCCGACAATGGTATGAAAACACTGAACCTGTACAATTCAGCCGGTGTTTTACAATCCAAATACAACTGGCAAACTGTTCAGGGAAATAATATATATGCCCTGAAAGATGTTTCCGGTATGGCCAACGGGCTTTATATAATTGATATCCGGGACAATGCTGGCAAGTCACTGGGCTCGCTTAAGTTTATGAAAATGTAATATACCTATGTAAACCATACCTGTTTTATTCTTATTCCCGGGTGCCAACGTTCTGCGTATGCGCCCGGGATTTTTTTTTAGGGTGTGAGAGTTAAGGTGTAGGGTTCGATTGCCACGAAATCCTACAGCTCCAACCTTAAGCCCTACACCTTCTGTCATCAACCGCCTTTTTTTTGTGTCCAGACAACCCACGGCAATGTAAATGCGTAATTGCAAGCAGTACTTGTTGTGAACATTACCCCGGTTACATGAAAAAAAAGACACTCAAAACGATTGGTCTTCTCTGCCTGTTGTGCCTGGCAGTGGGATGCCTGGTTATTTACAGGTTGTATAACAAGCCACATCGTTCTGCGGCAACCGAAACCGCCGTGATGCTAACGGCTGCGCAACTGGCAGACGAATATGGAAAAGATGAACCCGCTGCCAACAAGAAATACCTGGGTAACGCTGTGCAGGTAAGCGGCACCGTTAGTGAAGTGTCCGTGAACCAGCAAAACAAACCTGTTGTGGTACTATCGGGTTCCGATATGAGCGGCGTGCAATGCACCATGCAGGAAGAAAAAGCAGGTATAAAGAAAGGCGATCATATTTCTATCAAAGGTTTCTGCAGTGGTTTTCTGGCGGACGTGATCCTTGACAGGTGTATTGTTGTTCAGCCCTGAACAGCCTGGTTAGCGAAGACTTCAGCGGATTCAAATATCAAACATCTCTTACTTTTAAGAAGCAGTTATGAAAAAAATGTATTTAGTTGCTATGGCAGTATTGTGCCTGCAGGTTATGAAGGCCCAGGAAACCTATGCCACCCGGCACGGGCAGGTATCGTTCTTCTCGAAAACCCCGCTGGAAAATATTGATGCGGTAAACAATGAAGTAGCCAGTGCCCTGAATACGCAGACCGGCGATATCGGTTTTTCCATACTGGTAAAGAGTTTTCATTTTGAAAGGGCGCTGATGGAAGAACATTTCAACGAGAATTATATGGAAAGCGACAATATACCCAAAGCCAGTTTTAAAGGAAAAATAGCCAATATAGCGGCTATCAATACCGGCAAAGACGGGTCTTATAACGTAACGGCCGATGGTGACCTGACCATTCACGGAGTTACCAAGAAAATAAGCGTGCCGGGCACCGTGCTGGTAAAAGCAGGCCAGTTGCAACTGAATGCAAAATTCAAGATAGCGCCCAAAGAGTACAATATTAAAATTCCTTCGCTGGTGGCCGATAAAATTGCAGACGAGATGAATGTATCGGTAGACTGTAAATACGACAAGAAATAAGGTTGTTTGCAGCGAATAAAATATTCAATGGTCAATGTTCAAGGCGCGAATAAAGTTGAACAGGGGTCGTTCCATTGAATATTTTTCGTGTCATAAGGACCTATTATTACCCCAGCGCCTGTAATATATCGTCCAGTATGTCATCTGCATATTCCAGTCCGGTGGAAATGCGTATAAGGCCCGGCGTTATATTTACGGCCATCCGTTCTTCTTCGGTTAGTTTGGCATGCGTGGTACTGGCCGGGTGGCTGGCAATGCTTTTGGTGTCGCCCAGGTTGGCCGTCAGCGAAAGCATCTGCAGCCGGTCTAAAAAGCGCCGGCCGGCTTCCAGGCCGCCTTTCAATTCAAAACAAACAATACCGCCGCCATTCTTCATTTGCTGCAGGGCTACCTGGTGCTGCGGGTGGCTGGGCAGCCAGGGGTATTTTAACCAGCTGATGGCAGGATGCTTTTCCAATGCCGTAGCAATGTGCAATGCATTCCTGGCATGTCTTTCCATGCGCACATCGAGCGTTTCCAGGCTCTTGCTCAATACCCATGCATTAAACGGCGACATGGCCGGCCCTGTACTGCGGCAAAACATATAAATAGCGTTGATCAGTTCTTTTTTGCCCGCCACTACGCCACCCAGCACCCGGCCTTGTCCGTCTATCCATTTGGTAGCCGAATGTACCACCAGGTGCGCACCAAAATCAATGGGCCGCTGGTTCACCGGGGTGGCAAAGCAATTGTCTACATTTAAGATGAGGTGGTGTTTTTTTGCCAGATCGCCTGCCAATTTCAGGTCGATGATATCGAGGCCCGGGTTGGTAGGTGTTTCCAGGTAAATCATTTTGGTATTGGGCCGGATGGCCGCCTCCCAGGAAGCCGGATCTGCCGCGCTCACATAACTGCATTCAATGCCGTAATTGGGCAGGTATTTTTTTATGATGGTATGTGTACTGCCAAAGATGGCATTGCAGCTGAGCAGGTGATCGCCCTGTTTCAGAAAGGTCATGAAAGAGGCAAAGATCGCACTCATGCCCGATGCAGTGGCGTAAGCATCTTCGGCCCCTTCCAGCGCGCAGATGCGGTCTGTAAATTCCTGCACCGTAGGGTTGCTGAAACGGCTGTATATATTGGCATCTGTTTCATCTGCAAAAGCTGCCCGCATATCCTCGGCATTGTCAAAGACAAAGCTGCTGGTCAGGAACATAGGAGAGGAGTGTTCCATTTCATTGCTGCGTTCTGTGCGGGTACGGATGACTTTTGTTATTGGATGCTGTTCTTTCATGGTATCATTTTTAATGGGGGACAGGCTTAGCAGCCTTATTGGTTTATTTTCACTTCCCAGGTTATCATACTGCCGCTGCCACGCAAGGTTTCAGCCACGGAACAATATTTATCAACCGACAATTCGCAGGCTTTTCTTGCTTTTTCTGGGTCAATCGACCCTTTCAGTTCAAACACAATATGGACGTTATTCCATAAGGAGGGTTCTTTACCGGCAAAGCGGTCGCCTTCAATTTTCATAGAAAAATCTTCCACCTTTTGCCGTTGCTTTTTCAGGATGGAGACGATGTCGATGCCACTGCAGCCGCCCAGGCCCATCAGCAGCAATTGCATGGGCCGCACGCCGAAATTGATGCCCCCGTTTTCGGGGCTGGTGTCCATTTTTACCACATGGCCTTTGGCGTCGGTTGCCTCAAATCCATAGTCGCCTTTGGCCCGGTTTATATCAATTTGTATCATTTCCCTATATTTTTTGCAAATGTAACTCATACAGACCTTTACTTTGCAATTTCAACAGCATACTTGTTAATGGAGGTTTTTCATTACCCGCATCTTTTTGAACTGGAAAACGGACAGTCTTTGCCCGGGATTGCGGTGGCCTATCATACTTATGGCAGGCTGAATGCAGGCAAAAGCAATGTGGTATGGGTTTGCCACCACCTCACTGCCAGCTCAGCCGTAATAAAATGGTGGCCGGGTGTAACCGGCCCGGGTGCAGTGCTGGATCCCGAAAAGTATTTTATTGTCTGCGCCAATATACTTGGTTCCTGTTACGGCAGTACCGGCCCGCAAAGCATCAACCCCGCCACACAGGAACCCTATTACAGCAGCTTTCCATCCATCACCATCCGCGATATGGTTAAAGCGCATATACTACTGCGTGAGTATCTTGGCATCGATGCCATTTACCTGCTGGTGGGTGGCAGCATGGGCGGTTACCAGGCCCTTGAATGGGCAGTTATGGAACCTGCCCTGGTAAAGCGGTTATTCCTGCTGGCCACTTCCGGTGCCGAAAGCGCCTGGGGTATTGCCGCGCACACCGCACAGCGCCTGGCCATTGAAGCAGATAGCAGCTGGCTGCAGCCTTCTGCTGCCGCGGGCAGCAGGGGACTAAAAGCCGCCCGTGCCATCGGTATGCTTACCTACCGCAATTATAGCAGCATGGTGAAAAACCAGACCGATACCGATCCTGAAAAGCTTGATCAATACAAGGCATCTTCTTACATCAATTACCAGGGTGATAAACTGGTTTGCCGGTTCAGCGCCTACAGTTACTGGTTACTGACAAAATCGATGGACAGTCACCAACTGGCCAGGGGCCGCGGGGGCGATATCGATAAAGTATTGCAACGCATCGCCCAGCCTGCGCTCATCATCGGCGTGAGCAGCGATATTCTTTGCCCGCTGGAAGAACAGCGCCACCTGGCACAGCAATTGCCTGCTGCAACCCTGGTAGCCATCGATTCGGCCTATGGCCACGATGGCTTTATGGTAGAATCCGATAAAATAGCTACGGCGCTGACTGCCTGGTTAAGCTGAGCGATTAACCGGACCAGGGCGCAGTTCTGCCAGGTTGTATAAAATTGTCAGTTGTATGATACACGATACAATACTTACCGAAGGGCCCGTTACGCTCCGCGCATTGAAAGATGCCGACAGCGCAGCGATGGCGCAGTTCGCCAATAATAAAAAGGTAGTTGATAACCTGCGCGATCTGATCCCTTTTCCCTACGCAGAAAAGGATGCGGTCACCTTTATCAGCCTGGTGAAAGATCAACAGCCGCTGATGATCTTTGGCATTGAATTCAATGGCCAGTTTTGTGGTATAATAGGCCTTACAGCACAGACAGATGTATACCGCAACAGTGCCGAAATAGGCTACTGGCTGGGCGAACCTTTCTGGAACAAAGGCATATTAACCATCGCCGCCGGCCTGGTTACGCATTATGCATTTGGCCAGCTTGGTTATACAAGAATATTTACCGGCGTATTTGAATACAATATCCCCTCTATGCGGGTACTGGAGAAAAACGGGTTTATAAAAGAAGGCATTTTTGAGAAATCGATCTTCAAGAAAGGGCGGTTCTGGAATGAACACCGGTATGCAAAAATAAAAGCAACCGAAGATTGAGCTGCCGCCAACAGGTTTTTTTTGCCGCAACAAAGCCTCCCTTCCTCTCATTTTGCCGGCCAGCCTGGAGCTGCGTGCTATATTTGTTGCGCGGTATTTTCCTGCACAACCATACCCGATAATGCATCCATTATGAAAAGAAAAGACTTTATCCGGCAAACCATCTTTACCGGTGCGTCGCTTGGTTTGCTGGCGGCTGTAAAACCCGGTACCGGCAAACATGCCAAAACACCGGAAGAAACGGAAGGCCCCTTTCCCACCCATGAACCGGCGACGCTGGTGGCACAGAATATTGTCTCCGACCGAACAGGCACCACATTGGCCATTCACCTGCACATTTATAATCTCAACAATAAATGCGCTGGACTGAAAGACGCGATTGTAGACATCTGGCATTGTGATAGCAAAGGCGAGTATTCTGAATACGGCGGAAAAAGCGAGCAGGGCCGGGGAGGGCCGGGTGGCATGCCTCCACCGCCCCGCGGTGCCGGCAACCGGCATCAAATGCA
>CAXTMV010000249.1:0-8103 GCA_964245425.1 uncultured Flavihumibacter sp. | reverse complement strand
GATGCAGCCATTGCTAAATAAAATTTTTCTGCTACAAATCTCTTGATTATTTTCCATCTTCTATGGGGTAGGGCGTAAAAAAACGCGGCGGGTGGTAATACAAAATGCGCATGAGTGATTTCAGACTATATTTTGGCCTGGGTATAGACCATATTCTTACCTGGGCGGCCATGGATCATATTCTTTTTGTTGCCGCACTCTGCCTTCGCTACCTGTGGAAAGACTGGAAAAAAGTAGCGGTACTGGTAACCGCTTTCACCATCGGCCATTCTATTACACTTGCACTCAGTGCCCTAAACTATGTGCAGGTACCGGCCAAATGGGTGGAATTTCTGATACCCCTCACGATTGCCGTAACCGCCATCAATAACCTGTTGCAGAAAAAGACAGACCGGGAAAAGAAACTGCCGCTGATCTATTTTTTTGCCTTATTTTTTGGTTTGATACACGGCCTTGCCTATGCGAGCTCTTTTCTTGACCTGGAAGGCAGGGAAGGATTGGTTCCGCACCTTTTTGCTTTTAACCTGGGTATTGAGCTGGCCCAGCTGCTGGTCGTTGCGCTTGTATTGCTAACGTCCTTCGTGCTCATCCAGCTGTTAAAGATTTCAAGATTAGGGTGGATTCGGGTAGCTTCGCTGCTCATCCTGGCCTTTTCAGTTAACATGGCGTACAAAAGATTTCCGCATAAAAAAAACAACTATAATGAGAAAACAGCTTCTATTTCTTTTATCCGCAATGGGTATCTGTAGCCTGGTGACGGCCCAGAACACCCAGAACAACCCTGGTTCCAACCATGGCAACAAATTTGAGCAATTGGGCTCCATCCTGCCAACCCCCAATGAATACCGCACGGCCAGCGGTGCGCCCGGTCCAAAATACTGGCAGCAACGCTGCGATTACGATATAAAAGCAGAATTGGATGAACCCGGCTATAAACTGAACGGCAGCGAAACCATTACCTATTTCAATAACTCGCCCAACCAGCTCACTTATTTGTGGCTGCAGCTGGATGAAAATGAACACAGCAAAAAGAACAATGCCAATTACCAGGACGAAAGTACCATGCCAAAGCAGATGACCGATGGTTACCTGAAAAGAGTGGAAAATGCAGCCAATGGAGACGGTGGCGGCGTTAACCTGCTGAAGGTAACAGACGCCCTGGGAAAACCCCTGAAATACACGGTTAACAAAACCATGATGCGGCTGGAACTGCCGGTTGTATTAAAACCCGGCGCCCAGTTCATTTTCAAGATCGACTGGAACTACAGCATCACCGACCGCATGAGCGCTGGTGGCCGTGGCGGTTACGAGCATTTTGCAGAAGATGGCAACGACCTGTTTACCCTGACACAGTGGTACCCCCGTCTTTGCGTATACAGCGATTTCCAGGGCTGGCAGAACCACCAGTTTACCGGCCGCGGAGAATTCGCGCTCACTTTTGGTAATTTCAAAGTACAGATGACCGTTCCCGCTGACCATGTTATCGGCGCCACCGGTGAGTGCCAGAACTACCAGCAGGTATTAACCCCTGCCCAGTTTGCACGCTGGCAAAAAGCCCAGACCACCAAAGAACCAATAGAAATTGTTACCATCGACGAAGCAAAAGCAGCGGAGAAACAAAAAAGTAAAGCTAAAAAAACATGGATTTTCAAGGCTGATAATGTGCGCGATTTTGCCTGGGGCTCTTCGCGCAAATTTGTAATGGATGCCATGCCCGCCTATGTGGAAGGCAAAAAAGTAATGTGCATGAGCTATTATGGCAAGGAAGCTTACAGCCTGTACAGGAAATTTTCTACCAAGGCAGTAGCGCATACCATCAAGACCTATTCTAAATTTACCATTCCCTTTCCTTACCCCGTTGCACAAAGCGTAGAGGCTGCTAACGGTATGGAGTACCCGATGATCTGCTTCAATTACGGCCGTACCGAAAAAGACGGCACTTACAGCGAAGCCACCAAATACGGCATGCTGGGCGTGGTGATACATGAGGTAGGGCATAATTTCTTCCCGATGATCATCAACAGTGATGAAAGACAATGGAGCTGGATGGATGAGGGGCTTAATTCTTTTGTAGAATACCTGGCGGAAGAACTGTACGACAATAAATTCCCTACCCGCAAGGGCGCTGCCTATACCATTACAGACTATATGAGCCTGCCTAAAAACCAGCTGGAACCGATCATGTCTAACAGCGAAAACATCATCGGTTTTGGCCCCAACGCTTATACCAAGCCAGCCACCGGTTTAAATATTCTGCGCGAAACCATTATGGGCCGTGAATTATTTGACTATTCATTCAAAGAATACGCCAGGCGCTGGGCCTTCAAGCACCCCGAACCCGCCGATCTTTTCCGCACCATGGAAGATGCCAGCGGCGAAGACCTCGATTGGTTCTGGAGAGGCTGGTTCTATGGAACAGATGCCTGCGATATTTCGCTCGATTCCGTTAAATATTTTAAGGCCGACATGAATTTTGTACCAACACAGGGAATAAAAGACACGGTAGTGACCCGCACCGTGGCAAAACCCGGTGGTAGTACTTTCGATGATATCTCTAAAATCAGGAACCGGGAAGACAAGAATATCCAGTTTGCTACAGACGCAGATTCTACCCTCCGTGATTTTTACTGGCGCTACAACCGCGGGCTGGAAGCTTATGATTCAGCATCTTTCCCGGTACCGCTGAAGGCGATGAATGAGCCCATGGATGATGCCATGAAAGAAAAACTGGCCAACAAACATTTTTATGAACTTACTTTCAGCAATAAAGGCGGCCTGGTAATGCCCATCATTTTAGAATGGACCTATGCGGATGGCACCAAAGAAATAGAAAGAATTCCAGCGCAAATATGGAGAAAGAATGAAGGCAAAATTGTAAAGACCTTTATGAAAGACAAACAGGTTGCCAAAGTACAATTGGACCCGCTGCGCGAAACCGCCGATATCAATACATCTAATAACAGCTGGCCCAAAGTGCCCGATGAACCCAGCAGGTTCCAGGCATTCAAAAGCAAACAAAATGCGTTGCGCGCCACCAACAATGCCAGCAATCCCATGCAGAAAGCCGAAGAAAAGAAAGGAGACAAAAAGGCCTTTTAAAGGAGCCTGGTTTCTCAAAAATAATGCACCAGAAAACGGTAGTCTTTGCAGACTACCGTTTTTGTTGGTGCCCAGCCATTTATCAGTATAAAACGAACCCGCTTTATCGTATGTCCAGCTATTAAAAGAAATAGTACAGGAAAAGCTTGTTTACAGAAAAACTACAGGTTACATTTACCCCCTTATTCAGATCTCCCAATCTTCGTCTGGAAAACACTGATTCTCCCCTTTAATAAATTAGTCATTGGTCGTTTGCATGAGTCTTTGGGCATTGACCCTGCTTTTTAGCCTTGGATCATGACCCATCATTCGTTAACGACTTGCGACGAAAGCCTATCGACTTCCGACTAAATTAAGGCCATGATAAAAAATTATGTGCTGTGCATGCTTTATACAGCAGCTATGGCATTCTCCGGCAACGCATTTGCGCAAACAACTTCTGGTGCATTACCGGTTTTAATAAATATTGATGCCAACCTGACAACAGGAAATAAGGTAGCAATATCCTGGACCATGCTTCAAAAGGTAAACACGGATTGTTTTGATGTGGAAAAAAGCAATGACGGCTTTAGCTGGCGATCCATTGCTACAGTAAAAGCACTCAATGACACCATTGTACCTTTTACCTATAACATGGTAGACGCCTATCCGTTAAAAGGTGCCAATTTATACCGTATCCGCATCCGGGATCTGTCTGGCCAGGTAGGCCTTACCATTGCAAGGACCATTTGGGTACATACAGCAGGCGTAATAAGCATCTACCCCAATCCTTCTGCCGATCGGGTTAATATACTGCTTGGACAGCCCGCCCGCACCAACTGGACCGCCCGGCTGATAAACAGTGCAGGCCAGTTACTATTGCAAAAAACATATGCCAGGAGTACCACCCTCAGCAGCCTGTTGTTAACAGGATGCCCGGCAGGTAATTATATACTGGAAATAGCCGACGGCCATACGATACAAAGAAATACATTAATGATAAACCAACACTAAACAATCATCTGAAAAATAAAAAGACCGCACCTGTAGTGCGGTCTTTTTTATTTTTTTGACAGCTGTTGTTCTTTAATTGCAGCCCAGCAATTCACACAATTTATTTTCCAATGCCGGTCCACGCAGATCTTTGGCAATAATTTTTCCGTTGGGGTCGATCAGGAAGTTTTGAGGGATGGACTGGATATGGTATTTAACGGCCACCGCGTTGCTCCAGGCTTTCAGATCGCTTACATGTGTCCAGGCCAGGTTATCATCGCCGATGGCTTTTAGCCAGGGATCTTTTGACTTATCGAGCGAAACACCTACAATGGTAAAGTTCTTGTCTTTAAACTGCTTGTAGGTTTTGACCACATTGGGGTTTTCCATCCGGCAAGGGCCGCACCAGCTGGCCCAAAAATCAACCAGCACATATTTACCCCTGAAAGAAGAGAGTGAAACAGGCTTGCCGTTCACATCATCCTGGGTAAAGTCAATAGCATCGGAACCAATAGCGCCTATTTTGGATTCATCAATTACCTGCCGCACCATTTTTCCATAGTAATTGGTCTGTACAAGGGTGTCCAGGCGGTTAAATCTTTTTTCAAGTACCGATACGTCTTCTGATAATCTTGCGGTCAGCATCAGCAGCACGGGGCTCACCGGCGAAGCCGGATGCTGTTGCAGGTATATTTCAATTCTTTCCTGAATGGCAGTAAAGGTACGCGCACCCTGTATCTGGATAGAATCGCGGTTACCACCTGCCTGTGCCTGTGCCGACAGCTTTGAATACTGATCAAACAAAGGGTTAAACATTTCCTGCAGCGCCATATAGTCTGCCTGCGCGGGAGAACCGGTAACGGACAGTTTTTGCAGGTTGTCTATATCTCCATTGATGGTTATTTTGTTGTTGTCCAGGAACAGGATGGTTCTTTTCTTTTGTTCCTGAAAATTGAGGCTTACCAACTGTGCCTCGCGCAGGCTACCTTTCATTTCAAGCGTGCCGTTTATTATTTTGCCCCTGGCCAACGTGTCTTTGGGCATATCAACGTCTGTGAGGGATACCAGCGAATTTTCGTGCAGCCCTGTAATTTTGCCATTGATCAGCAATTGCTTTTGAGAAAGCAATGCCAAAGGAAGGCAACAAAGGATAAATAATACTGATCTCATTGTGTATATTTTGAGGAGCCTGCCTGGCCTGTTTTTGAATCCTCCGCCCGGCCGCCCTTATTTTGAATGACGCTTTGCTAAAACGTCCATCACATCCTGTAAAGTATGCCCTTTGGCATTTAGTAACAGCAGGTAATGGAACAAAAGATCAGCGGATTCGTTCAGGAACAGTTCATCATTATTATCTTTTGCCTCTATGACCATTTCCACTGCTTCTTCACCTACTTTCTGGGCAATTTTGTTAATGCCTTTGTTAAAAAGTTGTTTTACATAAGAGGTACTATCGGTACCGGCCTTCCGGAGCCTGATGATATCTTCCAGGTAGAACAAAAAATTGTCGGCATGGTTGCGTTCGCTCCAGCAGGTATCTGCGCCGGTGTGGCAGGTGGGCCCCAGGGGCTCCGCTTTTATCAGCAGGGTGTCATTGTCGCAATCGGCCAGCACCTGCTTTACCAGCAGGTAATGACCGCTTTCTTCGCCTTTTGTCCACAAACGTTGTTTGCTGCGGCTAAAAAAGGTCACTTTACCCTCTGCCATGGTCTTAGCCAAAGAAGCCTCATTCATAAAGCCCAGCATCAATACCCGGTTGGTTTTATAATCCTGTATGATGGCCGGCGCCAGGCCATCACTGTATTTGTTAAAATCGATACGCATAATATGGGCTAATTGTAAGGAACAGGGCTCCTGTTGTGCCAACACCGCTTTGGCATGGCTATATCATACCCGAACGGTAATCCCTTCCTTTTGCAAATATCCTTTTAATTCCGGAATGCCGATTTCTTTAAAATGAAAAATACTGGCGGCCAGGGCGGCATCGGCTTTTCCCTGTTCAAATATTTCCTTAAAATGCGGCAGCGCGCCCCCGCCGCCGCTGGCAATCACCGGCACCGGCAATAAACTGGAAAGCTGCCGGGTTATATCGATGGCAAAGCCCTGTTTGGTGCCATCGTGGTTCATAGAGGTTAGCAATATTTCACCGGCACCGGCATCTACTGCCTGCTTCGCCCAGTCAAAACAAATGCTGTTTGTTTTAACCCTGCCACCGTTCAGGTATACATACCATTCTCCATCGGCTTCCTGCTGGGTGTCGATGGCCAGCACTACGCACTGGCTGCCAAATTCCTTTGCCAGTTCACTGATCAGGCCGGGCCGTTTAAAGGCGGCGGTATTAATGGAGATTTTATCGGCGCCATTCTGCAGCAATACACTTACATCGTCTACACTGCTGATGCCACCGCCCACGGTAAAAGGAATATTGATATGCAGTGCGATGCGTTTTACCAGTGCGCTCAGCGTCTTTCTTTTTTCTACGGTGGCCGTAATATCAAGAAATACCAGCTCATCGGCTCCTTCTCTTGCATACAGTGCACCCAGCTCAACGGGGTCGCCCGCATCGCGGATATTCTCGAAATTGATTCCTTTTACCGTGCGCCCGTCTTTGATATCGAGACAGGGTATGATCCGTTTTGTAAGCATACTTATTTTCTTACGTGTATTACCGCCATGGCATGAGATCTTTAATGCTGATCCTTCCTTCGTAAATGGCTTTGCCGATGATAACAGCGCTGCAACCGGCCGCCTGCAGATCTTCAAGATCTTTCATACCGCTCACACCGCCGCTCGCAATAAAATGCAGGCCCGGAAATTCACTGATAATATTTTTATACAATGAAACAGCCGGTCCTTCCAGTTTCCCGTCTTTGCTTACATCAGTGCAAAAAACCTGTTGTATACCATGGTCCAGGTATTTCCTGATAAAATCATATACCCATATATCCGTTGTTTCCAGCCAGCCGCCAATGGCAATCTTTTCATCTTTCACATCTGCGCCCAGTAAAAACCTGGCAGCGCCAAACGCCTGCAGCCATTCTATAAAAACGGTTTCCTGCTTTACGGCCATACTGCCAATGGTTGCATAAGCAGCGCCGCTGTCAAAAACAATGTTTACATCGCCTGCTGTTTTAATACCACCGCCAAAATCAATTACCAGCGATGTTTTGCCGGCCAGGGTTTCCAGCACTTTCCAGTTTTTTACAGCACCTGCCTTGGCACCGTCCAGGTCAACCAAATGCAAACGCTTCATACCGGCATCCTCAAACTGTTTCGCTACTTCCAGCGGGTGCTCATTGTAAATTTTCATTTGCCCATAATCCCCCTGCGTTAACCGCACGCATTTGCCTTCTATAATGTCAATGGCGGGAATAATTTGCATCCCCCCGGCAACCCCGGCCCCTGGAGTTGGGTGATCATCTTTTTTATTGCTGTTTTTAGAACTATTCATGATGTCATATTCAACTTTATATGCAGGCATTAAGGCATGCTGATAAAATTTTTCAGTATCTGTTCGCCCACGGCGGCACTTTTTTCCGGGTGGAATTGTACCCCATAAAAATTATTTTTGTGCAGGCCGGCACTGTAAGGCAATATATAATCGGTGGTGGCAATGGTATGCTCACCAAGAGACGCATAGTAGCCATGCACAAAATAACAGTAAGGTGCCGACGGCAGGCCTTCGAACAAACCTGTTTTCAGCGCATAAATATTATTCCAGCCTATTTGCGGTATTTTATCAGCCGCCCCGGGAGCCGCTTTAAAATGCTTCACTTCTTCATCAAATATACCCATGCAGCCGGTATCGTTTTCTTCAGAGTACCGGCACATCAATTGCATGCCCAGGCAGATACCCAGTACCGGCTGCTGCAGGCTTTTGATAACTGTGTCGAGCTGTCTTTCCTGCAGGTATCGCATAGCGGTGCTGGCTTCGCCTACGCCGGGAAAAATAACTTTGTCTGCCTGCCGGATCTTTTCCACGTTGTCTGTTACCTCGGCTTCCACACCAATGCGGCCAAGCGCATACAACAC
>CAXTMV010000248.1:0-8105 GCA_964245425.1 uncultured Flavihumibacter sp. | reverse complement strand
GTCAAGGCTTTTGTAACTGTCAATATTGGGCTCTACAAACTTTTTGCAGGATCCTATACAGAAAGCAAAAACTGTAAAAATTATGTATCTGTAAAATTTCATTTCGATTAAGTTTAATACTTGTTAGATTAAATCAGAATGCCACTGACAACCCAGCTGCCAGCGTACGGAATAATGGATAATCAGCCAGACCGGCATTAATGGATTCGGGGTCGGAATCCTTTATTTTTGAAAAGGTGGCTAGGTTAGTTGCACTCACAAACAATTTCACATCCTGCATTTTTATATGCCCAGCCATTTTTGAAGGCAATGTATAGGAAAGGGAAACATTCTTTATTTTTAAAAATCCCCCATTTACAATCCAATAATCAGATGTTTGAAAATCATTGGTGCCGCTACCTGTAGTCAACTGCGGGTAAGCTTTTCCATTAGGTAAACCCTTAACAATAACATCTGAATACTTGCGCGTGGAAAATACCTGGTAGTAAGAACTATTCAGCAAGTGCTTGTATTCACCGTATCCCAGCAGCATTACATATAAATCAAATCCTTTGTAGCTTAGCTTAATATTACCGCCATACATGATTCGCGGTGCATTATTTCCAATATTACGTGTATCATATTTGTCAATTACCTTATCACCATTTAAGTCTGCATATTTAATATTACCTGCTTTAAGGGCTTTGGGATCCATATAAGATGGAAGTGCCAAACTACTGGTACCCGCTATTATCTGGTCTATTTCCGCTTGCGTGTAAGTTCCAATGGTCTGGTATCCACGGATAGCATCCCATGGTGTACCTTGTGTTTTATAATTTGGATCGGGCAATTCATCGACCAGAACTCTATTGCTTTTGCTGTAGGTCAAATGGGCATTCAACTGGTAATTAAATTTACCAGCTGATCCATGATAAGACAATTCAGCTTCCATCCCTTTCAAAGCTGTTTTACCGAAGTTGGTCCAGGGAAGATAATTGACTCCACCGTTAATCAAAGGTGTAATATTTGCCCTTTGACTAAGTAAACCATATTGCAGGTAATCAAAATAAGAAAGTTTTCCGCCTATTTTTCCCAATATCCTTGTTTCAATGTTTATATCGATTTCTCTTTGTTTAGGCCAGTCCAGAGCAGGATTAGCAACCTGGTTCAATTGAGTGGTGGCTCCTGCTAGAGAAGTATTAAAAGCATAATTTGCCGTTGCTCCCCACGACTCCCTGTATTGGTTTACTGCAATATTACCGTCCCCCGAAATTCCCCAGGCTGCATTTAATTTCAGGAAATCAATAAATGAAACATTTTTCAGAAAATTTTCTTTAGAAACTAACCAGCCCGCACCCAGCGCCGGAAAATATTTAAACCTTTTATCAGATGGAAAACTTTGCGATCCGCTATAAGTCAAAACACCTTCAAGTGTGTATTTTTCCGAGTATGTATAATTGATTCTCAGACCTACATTCTGCCTTTTATAATCCTGCAGATCTCCTGCGTAGACCAATTTGGAGATATAATAATCCACATCGGCATCCAAAGCATGTTTACCGGTGTTGATCAGATAACCAATTGTACCTGTAAACGCCCATCTTCTCCCATAATCATCGTCGCCCAGTGCCTGGCTTGTAGCCTTGACAGGTGTTTGCAGCGTTGTATACGCATTGGGTTTTCCGTCTAAACCATAAGATGAGATGCCATAAATCCCAACAGTGTTTAATTTCTGAAGATTTTGCTTGTGATAAATATCAAGTGAATAAGCAGGTTTGATGTACAATCCTTTTAGCAGTTTATCCAGTTTTACATCAAAACTAAGATCAGTCTGCATTCGCAAATGGTTTTCAGTGGTGTATCCACTTTGTGCCTCGCCGGCATAAGGGTTATCTTTAAATGTAGCCGTACCGCCAGCACTGTCTGCCGTTACAAAAAGTGGATATGCATTTGGATACCGGTTTGCAAGTGTATATAAAAGGTAAGTCCCGTTGGTATGACTTCCATCAGCTGTATTGGGAGTATTGGAATAGGCGCCGGGATATTGCTTATTAGCCGCATAGCCGGCAAAATTAGCATGCATTGTAATGGCTTCTGAAAAACGGCTGTCTACATTACCCTGTAGATTGAATGTTTGCATCTGTCTTCCCCTACTGCCAAATTTTTCAAACCCACCTTCATTTTGATAACCACCGTGCACATAGAATTGACTGGTTTCATTCCCACCATAATATTCAGTGTTTATTTTAGTGAGGTCCATTGACTTATTTAGAAATTGCCCGTAAAAATCAATGTCAGGATATTGATATTGATTAGTATGATTTTTATACCCATCCAGCGCAGCCTGACTATAGGCGCCTGTTGTAATTTTATCATTGGCCAGCGCTTGGTTGTAATATGTTGCAAATTGATAAGCATCTAGAAATTTAGGAAGACGGCTGGGCATTTTCACGCCGCGCTGGGCTCCGATGTGAAATTCGCTTTTTCCTGCTTTACCGCGCTTTGTCGTAACCATTAAAATACCATTAGTCATTCTGCCACTGTATAATGCCTTCGAAACTGGGTCTTTCAGTAATCTTATTTCAGCAATTTGGTCAATATCATATGGGTTCAACGGCCTTTCAACACCATCTATCAGCGTAATATATCCGCCTACGCTTCCCCTTATATAGCTGGTAAAATTATCTTCGCCCGGGTTTCCATTGTTTTGCATCAGGAATAAACCCGGTATGCGACCTTCCAGGGCTTCCAGCACCATCATAGATGGATAAGTTTTCAACTCATCCCCTTTAACAGCATCCGTATTACCCACAAACCGATCGTAACTTTGAGTTCCATAGAGTACATTAATACGCTCCGGTTTTTTTAGATGAATAGTATCTACTTTGTTGACTGACTGACTATGCAGGGCAAACTGGACAACTACAGCAAGCAAAACAGTCAGCATAGTTTTCGTTGTATATTTCATACTGGCATTAGTTAAGTTTAGGAAATGAATAATATCATTTTTCTTACCATCCTGGATTTTGTACAAAATGAGGTCCTAGATAAGTGTCATTTGGATTTATAGGAAAAAGCCTGTGCCGGTCTTGCCATTTTAGCTGCAGGTTATCCGGCAGCGTCACGACTGAATAGGTAAATGTAGAAGGTCCGGTTCGGTTTATAAACAAGCCATACATAGTGCCAGTAGTGGCAGGATCTGTCATTAGATTCCATCTGCGGACATCATAGAAGCGTTTATCTTCAAAAGCATTTTCAACTCGCGTCTCATTGCGCACGACCTTTTCGAATTGATCTGCTGACCCTATTGTTAACCAGGGTCTTGAATTATCGTAAGCAGGCATATTGGCGCGGGCCCTTACTTTATTTAAAGCTTGAACCGCCGTTCCTGTGTAACTTCCGGCCCCTACTGGTGGGGCGGTCGGCCCCCAGGCCCTATTAGCAGCTTCAGCATAATATAGATATAAATCTGCAAGCCGGATATAATTCCACATGATATAGGTTTGGCCGTGAGTAGGCATGGCATCTGCGTAGAGTTTATTATTGTAGTACCCGGTATATGTCCATCCGGCTACAGGATTACCACTGGTAATGGCTAGCTCTGACGCGCCAGTACCATTGTACGACGTATTCCAAATTTCCACTGTTCGATTCAATTTTTGAACCGCAGGTACAGAACTTCCGTTATACATAATAGAAAGATTAAATCTAGGGTCTCTTCCAGTATGAGTGATACCATCACCTGTAAAAGGCTTACTTTTATATTCAGCCGAACTGGGGTCAACTGGCTCCCCATTACTCCAAGCATAGCATTGAGCCAGGTTTTCAGTGGGAGATTCACACCCAACTGCATTGCTGCCAAAAGCAACTGATTTAGGGCAAGTATAGTATGGACCGAAGTTAAAACCTTGGTTCACGAGCCTGCCAAATAATACTTCATGCAAAGCTTCCGGGTTAACATCCACAAACATATTCTTCCAATTTGACAAATCGACGAGATGATAATACCCCGATTTTTCAGCAACATCTATTGCTTGAGCTGAAGCTACTGCCGCATCCTGCCATAATTTTTGATCATTACCTGGATTTGCAAAAGGGCAAGCCGCCCAAACCAGTGCTTTTGCTTTATAAGCTAGGGCCGCCATGCCTGAAGGTTTACCCCAATTTGCATCACCCACCACCAATGGCAGGTATAATGCTGCGGAATCAAATGATGTAGCAATTTTTTGAGCAGTTACCGTATAGGTATCTCTTTGCAAATCCATGTCTTGTGCCGGATCAAGCGGCTTGTTAATCCATGGCATACCTCCCCAACCCTGTAACAGGGTGAAATAAAAGTGACCCCTTAAAAAATAAGCTTCGCCTAAAATGGCGGCCTTTTGCGCATCCGATGCATTTGTAAGGCGGCTTATATTTGCTATAGACAAATTAGCGGCGCGGATGGCTTTCCAGAATGTAGCAAAGCGCTGATAATCACTTTCATTCCAGTAAGGTGCCGCACCATTGGTTTGCATACCATTGCCCTGCCTGGCCGAATTTCCACTTATCCAATTATATTGCTGATTGGGAATGATATTGTCAGAAAGCTTTTCACGCAATCCATATACTTGCTTACCAAAAAATTTATTCAGCGCGGGATCGACATTTTGGACATTATTATCATCAAAATACCAGCCTGGTGTTAGCAGTTCATCTACAAACTTCTGACTTTGTGTATAGTCAGTAAAAATCTGATCGTCTGTAAAAGCTACAGAATCCGGCACCTGATCAAGAAATTTCTTGCATGAGCTAATCCCAATAAGGATAGCCATGAAAACAAACAGCTTTACCATTGTAATTTTCATTTTCATATCTTTTATTGGTTAAAAATTAGCCCTGAGTGCTATAGTAAGTCTCCTGGGCAGCGGATAAAATTGTAAGGCATAATTATAAAGTCCGTCAAACGATGGTTCATTTTCAGGGTCTCCAAACTTATAGCCCGGCGCCCAAGTAAAAAGATTCGCCCCTTGCAAAGCTAATCTCGCAGAAGACAGGCCGGCAGCTTTAAGTATTTTGCCCGACAAATTGTATCCAAGCTCAAGCGTTTTAAGTCTTATATATTTTGCATTTTGTATCCCTTTGTTACCAGGATTCCAGGCACCCCATGCGCCATAGGCAGCATTAATGTTTATAGGCGTCCAAAGATCATCTGTCCCTTTTGTTTTTATATACATCTCGCCAGGATCATTGGTCCAGAGAGGATTAGTATATGAGCCATTGTTTCTTGCCACACTGGTAGCACCCTGGAACATAAAACTAAAATCAAATTTTTTATAGGTGAGCCCCGCAGAAAAACTAAATGTTTTATCCGGGCGACTTCCATTACCCGATGCTACTGCGTCGTTAGAAGTAGTCGCATCCCCGTTAAAATCCAACAATTTATCTGCGCCAACAGTAATAAGACTGTTTTGCCTGAGTGAGTAATTGGCTATTTCGTCGACATTCTGATAATAACCAAGATTTTTTGCAGCGTAGTTAGCACTGATAGGCTTACCGGCTTTTTTCAGATAGTCTGGTGTTAATAAGGGGTCATCCTGGTTGACAATGCGGTTTTCATTGAAGTTAAAATTGCCTTTCACGAAATAAGTAAACTTTTTATAAATACCATTGTAGCCAGCTTCAAATTCATAACCATGTCTTTTGGTCGCGCCAATGTTCAATGGAAGAATACTTTGTCCGAACCAATCCGCCACGGCCCGTCTTGCCATCAGGATCCCCGTGCGTTGTTCATCAAAAAAATCTAAACTGAACGTAAGTTTATTATTAAAAAAACCCAGTTCATATCCTAAATCCTGTTTTGTAGCTCGCTCCCATTGCGCGTAGATATTGGGCACACTTCCTTCTACTACTGTTTGAACATTACTGGTAATCCCCGGGGCACCAGTTGTATAAGCAGTTCCGTTGGTATACTGTGAAATATATAAATATTGTGACCCTGTATTATCATTGCCTGTCTGACCCCACGAATACCGCAATTTAAAATTACTCATTTGAGGGATCAGGGTTTTTACAAATTCTTCCTTGGCAATATTCCAGCCGCCGGCAAAAGAAGGAAAATAGCCGAAGCGGTTGGAAGGTGCAAACTGTTCTGAACCAGATACTGCCAAACTTGCTTCCAACAGATATTTACCATCATAATCGTATGTAGCACGTCCAACCCAGTTTTCTTCATAGTGTTTAAAACCTGCACCACCCTGACTTATTCTTCTTTGCACCAATGCCAAAGCGCCGAAATTGCTTTTCTTGAAAGACCGTTTGTAATCAAACTGCCCGCTAAAAACATAATTATAAACAGGCAAGTTAGTTGTACTTAGTACTAAAGGCTGCTGGTAGGGCGGTGCAACAACTGTATAATTGTCGACCGCTGCGCCGATGTACCTTGTCCATGTAGGAACGTTATTAACAAGGGTCAGTGAGTAAGCATCAGATTGATAGTTGTATCCGCCGCCAGTATACCATGTATCATTGTTGTAGGAAAACAAAGCTTTGAAAGAAAGACCTTGGGTAATAGCGTCAAGTTTTTGCGTAAGAACCAAGTCTGTTCCTATACGATCATTTACTGTCCGGGTTGTTCCCTTATAATTTTTACGTCCGATACTTGTGATACTGTTGCTGATTAAGTTCAGGCCAACCCTGTCTGAGATTACAGGATTATTGGGATCCGGGTATTGCGATAGAATAGACGCAGGATAAATGTATGGTGTAGCATAAGGAGGAGTGGTATACATGCCGTTAAGAATATTAGCCTGATCGCCATTGCCTACATTTCCGCCAGCACTCTGAACGCCTACATATCCTCCCGTCGATATAGAAACTTTGGTGGTTTTGCTAAAATCAAAATCGAAGTTCATGCGGTAATTTAAACGGTCATATTTGTAGGATGCGTCATACAGCGTCTGTATATTTTTAAGTAAATCACCTTCATGCAAATATCCAATTGAGATAAAATATTTGGCATTACGGGTACCACCCCGTGCAGAAACTGCGGCCCTCGAATCCAACGCGAAAGGTTTGATAGAGTATTTCCATGCATCCACATCAGGATAGATGTATGGCATATCATGAGTAAGATAATGGTTAAGTATACCAGGACCCAAAACAAGATTGTACCTATTTTGATTACGGTACAGTTCATCCCTTCCCTTTAAGGTATTATAAGAATCTTCCTGTATACTTCCGTTGACCGGTTTTTTGAAGGTTTGATCGTAAGAGGCTTGTATTTCCAGCCTGCCTTCCTGGCCACGTTTAGTAGTAATCAGAATTACACCGTTGCCACCCTTCACGCCAAACACAGCGGTTGCAGAAGCGTCCTTCAGCACTGAAATACTTTCCACTTCATTTGGATCAATATCATTTAGTCCGCGCTCTACACCATCTACCAAAATCAACGGCTGGTTATTGCCGGAAAACGATGAAAGGCCACGGATATATATTTTTGAATCTTCTGCACCAGGCAGCCCTGATTGCTGAACAGTAACCATGCCTGGCACTAACCCTGTTAAAGAATTAGCAACAGACGGTATTCCAGATTTTACAAGATCTGTACCTTTTACGTTTGAAATAGCGCCAACTACACTTGCCTTTTTTTGCGAGCCATATCCTATTACAATTACCTGATCAAGGCCAACCATGTCCTCTCTCATAATCACCTCAATACTAGTTTTACCCGCAACGGAAATTTCTTGCGCTTTTAATCCTGCATGAGTTACAATAATAGTTTTTGCATTTGGTGGAAGCGCGAGCTTGAATTTGCCGAATTTGTCTGTAACAAGAACAATCTTAGTGCCTTTCACAGAAACAGTGGCACCAGAAATACCTATGCCTCTGGAATCATTTACTTCACCGTTAAGCTGTGCATTCTGGGATTGGGCGTATAGAAATGAAGAGAGAAAAACAAATGAGAACAAAACAACCTTCGTGAAGGAAAATTTAATTTTCATATAACAATTCGTTTTGGTGTCTAAATTGATGGCTGTAAATGCAGCATATACTGCAAGTGTTTCTTACGGGCAGATACCGATGAATGGAGTTGACGATTTGGTCATAAAATTGGGTTAGTTATTGGTTAACCAATTATTGGTTTACCA
>CAXTMV010000247.1:5630-8195 GCA_964245425.1 uncultured Flavihumibacter sp. | reverse complement strand
ACAAGCTGCCTGATTTTATAACTTAGCAATCAGCCTGAATGGTCTTAAATATGGGGAGTGTTATAAACCAGAAAAAATAAAATCAATGCTAGTTTTTATTTCAGAAAATAAAGCACAAACGTGGGTTATTCAAGACTGGAAAATAAAAGGTATTGCCGACAAGGTTGCCAAAAATATCTATAACTGACTTCTCGGCCAGTCTGACAAAACACTCCCAACATAGGTATTTATAAAATTTGAGGCGACGGAAGTGCAATTGTAAGCGGACCCTATATCCGATCAGTTTGAGATTCGAGTTTTCTAAGTTAAGAGCTTTTGCTTAATCCACTTTCCTCATCCCAGGCATATTATTATCATTGACAGAGCCATGAAACATTACCGCCGGCGGCGGACAAACATTGTGTATAAACCTTGTGCGATAAAAAGCACCCACCCGGTACCGGAACATGTAAGAACCGGCCGGTGCATAAAATGCATTGTCCTGGAAAACATTGTCGCTGCCGTATTGCCCTGCAAAATAAAAAGCATTGGTGGCCGCTGCGGCATATATTTTATTTCTCTTAATGGAAGCGCCGAACAGCGTGGCCCTGTTACCGCCATAACAGCCGAAATTGAGAATGGTATCCGTAATGGCTTTTTCTGCATGGATTGTATTGTCCTCAAAACGCAGGCCCTTAAACACCGTATGGCCAACTGAGGTACCCCCGATGGCTATTACACAACCAAAAAAGCTGCTGCTGACGGGCGTAAACCGGCAATGGGTCACTGACACATTGCGGCAAGTATCCAACAAAAAACTCGACAATTGCACAGAAGTATTGCCAAAATCTTCCTGGTACCAATGCATGTCAGAACCCGAACATTCCACCCCGTAGGCCATGCTGCTGCTTGTTTTGCCATGTGCATATACGTTATGATCCGATCGCAGGGTATCCACTGCCAGCGACATGACCCCGGTTGAATGAAAATCCAAATCAAAATAGTTGCGCTCAATCACCACGTTTTCATTTTGGGTGGAGGGGTATCCGCCCGCCTCCAGTACAAACTTGGTGGAATTGTGGCGGTTTAAAAAACGGCAGTCGGTGATCTGCGTATCGTGCATGGTATGGGCTGTATTGCTGCCCCATTCTATGCAAGACCTGCCATGGCCATTGGCATCCCAGCCGCCGAAATCACAGTTCATTATTTTTGTATGGGCGCATTGGTATAAATGAACCGCAGCCGTACCCATCGAATCTGTTTTTACATGGTCCAGCCAAATATCGCTGCTGTTTAAAAAATAGATGCCATCGCCCCCGCTGTTGTGCAGGTATACATCTTGCAGCGTAATACCGTCACAATTTTCCCCCATTAATAATAGTGCGGCACTGTCCCGCATCCTGTTTACCCGGCCGCCACTCAGCGCCAGGTGGCGGATGGCATTCCCGTTGCCGACCCTTACCAGCACCCTGTTGCGGGCAGACAAAGGCAATTCAAGCCCGGTGGAAAAGCCCTTGCCCACCAGCTCAATACCGTCGGACAGCTGGATGGGATCGGTAATATAGTAGCCGGATACCAGTACTTTTTTAAAATGACCTGCCGCAGCGTACAGGCATGCTTTTGTGATGGCAGCGGCAATAAGGGCAGGCGATGATCCTTTGCGGGCACCGAATAACGCAATATCCACCTCGCCATGGGTGACGGCAGGAGCTGATAGCGGCGGCGCCAGGGCCGACAGGGAGTAAAAGCATAAAAGGACTAAAAATAATTTTGTCATGGCCGGCAGCAGATACAGGTTTAAAAATAAGCCATTGCTGTAGAAATCCTTTACCAGCAAGGGTACCACTGGAACATTTCACGTTTAATGAAATAATTGTTATTATTTCACATAAAATGAAATAACATTAATAATTTCACTATATTTGAAATAATGAAAAAGCAATGGCATTATATCCTGATGGCGGATATCATCAACAGCCGTAACATGAAACAGGCCGGCCTGATGGTCAGTTTTAAAGAACTGGTGGCCCAGGCCAATAAAGAAAGGGGAGACCAGCTGCTGTCGCCGCTTACGATTACCTTGGGCGATGAATTCCAGGGGGTATTGCCCAGCTTGTCGGCGGCCCTGGGGCTGATTTTTTTTATAGAGGAATGCATCATTGCGTCCGGCAGGCCGTTTACCCTCCGGTATGTACTGGAAGAAGGCATCATTGATACACCCATCAATCCAAAAAGAGCTTATGAAATGCTGGGCAGCGGCCTTACCCTGGCAAGGGAAGCGTTAACAGCATTGAAAGAAGAAAAAAACAGGTTTGACATCAGGCTGGAAGATAAAAAAAAGCAGGCAGCCATCAACAATAGCTTTGTTGCCCTCCAGGGCATAACAGATGAATGGAAACAAAAAGATTATTATATTTTAGCTGCCTTCCTGCAGCAGCCCGACTACAAAAAAGTTGCGGCAGATCTAAAAAAAGAAAGATCGCTGATGTGGAAAAGAGAAAGAAGCCTTAAATTAAAACAGTACACCGCCTTAAAAAAAGTGGTGACCTATCTGGGAGAAAAATAACATGCCTGCCTATTTATTGA
>CAXTMV010000247.1:0-5555 GCA_964245425.1 uncultured Flavihumibacter sp. | reverse complement strand
GTTAAAGGCATGCTGGAACGCGTTTTCCTGGCTTTTGCCCTTATCAATGGGCAGACCGGCGCCCTTACTTTTTTCAGCGCGTTGAAACTGGCCACCCGGCTGAAGCATACGGAAGGAACGGCCGATCACAATAAATTTAATGACTATTACCTAATCGGCAACCTGGTTTCTGCCGGTGTGGCCATTCTATATGTGTACCTGTTCAATCACCTGCACAGCTTCCCTTTCTTTGCCAGGATCATACACTGAGGCAGCTCTTTTTCATTATTCAGTACTTTTACCGGGTATGGACAATCTTCAGCCAGACAGTAGGCCATTGCTAACGCTCAGCGGCCTGTCTGTTATCACCGGCGGGTACCCGGTGCTCAACAATATATCGCTCCGCATTGACCGGCAGCAGCAATGGGCCGTCATTGGCCATTCGGGCAGTGGAAAAACAACGCTGGCCCATGTATTGTCTGCTAAAATATTTTACCGGGGCCAGTTGAACTGGCAACTGCCATCTGGCAACCTAACCATTGAATTGGTAGAACAACAGCATCATTTTAAAAACCTCAGCAATACCAGCAGCTTTTATTACCAGCAGCGTTTTAATGCATCCGATGCAGATGACAGTATTACCGTGGCCGATGCCCTGGGCGATCCGGCACTGGCAGCGGAATGGATTACCCTTCTTCACCTTGATACGCTTTTGCAAAAACCTTTGCTGCAATTATCCAACGGAGAAAACAAACGCCTGCAACTGGCCAGGGCCCTGTTGCTGAACCCCGCTGTACTGATCCTGGACAATCCTTTCCTGGGTCTGGACACAGAAGGACGAAACACCCTGCACGGGATCTTTGATACCATTGCTAAAAAAAATATTCATATCATCCTCATTACGGCCCCGGCGGAGTTGCCTGCTTGTATCACCCATGTTGCCTTGCTGGAAGAGGGTTCATTGGTATCGGCACAAAAAAAAGAAGACTACCTGCGGCAGCCTACTGCGGTGGCACCTGTTTTTACCGCAGATCCCGTATGGCTGCAACAGCTGCGCCCACCCGCCGAAAGCGATTTCCTGTTGGCCGTAAAAATGGAAAAAGTGACGATACGGTATGGCGACAAGATCGTTTTAAACAATATTGACTGGCAGGTAAAAAAAGGGGAGTGCTGGAACCTGGCCGGACCCAATGGCGCGGGCAAGTCTACGCTCCTGAGCCTGATTACTGCTGACAACCCACAGGCATATGCGAACAACATCATATTGTTTGATCGCCAGCGCGGCAGCGGCGAAAGCATCTGGGATATAAAAAGAAAGATTGGCTTTGTGTCGCCCGAGCTGCATGTCTATTTTGAACAGCACGCCAGTTGTTTCGAAGTGATTGCTTCCGGTCTTTTCGATACCATTGGCCTGTTCCGCCGGTTGTCTGCTGCGCAGGAAGAAACGGTATTATTGTGGATGCAACTGATGAACCTGGTAGCTTTCCGGGATAAAAGGATATTCCAGTTGTCGGCCAGCCAGCAACGAATGGCGCTGCTGGCGAGGGCCCTGGTAAAAAATCCGCCACTATTAATCCTGGATGAACCCACCCAGGGGCTGGATGCCCGGCAAACGGCGTATTTCAAGGGCCTGGTGAACGAGATTTGCCAGGGCTTTGCTACCACCCTTATTTATGTAAGCCATTATGCAAGCGATCTGCCCACCTGCATCAAACATTATTTGCGATTGCAGAATGGGAATATGATGGCTGATGGCTGATGTCTTTTGAGCGAAGGCTTACAGCAGACACAGTGATCAGGCATCAGCATGTTTACTGTATCAAGATCTTGGCCGTAGACTCCGTATTTTTGGCATACAATTTCACAAGATAGATGCCGGCCACCGGTTTTTTTCCTGCAAAAGAAAAAGTATAATTGTATACATCGGTTACTTCCGTTTCCTGTTTCCAGATTTCTTTACCTCCGAGATCTGTGATGCGTATAGATAGCAACCCGGTTATTTTGCTTTCAAATGAAATCGTAAACCGATCAGTAACGGGGTTGGGGAATATTTTAATACTTTTTGCGCCTGCAGGCAGGTTTGCGCTCAGCAATAACACAGACGACAATTCCGTGCTGCCCGATTTTTCAACAATCCTGATCCGGTAATAGTAAGCTGGTTTTGATAAAGCACTGTCCGTAAAAGAATAGGTATAACGTACGGTGCTGTTAACGGCCGCTACGCTGCCTATTTTAATAAAATTGATTCCATCGTCTGAGCGCTGCACTTCATACTGGTCGATGCCGGATTCCTGGTCAATTTCCCATTGCAGGTTTACCTGGCTGCCGGCCCATTTGCCGGTAAAAGACAAGAGCCTTACAGGCAGTACCAGCTGTTTGAAAATGGGCAGGGTGGTATAAGTTGCCGGCAAAACGCTGTATAACTGGTTATCGGTTAATTGAAACCAGTCTTTGAGTACCGAATAATAAATGGCTTTCACATCGTGCTGCATATTTACCTGGTCGTTCACGCTTGTATTATCGGGTATCGGCGGATTGTTGCCGATGATGGTAGGGTTCAGGTTGGTGCCGAAGAAAAAAACAGGGGTAGCAGCACCATGATCGGTTCCCAGGCTGTCGTTCGATTTAACGCGCCGGCCAAATTCGGTGAGTGTCATAGATGCTACCCGGTCGCTGATTTGCATATTAATTAAATCCTGCTGAAAAGCGCTGATGGCGTCAGAAAAGCTGCCGAGTATACTGGCATGCATGCCCTGGGTGGTATCAATTGGGTCTACCTGGTTGGCATGGGTATCGAAGCTGGCAGGATGGTTGACCACGTATACAGGTGTCTTAAGGCCGCCTTTTATCAGTCTTGATACTATTTTTAGCTGGTCTGCCAGGGGATTATCTGAGGGATAGGTAACTGTATTACCACTGGTGGCGCCAAAAGCGGTCTTAATGATATTTGCATACTCGGAGGTTTGTTGTTTCATCAACCGTACAAACGTGAGCTCATGGCCATAAGGCGTATCCGGTGTGGCGCTGGTTACACCATTAATAAGCTGGTAAAAAGAGCTGGGATCGGTAACCGTTACCGCAGGATTTATATTGGCGCACTGTGTAACCAGTGATGCCTGCGTACCAATCTGTATGGCCAGGGGATCCGGCATTACTGAATTGGGGTATTGGGCAGGGTAACCGGGATAGTTGATGTCGAGCATCCTGCCCATCCACCCGGTACTGAGATAGGTATTGGAATCCGCGCCGGTAAAAATAATATCAGTGGCCCTGAAATGGGAGTAACTGGGGTTATCATAACTGGCGGCCTGCACAATGTTTACCTGCCCGTTGTTATACAGGTTGCGGATACCACCCATGGCGGGGTGCAAACCTGTTTGGGGCAGGCCGTTCAGAGACAGCACACGGTTAGCAGGGATGAGTATATTTGCCCGCGCCTTTGCCAGGTTGCTGTATTGGTCGAGGGGGATTAATGTATTCAATCCGTCATTACCACCCGCCATCTGTATCAGCACCAATACCTTTCCGTTTTCTTCCGTTTGGGCGCGCAGCAGTTGCAGCAAAGGATTGCGGGCCGAGGCATTTATAGGTAGCCCGTTAATTAAAAAAGGAAGCGACAAGGCAGGCCCCAGCTTAAGAAAATCTCTGCGTTTCATGGACAGCTTTTTATTAAATGATGAGCGAACGGTTTAGGATAACTGGTATTCTTCCATGCTGGTAATATAATTCATCAGCTGGTCCAGCCTTCCCCGCACCGTTCCTTCTGCAATGGCATCGCCTGTATTGGCCATATAGTTGAGCCAGGCACTTGTCCAGTAGGCATCGTTTATCTGGCCGGTCAGCAATATGGATTGTTTCAGGAAGGCGGTCTGATCGGCGGTAAGGGGCTGCGGCAACAAATAGCTACAAAAGTTGGCGATCACCTGGTTGGGGTCTTCGGGATGATCAAATTGCTGGCAGAATTTGATAGAGTCTGATTTCATCAAGATGCCATTGAGCAGGAACCCGCTGCTGGTAAAAAGCCCTATTACATAAGCTCTTTTCTGCACGGTATCGCTGCTGAGCCAGACTTCGTAATAAACAGGCTCCTGGTAATAAGCATGCCAGCCTGCTACATTCGGCGGGTCGCCCAGGTTCTGGCCGCAATCGTTGCAGATTTGCCAGAAAAGACTCCACTGGCCATAAAAAACATCTACATAAGTGGGGTTAAATGCCAGTTGTACTTCCCTGCAAAAACCAATATAAAAATCTATCGGACTTTTAATAATGCATCCCCTGTTAACGGGATCAAAAAAATGTTCGCTGGTAAAAAGCGCTTTTAATACAGGTGCAATTTCGTAGTTATTGCTGCGGAAAATAGCGGCCAGTGGCGTTATCACATTCTGTTCTGCCGAGTCGTCGATAACATAATAGATAAACCATCGGTACAGGCAGCGGCACAAGTATTTGGCGGCTTCATCCGTTGCCAGTATCATATTCAGCAGGGCATCTGTTTCGGTTTGTCCGTCTTGCCCGGTTTTGCCACTGATAACGGTATTGTTATAAAAGGCGGAGAACTGTTTATCTGAACTGTCGTGATCCGCATCGTTGAATACGGTGGTATAAAAACCATCGGGTTGTTCCTGCCGGCGCCAGCCGGTGAGTATTTTGGCTGCTTGTTTTACATCGTCTTCTGTATAGGCGGAGAGCGGCCCTTTGCCGATGGTAAACAATTCCTGCAATTCGCGGCCATAATTTTCGTCGGGGGCCGATGCCGTGTTATAATTGCCATTCAGAAAGAAGAGCATATGCGGATCAATCGTGATCTCTTTCAGCAGGGTTCTGAAATTGCCCAGGCACCCCTCTCGTATTTTTTTAAAATGCGCCCAGATGGCTTTGGGATAATCAAAATCCTCCATCTGCGTACTGAAATGATTTGCCCAGAACAGCGTAAGCTTTTCGAGTATATGAGACTGTTGGTTGATCATCAGCCCGATCCACCATTGCTTATAACTGTATTTGGTACGAAAGCCGTTGAGCATGGAATCCGAGTCGTTGGTGCCGGCAAATTCTATCCAGGAAGTGCCAAAGGGACAACCCTGTTCATCCGGGTAAACATTGCCATATACATTCAACGGAGACGAGGTGGGCAGTACGGGATTATCGATAAGCTGGTTCACAGCGTCTGTAACGGATAAGTTTTTTAGCAAGTCCACATTGCTTTTACCGGCACCAAAAGTTGTTCTCCGCAATAAATGCAATACCTCGGCTTCCGTCCAGCTGCCGGTATACGCATCCAGTCCTGATTGGGTCCGCGCTGCCGAAAAAGGCATTTGCCGGTTGGCATATTTTTTAAAGAAGAGATCGTCTCCGGTAAGGACTTTGCCGGTTACAGCATTTTTTTTGATGATAAGCGGGATGGAATCCCTGCTGGTAAGGTTAGTTCCCATAAAGTAGTTTGTCGAATAAATGCTGGCAAGAGCAATTGTCACATAAAATTGTGCCAACAACCATACACACGGACATGTACAACCGAAAATATGTTAAGCAAACGTTAAGGGAAGGCCAAGGGGATTTTTTCCTGGTATCAGGCGTAT
>CAXTMV010000246.1:0-8223 GCA_964245425.1 uncultured Flavihumibacter sp. | reverse complement strand
GTCCAATACCCTTTAATTTTATGAAAATGAAAAACCTGTCCATCCTATTGAAGCTTGTTGCGGCTGCTGCTGTAACAGGTTGCGGAAAGATTGGAAAGTCCCACAAGGGATTACCGGACGATGGTCAGCTGCACGGTGTGGCCCCCGCAAACAAGTACAACCTGAGTAAGCCTCCCGGAATGGTCTACATTCCACCTGGAACCTTCCACATGGGTCCGAGCGATGAGGATGTCAACTACGCTTATACTGCACGTAACAAACAGGTATCCATCAACGGATTCTGGATGGACGCTACAGAAATCACCAACAACGAATACCGCCAGTTTACCAACTGGGTGCGCGATTCAACAGCTGCCAAGCTGATGGGGTACGTAAAAAGTGTTGATGGTGTTGATATGGTTGACTGGAAAAAAGCTTCTACCATTAAATGGGGCGATAAAGCTACCACCGAAAAGATCGATCAGATGGTAGTAACACCGGAGAACCGCATTTTCGGCAAAAAAGAAATTGATGCCAACAAACTGGTATACCTGTCAGAAACATTTAACCTGAAGGAAGCTGCCAAAAGGGAAAATGCCGGCAAGCCGCGTTCAGCCTTCATTGAAAAGAAACCGGTTCGTATCTATCCGGATACCCTGGTTTGGATAAGGGACTTCTCTTATTCTTACAATGAGCCCATGACCAAAAGATATTATTCTCACCCCGCCACCGGCAACTACCCTGTTGTAGGTGTAAACTGGAACCAGGCAACTGCTTTCTGCGAGTGGAGAACCCATTACCTGAATGCTTTCCTGGAATCAAAGAAAAGATCACAGGAATCTGATTTCCGCCTGCCAACAGAAGCAGAATGGGAATATGCAGCCCGTGGCGGCCGTTCACAATCTATGTTTCCCTGGGGTAACTATTACCTGAGAAACAAGAAAGGTTGTTTGCTGGCCAACTTTAAACCAGGCCGTGGCAACTATCCTGAAGACGGCGGTTTCTATACCGTACGCGCAGACGGATACTGGCCCAACGATTTCGGTCTGTATTGCATGGCAGGTAATGTGGCAGAGTGGACTTCTTCCCTGTACTATGAAGGTGGTTACAATTTTCAGCACGATATGAACCCGGATATCCGTTACAATGCCAAGGATTCTGATCCTCCGCGCATGAAAAGGAAAGTTATCCGTGGCGGCAGCTGGAAAGATGTAGGCTACTTCCTGCAAACCGGTACCCGTGCATACGAATACCAGGACACTGCTAAATCTTATATCGGCTTCAGAACTGTTATTGATTTACCATCAGCACCAGGTCATCGTTGATATTTAACATTTCCTGAACAAAATTTTTTATTGATAATTCCGTTTAAAGCTTGATTTTACTAAATCAAACAAAGTATCCTTTTCTCAAAAAAAACCCGTTTAAAAACTCTAAAAAACGAAAACTATGGCTGGAGTAAGCAGATCTACAGACAAACTAGTAAATGTATTTGTATGCGTTGGCGCTGCAGTAGTAATCTTTGGTGCCTGGGCTAAAATCCTTCACCTCACTTTTGCAAACCAGATGCTGACCATTGGTCTTTTAACAGAAGCAGCAATCTTTTTGATATATGCATTCTTACCGCCTCCCGGTCAGGAAATGGCAGCCCTGGCTGAAGCATTGCCTAAAATGGGCGCCGCTTCAGGCAACTCTTCTTTGAATGCTATGGATAAAATGATGAGCGAAGCAGACATTACTCCTGCTAACCTGAAAAAACTGAGTGAAGGTTTCCAGAAATTTGGAACTTCCGTTAACCAGATAAAAGATGTTTCCGAAGTGGTTACCGCTACTTCTGATTACACCGCTAAAACAAAAGAAGCCACCGGCGCACTGGGCCTGATGAAAGATGCTTACACAAAGTCTGCTGCCACTATGCAGTCTTTCAACGATGCATCAGAATCTACCAAGCAGTTCCATGGCCAGGTACAGGTGTTGACGAAGAACCTGGGTTCACTGAATACCATTTACGAACTGGAATTACAGGATACCAATAACCACCTGAAGGCAATGAACAACTTCTACAGCAACCTGGCTACCGCTTCACAGGCCATGCAGGGCAGCGTAGCAGATGCCAAGAAAACGCAGGAACAGATTGCTTTGCTGGCTAAGAACCTCGGCAGCCTGAACCAGGTATATGGTAACATGCTGACCGCTATGCAGGGAAAGCAGTAATTAGACGGGATAGAGAAAAGAACAGTCACTTTGTTTGATTCCATATCCGCTACCCTAATCGTACAATGAAAAACCTGATTAATTACAATTAATTCAATCACCCATGTCTTTACCAAAAGAGCCCCGGCAAAAGATGATCAATATGATGTATTTGGTGCTTACAGCATTGCTGGCGCTGAATGTATCTAATGAAGTACTGGAAGCCTTTAAAACCGTAGATAAAAGTATTGTAACCTCCAATTCGGCACTCGATAAAAAGAATGCCGTTATATATGATGCCTTTAAAACAGAAGTAGCCGACCCGCAAACCAAAGCCAAAGCTGAAATATGGGCGCCCAAGGCTGCACAGGTTAAACAGCTGTCCGCTACATTGAGCGGTTACCTGGAATCCATGAAGCAGAAACTGAAAGAAGAATCTGGTCTTAAAACAGATGCTGAAGGAAAGGAAGAATTCAAAGAAGACGACCTGGACGCAGCTACCCGTTTGTTTGCACCCGATAAGGATTTCGATAAAGGCGAAGGACAGAAAATGTATGATGCCCTGTCTGCCTACAAAAAGAACGTACTGGCTGTACTGGACCCCAACGAGTTCAAAGACATCCCGGACCTGGCAAAATCAATCGCTGCCAAGAAAGCAGAGTTCCTGAGAACGCTTCCGCTGGATATGACTGTTCCTGAAAAAGCACATGCCGAAAGAACAGCTGACTCAGCAAAAGACTGGACCTACAGTTATTTTCACATGACACCTACCATTGCTTCTTTAACCGTTCTCAGCAAATTTGAGAACGATGTTAAGAACTCTGAAGCCCAGCTGGTGGACTATATCCACTCACAGGTTGGACAGGTGAAAGTGGTATACAACAAATTCGCGGCCATCACGCAGGTGAACAGAACCTATGCCATGCCGAATGAAGACATTGAAATCACTGCCGGTATCGGTGCTTACAGCGATGCTGCCCAGCCCAATATCACCATCAACGGACAGCACATGTCTTTGACCGATGGCAAGGCAACTTTCAAAACCACTGCACAGGGTGCCGGCGAGCACTCAGTAGCCGTTAAAATTGAATACACCACGCCCGATGGCAAGAAAGAAACAAAAGATGAAGTAGTGAAATATACAGTGGGTACACCTTCAGGTGCCTCTATGTTCCTCACTAAAATGAACGTTGTATACATGGATGTAGACAATCCCGTACTTATTTCTTCCGGTTCAGGTGGTAAAGAAGATATGAAAGTTAGTTTCACCAATGGTTCTGTTGTTGGTGCAGGTGGTGACCTGTTTAATATCAAGCCAACTACACAGGGCATGGGTAAAGTAAACATTACCGTAAAAGGTAAAACCAGTTCTTTCGACCTGCGTGTAAAAACCCTGCCCAACCCGCAATTCCTGGTGGCTGGTGTTAGCAGCGGTGCTATTTCATCTGCCTTGTTTAAATCACAGGGTGGCGGTATCGCCAAACTGAAAGATTCTGATTTCGATTTTCCTTTCCAGATCGTAAGCTACCAGATCGGAGCAAGAAACCCGAGCGGTATCGTACAGGAAATTACCGTAGACGGTCCCCGCTGGACAGCTGCCAGTGCGCTGATCACCAGCCAGGCGCCCGGTTCCGTAGTATATTTTGATAAAATACAGGTATTAGGCCCCGGTGGCAAAAAAAGAACCATCGACGGAACGTATTTTACGCTTAAATAAGTTTCATACATAACCAAGATAAAAGTTGAAAGCAATGAAAAACCGTATCATCAAATGGTGTCTTTTGTTAACTGTACTCGCCGTAGGCGTTGGCAGCACAAATGCGCAGACCAATAAGAAACGGGTAGCCAAGAAAAGGACCACCGCCAAGAAAAGTACCAGCAAAAATGCGGGTAATGCCACGGCTACCATCGCTACACCGGCAAAAGACACTACCAAACCGGTAGCAGCTGAACCCGAATTAAACCTCGGTGTTATAAAAAAGAGCCTGCGCAACGATGATGCGGTTGAACGCAACCTGGTAAAGGAAAGAACACCCCTGGTGTATGAGCATATCCGTGAGGACGATGCCGTTTACCGCCAGCGTTTGTGGAGGGAAATTGATGTGCACGAAAAAATGAACCTGCCCTTTGTATACAAGGCAGACGCCGATAACGGTAACCAGCGTTTTATCATCATTCTGCTGAATGCCATTAAAAGCGGTGAAGCAACAGCTTTTGACCCCATGGACGATCGCTTTACAACGCCGATGCCTTTTGGTGCCATTGCGCGGAAACTGGTCGGTGAAAGCACTACCCAACAGGTTCCCGACTGGGCCAAAGACCCCACCGGTGCAACCATGAAGGATACAACCATCACCAACGAGTTTGATCCCAATGCCATCGAGAAATTCTGGATAAAGGAAGATGTTATTTTCGATAAGGAATCATCGCGGCTCCACACCCGCATCCTGGGTATCGCACCCATGAAAACGGAAAAAAATCCTGATGGCTCTTTAAAATATGTAACACCCCTATTCTGGGTTTACTACCCCGATTTACGCCCTATGCTGGCCAAGTTTGAAGCCTACAACGGCAAAAATTACGGCGCCCGCTTAAGCTGGGAAGAAGTATTCGAAAGCCGTATGTTCGCCAGCCGGATCATCAAGTCTACCGTAGAAAACCCCAATGACCTGTTCATTGAAGGCTACGTGAAAGACCCGATTTTACGCCTGCTGGAAGGCGATAACATTAAAGAGAAGATCTTCAACTACGAGCAGGACCTATGGTCTTACTAAGTGGAATCTGAATAACGCATAAAAAAAGCATCGTATTTTTACGATGCTTTTTTTATGCTTAAACTGCGCTTAATGCTTATTAACACTAAAAAAATACCCTTAATGAGGTATTGGATTGTGAAATATTGTTGCTACTTTTACCACGGTTTTTCATAGGATATTGGATTTTAAAAACGGGGCTGGATTTCTATCCTGGCCCCTTTTCTTTTTCATTGAAATAACGTTGGATAATAGCCGCTTTTGAGGCACCCGCCACTTTTGCAATGGCTGCTTCCCCCGCTTCCCGCACTTTGTTTACCGACCTGAACTCTTTTAACAGCATGTCTGCCGTGGCCTTGCCAATGCCTTTGATGTCTTCCAGCTCATTCTTAAAAGTTCCCTTGCTGCGTTTATCGCGGTGAAAGCCGATGCCAAAACGGTGCACCTCATCGCGCACCCGCCTGATGAGTTTAAGGCTATCGCTGTTATAGGGCAGTTTTACCGATTGCTTGTCGCCCTGGAAAAAAATCTCCTCCTCATTTTTTGCCAGTCCAACCAGGGTCATTTTGCCGTTTAAACCCAGCGCATCAATGCTTTCCAGTGCAGCGCTTAACTGCCCCTTGCCGCCATCTATGATCACCAGCTGCGGCAAAGGTTGCTCCTCTTCTTTCAAACGCTTATAACGGCGATATACAACCTCTTTCATGGTAGCAAAATCGTTGATGCCTTCCACCGTTTTTACATTAAAATGGCGGTAATCTTTTTTGCTGGGTATGCCTTCCTTAAAGCAGACCATGGCAGACACCGGGTAACTGCCCTGGAAATTGGAATTATCGAAGCATTCAATATGCATCGGAAGATCGGCCAGCTGCAAATCTTCCTGCAACTGGTACAATACCTGTTTGCGGTCCATATCCGATCTCCCTTCCAGCTGCAGGGTCTTTTTCTTTTTTATTTCGTCTTTGAAATAGTCTACGTTCTTCAGCGAAAGATCCAGCAGTTTCTTTTTTTCACCGCCTTTTGGAATGGTCATAACAATGCCTGGTTCCGGGTAATCAATCTCAAAAGGCACAATGATCTCGGCAGATAGGCTGTTAAAAGTTTGGCGTAACTGACCGATGGCAAAAGACAGTACTTCGGCCTCTTCTTCTTCCAGGTGGGGCACCAGCTGAATGGTATGGGTTTGTACGATGGTGCCGTGCTGTATCATCAGGAAGTTCACGTAAGCAATATCACCGTCTTTTAATATGCTGAATACGTCTACATTGCCGAGGTGACGGCTAACAATAACCGATTTTTCCTGGTAGTTCTCAACGTGTTCAATCTTCTTGCGGATGATCTCGGCCTTTTCAAACTGCATATGCGTTACAAAACCCGCCATCTCCTGTTTGTAATGTTGTATCACCGGCGAAAGATTTCCTTTCAACAGGCTTCTTAACCGTACCAGGCCTTCCTGGTAATCTTCAGCGGGTTGCAGGCCCTCGCAGGGGCCCTTGCAATTGCCCAGGTGGTACTCCAGGCAAACCTTGAATTTTCCCTTTTTAATATTTTGTTCGGTGAGGTTTAGTTTACAGGTGCGGAGCTGGATATTCTGCCGGATAAAATTCAGCAACTCGCGCACTTTGGCCACCGATGTAAAGGGCCCCAGGTATTCCGAGCCATCCTTGATTCTCTTGCGGGTGAGGAATACCCTCGGAAAGGGTTCTTTCTTTATGACGATATAGGGAAAGCTTTTATCGTCTTTGAGGTCGATATTATACTTTGGCTGGAACTCCTTGATCAGGGAATTTTCTAGGAAAAGGGCATCCTGCTCTGAATCTACAATGGTAAATTCTATATGCCTGATATGGTTGACCAGCTCATGTGTTTTATAGCTGGTAAAGGTTTTGGTAAAATAAGAGCTGACCCTTTTACGCAGGCTCTTGGCCTTGCCCACATAGATAAGCTCTTTATGACGGTCAAAATATTTATAAATGCCCGGGTTCACGGGTATGGTATGCGCAATCTGCTGAAATTCCTGTGCGGTCATGGGATAGTCTTTAGTCGGGCGTCGTTGGTCTTTAGCCTGTAATCGATGTTGTTGGGAAGTGCATGTTTGCAAATGCAGGAGCCATCGGCTACAGACTAATGACCAAAGACTACTTTCACCTGCTGGGTGCCCAGTGCATGGCCCTTCAGCCTTTGCTCGGTAATAATCTGCATGTCTTTATCTGTTTGCCAGAACAGTTTTTGGTTGTAAACAGTATCGTTGCGGCTAAACAGTTTTTCTATATAGATGCCGGTTACCTTATCGTTTACAATGGGATCGGGTTTAATGAACACGTTTATTTTCTGTACCGGCAGTGAAGTGTCGGCGGTGCTGTAAATAAGTGTTACAGAAGGTATACTTTGGTCTGCAATATTGGTTTTGGTATAGAATTTTTTCAGGCCTGGTTCGCTGATATCGGGTTGCTGAAAATTCAGCGCCAGGGTGCGAAGGTCCAGCATAGAAATTTTTGCTGTTTTATCTTTTGTATTCGTCTTTTTTCGTACAATGGTCAGTGGCAGCTTTAAAGAATCGATGATCTTCAGCTGGCCGCCAATATAATCCGGCACCGGGAAAAAGCTTTGTGCGGCCAGGCTGTCGGCAGTACTTTCCTTTGGCGGCAGCGAATCTGCAGCGGCCACTGTAACAGGTGCAGTATGGGCAGTATTGTTTTTGCAGGCGGTGATCAGCAGGCAAAGGGTCAACAAGGTAAGCGCGCTATATTTCATACGCAAAAATACGATAAAAAAATAGTTGCTAACAGGCGCCCATGCAGCTGCTAAAGTAAAAGGTTAACAGGTTAGAATGATTTGCTGATGCCAAACTTGATTCCGAATTCGGTTAGGTATTCGCGAACACGGTACTGGTTGCTATAACTCGATAGCAGCTGTGAGCGGAACTGCGGGCCCAGCTGCCAGCGGATACCGCCTGTCTGGTAAGAAAAGAACGCTTCAAAATTGCTGTGCACGTTAAAGCTGCGGGCCAGGTTGGGGCTCTGTATATAATTTTTATAATCGGACGAAATCAGGTAAGAATTGCTGTTGAATACAAAGGTAGGCTGTACCCCGCCGGCTACACTGAACTGCAGCTTCCTGTCGCCCAGTAATTTTATTTCAATGCCAACGGTAACTGAAAACTGCCAGTTCTGGTTCTGCAATTGTTCCGGTGCAATGCCAGAGAAATTCCGGATATCCGTATAGTTAGAAACCGTGCGGGCGCCATTGAGGGAGATGGATGCTTTTTCAATATTATATTTATACGCATCTATATAAT
>CAXTMV010000245.1:0-8309 GCA_964245425.1 uncultured Flavihumibacter sp. | reverse complement strand
ATATCAAAATTTCTCAGCAATTATCCACCGTCCGCTGTATCCTTCTAATTCTATTGCGGTGGGATTTATTTTTTTTCCGGTTAAGGCATCTTTATATATTTTGTAATGATACCTTGTACTACTTAGAGATACGGTTCGACGTTCATTATCATTCATAAAAAAATAATGGTCAGATTTTGGCGCTGCCAACCGGTAAACGATGCTACCCAGGCAATGATAAGGTGCTTTCCAGGTACCTAATGTATATTTCAGCGTCCATGCTTCCATAAAATTGTTAAATTTGCTTTTCATAGAGAAGGATGCATCAGGACTTAAAATTACGGCCTGTCCTTTTCCTAGCTGGTTGATAGTAACTGATGGCATCCCATTTTTAAACCGTTCTGCGACATTCGCCTTTGTGGGCTTGATTTGTAGAATAAAACCACCAAGATTATGACCATTTATTTTATATGGTACATTATTAGCGTATTGAAAGTCGGTTATGGAAGCACCGAACAGGCGTTCGAAAGGTGACCCTTTTGCTGTGTTTAATATTTTTCCTTGTTCGTCCCACCAACCACCTGGCGCGTCTATGACTAACCGACCTCCGTCTTTTACATATGCTTCAAATAATGGAATAAGGTCATTATTTAGGGCAATTTGGGCTGGCAAATAAATGATTTTATAACGCTGAATTAATCCACCTCGTAAATCAGCAGCGGTTACATATTCAAACGGAATGTTTCCATTAATTAGAGCTCTGCTAATGCCTATCCTTGCCTGAATGGGATAATTTTTAAAATCTGTGCGATTGGGACCAGCGAGCGCTGCCCATATTGCTTCTGAGTCCCAATTTACAAAAACTCCCACATAAGGTTCTTTGTGCGCTTGCCATAATTCATCTCTGTATTTGTTGGCTGCTATAGCGATGTTACCTGCCCGAATTGCGCGTTCGCCTGGTTCATTATTCCGATCGAGTAGCGAATATTCACCCGATTCCCAACCTGCCCGTCGATAATTCCAGCACCAAAGGCCTGCCCCTTTGAAGCCGGCAGCCAGATAGGACAATAATAGTTGAGTAATAGTGCCAGCGTTTACTGTAAAACCTGCGGTACTTTCTTGTCCTTTTCGGTCCCACCCTTTGCCACCACTGAATTGCTGTGGTCCTCCTGTGCTTTCCCAGGTGGCAGCCCATCCGCCCTTAAACCAGTCAGTGCACAATGAGGCTTGCATATAAACTGGACGTGTCACTTCATAATTAACTTCTTCAAAATGCCAGGCTAAGTGAATTGATGGATAGAACGATCCAATATCCCGCATAGATTTAGCGATACCTTCCATGTCAGTGGCGCGGGCGGCAAATGGTAGAAACAAACCCATTTCGCCCCCTGCTCTTACCGGTTGTTCGGGAAAATCACTTTTTACATTTGCTGAAATATTTTTTATATACATATCGGCTTTAAAGCGCAGGATATCTTTTACCAGTCCATATTCAGTGCCGTCGCTGGGGATTATTTCTCCGGTGGCAGGAGAAGTTGATACCAGCGGATCTTCATTAAAGTCATCCCATGTTTTGTAAGGTTTGCTCGTAATACCCACCTCATATTGATTCCACGCTCTGGTGAGTTTTTCGATTTCACCATATTTTTCTTTTACCCATTGCCGAAACAGCAATGTGTCACCTGGTCGCAGGTAAGCATCTGCATGGTGAGAATAATGAAAGTTCGAAGCAGGTACAGCTTGCTTCCAGTTTTCTAATTGCTTCCAAAGTACTTTATTCTGGTATGCCACCATAGCCGGATTTTGTCTAATGGCACTGATTGTAAGAGTATCGGAAATATTGAGCTCGACCAATAGTTGTGGAGTAATTGGCTCCCAGCCGCCCTCCCCATACCAGAATGGAATTATCCCTTCTTCCATGGCAATACGCAAGATCTCAGCTTCTGTCCATTCAGGAGTTGACATTGTTTGTTTAAGATTAGTAAAACCCAATTTCTTCATCAATCGAAAGTGTTTTCGCATATCTGCCTCAGTACAGCCAGCCCAGGGAAGAAATACTACTCCAAATGGCATCGGTGCAATTTGCTTGAATTTATCCTGCATAGGACTTGAGTTAAGTTTATCGTAAACTGCGGTCAAATATTCATCCCGCTGCTGTGCCTTCACCTTCCCTATAGCAAGTATTATGACAGTGAAAAAAAGTAAATAGAATTTGAAAAGCATGTATCTTTTATTTTGTTTATTACTGAATTCAATAAAATATTTGTAAAAAGATTGCAAATTGGAGAATTTGTTAGTTAGTTCCGCCCATTTTATTGATTGGTCTGTTATCATTCAGTTTACAACCTGCGTAAAATGTATGTTTAATAGGTACAGGAAGATTGGTCTCGATGATACGCTTTCCATTCCACACATGATTTACCAAATAAACAAGATTATTGTTTGAGTTCTCCTGCAAGCCGTTTTTATATAGAGCATCGTTACCAAATAAAACATTCGATTCGCCGGGCGGCAGATGTTGTCCTGGATCGCCTCGCTGAAAGCAATGCCAGCTGTGCCATACTGGAATGCGGATGACATTTGCCTCAATTAAATTATAGCCATTATCACCGTTGTGAAAATTGATGTCAACTTCAAGATAATTCTTTACGACAACGTTGTATTTACTGTTGTTCTGAATAGCTAGGTGTCTAATTCTGCGAATGGTTTCACCTGTTATCAAAACATAGCTTGAATTACTGATGTCATAATAGCCCATTCCTCCGTCATTTTTATTATAAGCTCTGTCTATATAATTACCGGTAGCGGTGATATGAGAAGAATTACTAATCCGTAGTGGGTCGTTTCCCGCAGCAATAAGGTTGCAATTTCGCACCCAGCAATTTATTGAACTGTCAATCCAGATGTGTTCGACAAATAAAGTCGTATCACGTAATTCCGGTTTATGGAATATTCTTTCGTCCCAGGAAGCATTTAATGAGTCCTTATCTAATGGTTCAAACGAAGCGTCTGTGTACATCACCGTAAGATTCTCAATTCCTGCTCCTGAAATGTTTTCAAGCAGCAACGCTGATTGACGAGGTCTACCTGTTGTGAAATGATAGCCGTGGATTTTTACACTAAGTATTACTCCAGTGCGTTCAGCGCCTCTAACCACGAGATTCGAGTGTATTCTTAACGGTTTACGCAGGATATAAGTTCCTTTAATCAGCCAAACAATTCCACCCCCTTTTCGCGATGCATTGTCCAGTTCCCGCTGTAGGTCAGCTGATGAGTCAAGCCGACAGAGAATTGTCCATTTTTCAAAGGGAGGAATGCCATTTACAACGCCTGCTTTTGCCCACTCTGACATAACCGGATATGCCGGGTCCAAGACACTGCTGTCGATGCTACAATTGACTTGACCGCCAGACCTGGCCACCATACAAAATAAAGAAATCATTAATAGAATATACCTCATTGCCAAATTGTTTTAAACCTATTATTTTTTTTTGTGGACTTTAGTTCGATCTTTACAACAAATGGAGTCAATTTGATATCGGTTGGCTTTAGATTCGAGAGGTCAATGCGTAAATCATTGCCTTTTTGAGTAAACGCAAGCTGTTTTTTACTTCCAAGCGAGAAAACCTTTTCAACCTGTGAAATATTAAGATTAGGTATTTGTAATGACAGCAGGTAATCAGGGATAATTGCATACAGATAATTGCTACGGGTAGTGTAAAATGCTTCAATGTTTGCAGTATCAACCTTAACGGTAATTAATTTGGTAATGTCGTAACCTGATTGGTAAACACCGTTTTTTACGGTTGGTTTTATTCCCTTGCTCCAAGAATGACTTATATGCCAGGGCTTTGTTTCATAAATAGCCTCACCGTTTTCATGAAGCCAAGCACCGATTTCTTTAAGTCGCTGCTGCATAATGACTGGTATTAAACCATCTGCGGAAGGTCCAATATCAAGGAGAAGATTACCGCCGTTTGAAACAATGTCTGAAAGGCCGACTATCAGATCATGACCAGATTTATAGTCATTTATACCCTCCATCCGATTGTATCCATAAGATTGTCCCATACCCTTACTTTCTTCCCAGACCGTCCCGGACCCTAAACCACTGCCATATTCCGAAGTATAATAGGTAGATGGATGTTTGCCTCTGGTATTTTTACCCCATCTGTCATTGACGACGATATCTGTTTTTACCGCAGACTCGTTATACAACCAGGCCAGGAAAGCTGTCGAATTCCAGGCAGTATCCGAGAGATACCATTCCCCGTCAGCAAAAAGAACAGAAGGCTTATATTGAGTAACTAAGGCTTTTAATTGGGGTATCATTACGCTATTGACATAGGTTTTTTTGTCAGTCAGCCATATCGGATTAAACCATTCAGCTAAAGAATAATAAAATCCCATTCGTAGGCCGGCTTTTTTAACTGCTGTGGTAAGGTCGCCCACTAAATCTCTTTTAGGAGTGCCGGTCACGGCATTCCACGGACGGCCCCAGGAGCTATCCGCTACAGGGCTATTCCATAAACAATAGCCCTCATGATGTTTGGATGTAAGAACTACATATTTCGCACCGGAGGATTTAAATAATTCCGCCCACTGGTCTGGATTGTATAGTTCTGCGGTAAACCGGTGTTCAAAATCCTGGTACATAAAATCCTTCCCATAAACCCGATCATGGAAAGCGCGGGTATTTTTATAACTATGCCGATCGGTATTCAATAGAGAATACCAGTACCATTCAGCATACCCATCCGGCACGACCTCGGCGTAGGAAGGTACAGAATAAACACCCCAATGTATAAAAATCCCGAATCTTGCATCGGTAAACCATCCAGGAATGGGGCGTTGATCTAATGATTGCCAGTCGTCCGTATAAACTTTTTCTTGCGATATCGCACTGATGACAATTAGAGATAAAGGGAGGAAAAATATTTTTTTCATTGTTTATAATACCCCTAACCGGATTGAGTGTATTATATGTTGTGGACAAAAAAAAGTTAGTGGCGGGATAGTGAATTGTGTGAAAACTTAACACCAAAATTCAAGTATTTACATAATAATTAAATATCGAAAATAGACGAGTAGCCCATGGCCGACGAATCAATGCAAATATTGGCAGATAAATATTTTAAGAACAAACACACGCCTCAAGAGGCTGAAAAAGTACTTAATTGGTTTAGATCTATTGAGGGTTCAGCATATCTTAAAGTGCGCTTGTCCGAAGACATCCAGTTGTTAGAAAATGAAACGCTGGTTATCTTGCCGGCTAATGTGAAAAGCGCTGAAATGTTCAGTAATATTGTTTCAACCATTGAAGAAAAGGAATTAATTGCTAAAGTCCGGCAACCTGCAAAAATCATTGATGCAGCTTTAAAACTTACACCTGCAAGAAATCGAAGGTTTCGTTCGTGGTATTGGGCCGCCGCTGTTGTATCCGGAGTATCATTAATTTTATTCACCTATAACTTTTACAATAAAAGAGTAATATTTCGCAGTACCGGTTATGGCGAAACAGCCCGAATTATTTTGCCTGATAGTTCGGCAATTACACTCAATGGTAATAGTGAAATTGAATACCCGTCTCATTGGGATAACGACCAAAGTCGTAAAATTAAATTAAGGGGAGAGGCTTTTTTTGCCGTAAAGCATAAACTTAATAATCAAAAATTTATCGTTGAAACGGCCGATACGATACAGATAGAAGTATTGGGGACTGAGTTTAATATTTCTGACCGTAAACAGCATATTGAAGTCGTTTTATTATCTGGAAAAATCAGGCTCAATGTTCAACACCAGCTTGGGCCAAATGATTCGCTCATTCTGAAACCAGGCGAATCTGTATACATTCATCCAAACAATTCTTTAGTGCATAGGAAGCATATTGACCCGGCCGTGGCAGTTTCATGGACAAGTGACAAGCTTTTGTTCGATAATACTCCAGTGCGTGAAATATGCGAACGTTTAAAGGATACATACGGTTACAAAATTAAATCATCTGACCAGAGTGTGTTGGATCAGCGTGTTACTGGTTCCGTTCCAAATCAAAACATTGATCAGGTATTGTCTGGACTTGAGGCAATTCTTGCGGTAAAGTTTACGAAGGAAGCAAACTGATAGTATTATAAAGTTTTATAAAAATTTGCTATATGAGAAAGACCATTGCTTTTGCTGCTCTTAGTGGAATAGTATTGCTTACCTATGCATCGGGTGCGCAGCTGACGGCTGCCAGGCAGGTTAAATACAGTTTCCAGGAAACAACTAAAGAACCAACCAAAACTTTGAAAAGCATCTTAAAGGACATTGAAGCCAGATACAAGGTGTCCTTAATGTACAAGTCCGAGCTAATTAGTGAAACCCTGGAAGCAGCAATCTGTAAAGATTGTAATTCAGTAGAATCGGAATTAAACTACATTTTTAAAGCAGGTGATCTAACTTATCAAAAAATAAGCAGCAATTTTTATGTCATTAAATTGAAAAACCAAAAAAAAGAAAAGCAGGTTGAAAATTTACCAAATAGCATTCCTACTGTTCAGTCGCTGACTGACGAAACCGGATTAGTTACCAATCAGAAGTCACCTCTTCCAAACAATGTAGCAAATGGTTCGGCCTATCAGCAAATATCCGGTGTGGTAAGTGATACCGCTGGAAAGCCATTGCTGGGAGTAACTGTCCAGGTAAAGGGAACAGTAAATAGCACTGCCACAGACCTGAACGGTAAATATATTATTACCGTTCAGGATAACACTGCTACATTAATATTTTCTTCTGTAGGATATCTGACACGGGAAGTGTCGGTCAACAGCCAATCCATAATAAATGTCCGGCTTAATCAGGAAAGTAAACCGCTTGAAGATGTTATAATTGTCGGGTACGGGGCACAGGAAAAAAGAGCTGTTACAGGCGCCATTTCATCAGTTAAGTCGGCCACTATTTCTAGGAACATTAATGCCGACCCCACGACTGCTTTACAGGGAACTATCGCCGGGGTACAAATAACGCAACAAGGGGGGGCCCCTGGCGGTGCAATAAGGGTTCGTGTACGTGGCACGGCTTCTATGTTGTCAGGCGCAAATCCTTTGGTGATTGTAGACGGCTTTCCTGCAATAGCCACAGCATATGGAAATAATAGTAGTGATGGAATTTCAGGGCTCTCACAAATCAATCCTGAAGACATAGAGTCGATTGAAGTCCTCAAAGATGCTGCGGCTTCTGCTATCTATGGTTCACGGGCCGCAAATGGAGTTATATTAGTTACCACTAAAAAAGGAAAAGCCGGTCAAAGTTCAATAAGTGTTAACTACAGTAAAGGAATTACAAGTGCCACTAACCGCGTCAAATTATTAAACGGCAATGATTATCTGACAGTCGTTCAAAAAGCGGCGGACAACCGCTTAAATTCAGGTCTCACGCCAATTACGTTAAATCTAATTGCGCCTTTTGTGAACAATCTTGAAGGGTATAATATCGGTGTTGCCCGGCAAACGAATACAAACTGGATTGATCAGGTATTGCAAAATGGAAAATACAACGATGTTAATATTTCGGGCAGTACTGGCACAGAAAAAACGCAGGTTTATGCTAGCGGAGCATATCGAGATGAAACCGGAATTGAAATTGGCAGGAAATTCACACGCGCGTCTGGACGCCTTAGTGTTCAACACAACGTTCTAGGCAACCTTTTTAAAATGGGAGCTAATTTGTCGATGAACTATATTGATAATAAAAATAATGGTAGCCAGTTTGCCATGGCACAAAGCCGGGCGCTTCCAATTTATCCCATCTATGCCCCTGACGGCAGTGGTTATTTCAATAATGGTTTTGTGCCGCTTAGCACAGTTGAAGGAACGAATACAGTATTTACCCGTCTCAATACAACCGACAGGGCAAAAACCTTTAGAAACAATGCCATTGCGTTCATAGAGGCAAGACCGATAAATGGTTTGACATTCAGATCTGAATGGGGATATGATTTGCAAAATACAAACGATGATGCTTTACTCAATCCTGATATTTATCCTGCTACAGCAAGAAATAACCCTGCCGCCAGAGGTGGCGGGAATGGACAGACATCTACGCGTCGTTTTTCTTCGTTGGCCTGGAATACAAACAACACGCTGACCTATAACAAAGTTATTAGTGACAACCATCGCATAACGGTATTAGCAGGTGCTTCCTTACTAAATCAACGCAATAGTGGACGAACTTATGTTTTTGAAGGCATTCCAATTTTGTCACTTAACCTAGCCGGTTCCAATTTTGCAGCGCAAGCTGCATCGGAGTCTTTGTTTCGTTTCGCTTCTGCTTTTTCAAGAATTAATTATAGT
>CAXTMV010000244.1:0-8351 GCA_964245425.1 uncultured Flavihumibacter sp. | reverse complement strand
CCATACGGCCTATCGATGCAGTAACCGATATACGCGAGAAACTGGTTACGCTGGCCTTGCAAAATCCCAATTACGAACTGGCCGATCGAAAGGTGATCATTGCCGGCTACCAGGTAAAAAAGGCGAAAGGCGCATGGTTGAGCACCATTGCTGTGCAGGGTAACTTCAACGAGTACGCGCTAAAAAAGAATACCACCACCACCCTGTCGAACGGCACTGTTATCACCAACCCCTCTCCTTATTTCCCAAAATATAATTTTGGCGTCAGTGTTCCTTTTAACCTGATAAGCGACCGGAAGAACGAAGTAAAGATCGCAAAAGAAAATCTATCTATTGCCCAGGCAGAGAAGAACCAGCATTTTCGTGAGATAAAACTACAGGTATTGTCTAAATATGAAGATTACCTGCTGAGCCAGCAAAAGCTCGATTTTCAGACACAGGTAACCCAGGACGCCAGAACTGCCTACCTGACCGCAGAAAAGAATTTCCAGGAAGGCGCCATTCAGCAGGATGATTACAATAAAAGCTACCGCTCTTACCTGGAAGAAAAGGCAAGACAGCTTGAATACATTCACGATTACAATATCATAAAACTGGAGATGGAGGCCATCATTGGCATTACGATGGATGAGCTGATGAAAAAATAAAACCCGGGCCTGTATTTAATAACCCATCCCCTGTACACTGTAGCATGAAAAAGTTTTTACCCCTTCTTTCCGGTTTGTCTTTTGTAGCTGTTGTGGTTGCGGGGCTGGAATACCTGTCGCTGAAAAAAACAGGCGGCCATTTCTGTTACCCGCTGGATGATACTTTTATTCATATGGCGGTTGCCAAAAACCTGGTACTGCATGGTAACTGGGGCATTACGCCCACGGGCTTTGTATCCACTTCATCTTCACCGCTGTTTACCATTGTGCTGTCTTTGTTCTTCAAATTATTTTCCATTCATATCCTGATGCCTTTTGTAATCAGCTGCCTGGGCACCCTGCTGATGCTGGTAGCCATACAACGTGAACTCAACAACTATTCAACGCTCACTTCTTTTAATAAAGTTGCCTGCGTGCTGCTGACGATGGTTACCGGCGCCATACCAGCCCTTACACTGCTGGGCATGGAGCACACCCTGCAGATAGCCTTCACCCTTTTTTTTGTGCACAGTATTGCTTCGGTATTAACGGAAGATAAAAAAAACGGCCTCGCACAGGCGGCGTTATGGGCAGCCCTGATGACAGCCACCCGGTACGAGAACGCATCCTTTATTATAGCAGCCTGTGCTATACTGGCCTGGCAAAAAAGCCTGCGCCCAGCCATTGTTATTGGTATGGCAGGTGTACTGCCGCTTCTTTTATTTGGCCTGTATGCTAAAATGCATGGCGGCTATTTTATACCCAATTCGATACTCATAAAAGGAAACCAGAATTTTAAATATTTCCTGAATGGCGGCACCAGTGTGCTACAGGCCACCAGCAGTATCAGCGCGCTCATAGTAATATCGATGATCATTGTCTTTATAAAACTACAGGCAAAAAAATATGACCGCGATGGCTGGATACTTTCCATGCTGATCATTGCCGGCCTCATGCATGCTGTTTTTGCTTCTTTCGGCTGGTTTTACCGGTACGAAGCCTACCTGATAGTACTCGGCACCCTGCAGCTGTCTAAAATGGGCCTACAATGGTTCCAGCAAAACGGCCTGCCGGGTATAAAACGGCAGCTGATACCCATTGGCATGGCGGCCGTATTGTTTTACAGCCTGCCGGTACGCGGGCTTAATTCTTTCCGCAACTCGCTGCGTGCCATTTATAATATTTATGAACAGCAGTACCAGATGGGCCTGTTCCTGAACAGTTATTACCATGGGCAAACGGTGGCTGCCAATGATGTGGGGGCCATCAGTTATATGGCGGATCTGAATACCATTGATATGTGGGGCCTGGGTAATAATGAAGTAGCCAATGCCCGAAAGCTGGGTTTCTGGGACAATGATTTTCTACGGTCGCTGGTGACTAAAAACCAGACAAAGGTTGCCGTTATGTATGATTCCTGGTTTGATAAGGACCTGCCCGCCCAATGGATAAAATGCGCTACCTGGGAAATGCCTTATAATTATATCTGCGGAGACATCAAAGTAAGTTTCTACGGCATTACTGCCAGCGATGCCGCCTTACTGAGAACCAACCTGACAGCATTTGCCAAACAGCTGCCAGCCGATGTAAAGGTGGAATACTTTGGTAACCTAATAAAAACTCAATAATCAACACTCCATAATCAATGATCCCTGTTCATTTGAGGCTTGATCATGGAATATTGAGTGTGTACTATTGAGCATTACTGGTACGCTTTCAGCGTTTGCCTTGCCGTACCGAGCCCATCAATCCCCAATTCAATTACATCTCCCGGCTGCAGGTAAGGCTGGGGGCTCATGCCCATGGCAACACCGGCGGGTGTGCCGGTAGAAATGATATCGCCTGGCAGCAGGGTCATAAACTGGCTGGTGTAGGACACCAGGAACGGTATTTTAAAAATAAGATTGGCCGTTGTTCCGTCCTGCATTTTTTTTCCATTAACGGTAAGCCATAACCGCAGTTTATTGACGTCGGCAATTTCATCTTTTGTAACCAGGTAAGGCCCCAGGGGCGCAAACGTGTCGCAACCCTTGCCCTTGTCCCAGGTACCGCTTCTTTCTATCTGGAATGCACGTTCAGACACATCATTGTGCAGGCAATAACCCGCTACATACTCCATGGCATCGGCTTCATTTACATAGCTGGCCCTTTTGCCAATCACCACGGCCAGTTCTACCTCCCAGTCTGTTTTTTTGGAATTTTTGGGAATGATGATATCATCAAAAGGTCCGCAAAGCGCCGTGGTGGCTTTCATAAAGATGACCGGTTCCGGTGGCGGCGTGGCACCGGTTTCCTTTGCATGATCCGCATAGTTGAGGCCAATGCAAATGATCTTGGAAGGCCTTGCTACCGGCGAGGTTAGCTTTATTTCTTTGCCCGCTTCAGGCAGGTTGCTGGCGGTCGATTTCAGGTAATCATCCAGGCGGTTGAGGCCGTAATTGGTAAAAAAAGCTTCGTTGTAATCCTCCCCGAAAGCGCTTGTATTATAATACTTTTCGTCTATTACAACACCTGTTTTGGTATGACCATTTTCTATGTACCGAATTAGTTTCATGTGCTGGCGATTGTAATTTTTATACGGTTGATCTATTTTCAATTTGGTAAATACCTACCGGCTGCAGATACGGTCCGTGCCGGCCTAGTTATTCAGTCTTGTAAACCCGCCATCGATGGGATAATCGCACCCGGTAATAAACCCCGCTTCATCAGAACAAAGGTATAGAATGAGGTGCGCTATTTCATCCGGTTGGGCCATGCGGCCAATCGGCTGGGTTTTAGATAATTTTTCAAACATCTCGGCTTCTTTACCGGGATAATTTTTTGCCAGGAAGCCATCTACAAAAGCCGTGTGCACCCTTGCCGGCGAAATACAGTTGCAGCGGATATTATCTGCCAGGTAATCTTTGGCAACCGACAGCGTCATGGCGGCTACCGCTCCCTTTGTCATGGAATAGGCAAACCGATCTGGTATGCCCACCAGTGCGGCAATAGAAGACATGTTCAGGATAACACCTCCTTTATTTTTTTTCATCAACGGAATGGCGGCGTACAAACAATTGTACAAGCCCTTTACATTCACATTGAATAGCCGGTCAAAATCTTCTGCCGTGGTGGTATCGGCTTTGCCAATATGGGAGATGCCCGCACTGTTTACCAGGATATCAGGCGATCCGATCTGCTCAAAAACAGCCAGCAGCTTTTTCTGGTCGGCCACATCTGCAATATGAATGACCGCCTTCCCCCCAGCTGCTGTTATCTCTGCTGCCACTTCCGCGGCTTGTTTTTCGTTTATATCCAGCAGGTATACATTTGCACCCTGCCTGGCAAAAAGAAGGGCCACGGATTTGCCAATACCGCTGCCGGCACCTGTTATTACCACTTTTTTATTTTGCAGGCTGAACAGATTCAAAAGTCAAAAATTAAAGGTGAGAAAATGCTTTGTTTCCGGGTTGCAGGCATATCCGGTATCCGGGCAACCCAGGCCTGTAGCCTGGGCTGACAAACAACAGCCCCATTGGGTCTGCTGTAGCCATTTTTACGATCTTGCGCCGCTACTGTCAACCCATCAACCGCCTTCCACAAGATACTGACCGGCTGGTTATTTTACATCATATTTTTTCTGCAAAGCCGGGTAAATATCCAGCAGTTCATTGGGCTTTCCTTCTTTGTCAAAAAAAGTTTCCCCCCAGCTCAGTGGTTCCCAAATAAAAGTGCCCAGGCCCTTGCCGCCCGGCAATGAAAAAACAATATCATTTACCGCCTGCTTTTTTTCTGAATATTCTACCACCACTACAGGTTGCTTATACCGGGCGGTCAGATCTGCCAGGTTGTTCTGCAGGCTATCGGTAGTGCCATGCCAGCGGGGATAATAGGATTCGCCGATAATATCAAAAACCACCCCCCGCTGCAGCATATTGTCAATAAAATACCGCGACTCTTTATTCTGGCCGCCGCAGGCAATATGAAGCATCACCGGCGTAGATGGATTGGTTTCCCGCACCGCTGCAATACCCGAACGGAGCAGGGCTGCCAATGTATCCAGGTGCTGAATGGCAGCATCGGGCCAGATCATACCATGATTGATTTCATTGCCCACCTGTACCATATCAGGCAGGGTGCCCTGTTCCTTTAGTGATAACAACACAGACCGGGTAAAATCATGCACGGCTTTCGACAGCTGCTTAAAATCATATCCTTTCCAGGCAGCAGGTTTGAATTGTTTCTGCGGATCTGCCCAGGTATCGCTGTAATGAAAATCAAGCAGCAGTTTTAAACCTGCTTTTTTAATACGAAGGGCCATCTGCCGGGTATGTTCCAGGTCGCAGAAACCTTTACCCGGCGAATAACCGCTGTCAGCTGACGGGTTATTGAAAATGCGCAGGCGTATATAATTGAATCCTTTGCTTTTTAATATCTCGATGGCATCTTTCTCTACGCCGCCCTCATAAAATTTCCGCCCCCTGCTTTCCAGCTCGGGCAAAAAAGAAATATCGGCACCGAGCATTTTATCGGCCGGTAGTTTTAATGGCGACTGGGCATAGCCGGTAGTAGCCAGCAACAGCAGGCAGACAGGAAGGAAAAATTTTTTACCGTTGCACATAGATTATTGTTAGAATTGATAGACATAATTCATAAAATCGATACCGGGTAAAACAGCACCGGAAAAATCAAAGAAAGTATTATTTTCCCAACTGCTGCCCGTACCCCATTGGTCTGCCAGGCCAGAGCTTATCCAGGCAGGTTCCCAATAAATGATGCCGCTGCCGCCGCCCGTAATTACCTGCTGGGCCAGGTCTTTCATATACTGGTACTGGCCCTGGGCGGAAACGGCATAACCGGCAAAGGCCGTACCGCCGGAGATAACATTGGTATAGCTGTCTGCATAGGCCGCCGTCCAGGGATAAGCGGTCTCCATCACCATAATATTCTTATTGTATTTTGATTTCAAGGCGCTGATGGTGCTACTTACCTGTTTCAGTGTTGTGGCCGTAGACCAAATATAATAATACGAAATACCTAGAATGTCAAAATCAGTAACCCCCGCTTTGTTGATGACGCCGTTCGCAAAATAATCTGCATTTTCAGGCTCTGCTACATGCAATATGATTGCAGGACGTATGGGCGAGGGGGCTGAAAAATCCCTGATGGCCCTGATACCACTGTTAAGCAGCGAGCCGAATGCTGTCCAGTTATCATTGACTATTTTTCCGGCAGGGAACAACATGCCCTGGTTGGTTTCATTGCCTACCTGTATAAATTCGGGAATAAGCTGTTTGCTTTTCAGTGCAGACAATACGCCCTTTGTATAATTGTACACGGAGTCTTCCAATGTAATCAGCGGAAGACCGGCCCAGGCAGCCGGAGTGGCCTGGTTGGCGGGGTCTGCCCATTCATCGGAATAATGCAGATCCAGGCAAACGGCCATGCCTGTGTTTTTGGCGCGCTGGATGGTTTTTTCAACATCAGCGAGATCGCTGTATACCTTGCCATTGTTATATGCCGCCAGCCATTGCGGGTTATTCCACAGCCGCACCCGGATGGTATTGGCCCCATGGTTTCTAAAAATAAGAAACGGATCTTTTGCCTGTGCGGAATCCTTGTATGCACCACCGTGGTCTTCCACGCCGTTTACGGAAGAGAGATCAGCTCCCATCACAAATTTATCGGTAGCATAAAAAACCTTTGCCGGGGAGGGGCTTACAACGGAGCCGGTAGACTGTTCTGCTTTTTTGCAGGAGGCAATAATGAATAGCAATACAATAAGACTGTTCCGGCAAGCCATTGTTCTCATACCTACTGATTAAAAGCGATAACCACTTTATAAAAGTAGGTAAAAATTACCGGAAATTTCTGATGGGGAGCTTTTGAGATTTGTACATTTCTTTCGCTATGCAAATCTCAACATCCCAACATCAGCCATCAGGCATCTCAACGCAACACATTCTCTATTGCAGCCAGTTCTGCTGCAGAAAACTGAATATTATCCTGGCAGTGCAAAGAATCAGACAACTGTTCGGGTTTGCTGGCGCCGATTAAAACGGAAGTAACGCGTTTGTCTTTTAACAGCCAGGCAAGCGACATCTGTGCCAGTGTTTGTCCGCGTTTTTCCGCGATGTCATTCAACGCGTTTATTTGTTTTATCTTTTCAGCAGTAACCTGTTCCTGCTTTAAAAAACCGGTTGGCTTGGCTGCACGTGAATCTGCCGGAATACCCTGCAGGTATTTATTGGTCAGCAGCCCCTGCGCCAGGGGCGAAAAAGGTATGCAGCCCACCCCCTCTTTTTCAAGGGTATCCAGCAGCCCATCTTCTACCCAGCGCTCAAACATAGAGTATTTTGGCTGGTGAATAACACAGGGCGTTCCCAGCTGGCGAAGCAGCGCAAAAGCTGCTGCCGCTTCTTCTTTTTTATAATTGGAAAGTCCAACGTACAAGGCCTTTCCCTGGCGAACAATTAAATCGAGGGCCGTCATGGTCTCTTCCAGCGGGGTGTTGGGGTCTGGCCGATGATGATAAAAAATATCAACATAGTCCAGTCCCATTCTTTTCAGGCTCTGGTCAAGACTGGAGACCAGGTATTTTTTTGATCCCCAGTCGCCATAGGGTCCCTCCCACATATAATACCCTGCCTTGGTAGAAATGATCAGTTCATCGCGATAAGGCAGAAAATCCTGTTTCAACAATCGCCCGAAATTCTCTTCTGCACTGCCCGGAGGCGGACCGTAATTATTAGCCAGGTCGAAATGCGTAACACCGCTGTCGAAGGCAAGGCGTAAAATACTGCGGCAGTTCTCCAGCATGTCTACATGCCCGAAATTATGCCAGAGACCCAGCGATAATACAGGCAATTTCAGCCCGCTGTTTCCGGACCTGCGGTATTCCATTTTTTTGTATCGATCGGGATGTGCAGTGTATGGCATGGAACGAATATTTTAGAACGATGATGATGCTTAGGATCAGATAAGATTTTTACAGGGTCGAAAAATTATACATTATAAGAAAAGATACGGCATATTCATCTTATGCCTGTCAAAAATCATAAGCCCATCATAAAAAATCATACCCATCTGTGTTGCATTGCCATTCAGAATTCGTTTGGCAACAATGGCCATTGCTTGTCGGGCCGGTGTGCCTGTTTAATCAGGCTGTCCAGTTGCCTGGCAATGACGGGATATTGCGCCGCCAGGTTATTTTTTTCGCCGGGGTCAGTATCGAGGTTATACAATTCAACAGGAGCTGTTGCTTCTTTGTTCACATTTAATTTTACGGCTTTCCAGTTATGCCAGCGCAGCGCCTGCCGCCCGTTGTTCTCGTGAAATTCCCAATAAAGATAATCGTGTTCTATTTGTGGCTGGCCGGTCAGCAGCGGCCATATGGAAATACCATCAATGTTTTCGGTAACAGGTATACCTGCCAGCTGCTGAAAAAGCGGGTATATATCGTAGAAGATGGCTGGCTGCCGGCTAATGCCGGGTGTTATGATGCCTTTCCAGCTGGCAATAAAGGGCACGCGGATACCTCCTTCATACAAATCTCTTTTAATGCCCCGAAGTTCTCCATGGTTATTAAAAAAATCGGGGTCTCCACCATTCTCGCGGTGCGGGCCATTGTCGCTTGTAAAAAGAACCAGCGTATTTTCTTCCATTCCCTCCTCCTTCAGTGCCTGCATAATTTCGCCGGTATACTTATCAAGGCGGGCTATCATGGCGGCAAAAGCTGCATGCGGG
>CAXTMV010000243.1:0-8382 GCA_964245425.1 uncultured Flavihumibacter sp. | reverse complement strand
GGTTAATGGAGATAAGCCCATGCACCACCGACCAGAAAGTATAGTAACGGATATCAGTATACGCTGTTGTACGTTTTTTTGCGGGTATCAGTTCGGCAATCGTTACCTTTAAGAGGTTAGCCGGCTTTTGGGCTATCTCGCAGGCATTGGAAGCGCAGCAGTTCATCTCTACCCCGTACATGATCTGGTACAGTTCTTTTTCTGCAAAAGCGAAACGCCAGTAAGCCTGCCACATGGCTTCCAGTTGCGCTGCAGCACCGGTTGACCCGCTCTTAGCTTCCTCCAACCTTGCGGCCAGTTTTGTATAACCCATTTTTGTTAACTCTTGCAAGATGGCTTCCTTGTTTTCGAAATAGCCATAAATAATGGGCGCCGTATATTCTATTTTATCGGCAATCTTGCGCATACTTAAGGCAGGCCAGCCTTCTTCCTTCACAATATCAAGCGAGGCTGCCAGGATATTGCACCTGGTATCATCTTTCATTCTTTGTATGCGATCTTTGCTGGCCATTTATAAAATCGTAAAATAATTTAACACCGTTAAGCAAAGCTAAGTCAAAGTGAACTAGCTTTCCAAATTAAACTGTTAAAAAATCGCAAAAAGAATATTTAATAGTCATCAGGCTCAGAAATTACCCAATACCTACCTTTGAACACTTATCAGGCAATGTCTATGAAAGCAGATTTTTTACCAGCGACAGACAAGGGCCAGTACGCCGATGTAAACGGGTTACGCTTATATTATGAATTACATGGCGATGGTCCTCCATTGGTATTGATCCATGGAGGCGGGTCAACTATTACCACCAGCTTTGGAAAAATATTGCCCCTGCTGGCCGAAATGCACCAGGTAATTGCACTGGAGCTGCAGGCGCACGGGCATACCAGCGACCGGGATGCCGCAGAAAGTTTTGAGCAGGATGCCGACGATGTGGCCGGCCTGCTATCCTACCTGAAAATAGAAAAGGCAGCATTGCTGGGGTTTAGCAACGGTGGCAGCACCGCTTTACAGGTGGCTATCAGGCATCCTGAAAAAGTGCAAAGCCTGGTGGTGGCTTCAGCCTGTTATAAGCGGTCAGGCCTTCACAGCTGGTTCTGGGAAGGAATGAACAAGGCGGATTTCAGCCATATGCCCCAATTGTATAAAGATGCTTTCCTGGCTGTCAACAATAGCCCGGCCGCCTTGCTGAACATGTATACAAAAGATGCAGGACGCATGCAAACCTTCGTTGACTGGGACGAGTCGCTTATCAGCGCCATACAGGCACCTGTGCTGGTAGTAGTAGCCGACCATGACGTGGTAACGATAGATCACAGCATTGAGTTGCACAGGCTTTTACCCAACGCAAGGCTGGCCATATTACCGGGTACCCATGGCAGTTATATGGGAGAAGCCATGTCGCCCGATCCGAACAGTATCCTTCCTTTGTATTTTGCCGGCATGGTAAATGAATTCCTGGCGGCCGCAAAATAAAAATAGTATCCACTGTTGCGCTGCCCATGCCCGGTATTGTAAAGATTTGCGTGGCCGATACCCAGTTCCCTTTATCAATCGCTTTTTAATCTCTTTTTCATTCCTTTTAGCGTGCGCAAAGGCCTTTTAGCAGGCTAAACTTTTATCTTTACGCCCGTTTACTAAGAGATATAATTGCAAAGGCCGCATTTCTATGCAGCCTTTTTTATTGCCTGCCGGTGGCGCGCCTATAATGATTACCGCTGCTATTGTTTTTTTATGGCAGGCCTTTTCATTCTTTATATTATTTAAATGCTTCTCCATGGAAAAATCAACAACAGGACAGGCGGTACCACAGCTTCCCGTGGTGGATGTTGAAAAGACACAAATCTATTATAAAGAGATATTGGGTTTAGATATTCTGTGGACCTATCCCGACACATCCATCGGGGCCGCAGGCCGATCAAACACCACCCTTTTTTTTGCTGCCAGCACTGGCCCCATTGAACCGGCCATCCATTGGATCTTTGCAGAAAATGTAGATTTGCTATACGCAGAATACAAAGAAAGCGGTGCAGACATAACGGAAGAGATAGAGAACAAGCCCTGGAACCTCCGCCAGTTTACCGTCAGGGATTTAAATGGTCATCTTTTTATATCCACCACGACTGCTGAACCATTCGCCCATCCGTTCATTGCTTCGACGGCCTGGTAAAACCTGTGGCGAAGGCCATACCTGCTCCCAGTACAGCCGGTGCCGACATCCGTCGGATAATGAACGCCGAGGTACATGCGCGAATAACCTACGGCCCCTGCCCATAAAAAGGAAGGAGCAATGATATACCATTTGGGATAGGCCCTCGAGAAAGCGGTGGCCGTACTTATGGCAGAAGAAGTATGCCCCGATGGAAAAGAATAAGATCCCGGCTGGTAAACGGCCGACAGCTGAAAGTTGCTGATAAAGGGCCTCGGCCGTTTTACTATTTTTTTTATCAGGGTGTTCAGCAAGGTAGTTGTGAGTGTACTGCTGGCAATATACAGCGCATTCTGCCGCATCCGCCAGTCTTTTTCAATGATGCCTGTTACCAGCACGCCGGCCGGTATGGCCAGGTTCATATAGGTATTGGTATTAGAAATGAATAGCCATGCTTTTGTCTGCCCGGGCGTACGATGCGCTTCCAGGCTTTCCAGGGTATGATCGTCGAAGCGCTGGATGCCCGACTGGGCGCACGCCGGCAGCCGGAGGATGGCCGTGCAAGTAAATACCAGTAAATATTTTCTGCTTATTCTTGTCATCGATGACCTGCATGAAAGATCAAGATACTGAATCTTTGCGGGTTCTCATTTGTATCACTGAGTTGGGTTGGGGCTGTATGAAAACACATACCCTACTAAAAGGCTGAAAAAGCCTTATATTTATCAGCCACTTTACAATAGCCGGAACAGCTTACCGGGCAACTGAAAAACCACCTGTTCGCCGTTGCGTTTATACACTTGATTAAAACAAATAGATATGTCAGAAAAATCGGGCATTTACTGGATAAATTGGGCAAACGCGAATGCGCCAAACAGTAAAAGCTTAACTGCGCTTGAACCAGCTTTTGGATTAAACGTGTTAAAGTTTATTGATTCGCTGGTAACGGGCGGTGCCACGGTTAAGGTAGAAGCCACCAGGCGATCTGCCAAAAGAGCCTACCTTTTTCATTGGTGCTGGATGATCTACCTGGAAAAATGCCAGGCTTCTGCAGCCACTGGCATGTCGGGCGTAGATATACAATGGGACCATGGAGACAAAGCGGCTAGTATTAAAGGCGCCGGGGAAATGGTAACAGGTTTCGGGCTGGCACTGCCCCATAATCATAAAAGTGAAGTAGCGCCTGCTTTAAAAAGCAATCATATAGATGGCAAAGCCATCGACATGGATATAAAATGGTATAATAAGATTAAAGTGAAAAAGAACGACGGCAAACTGGTGGAATTGTCGTACCAGCCCCATGTCAACAGCAATACAGCGCTGATTGAGGTAGGTAAATCATTCGGAATTATAAAACATTTACACGATGCGCCACACTGGTCTTTTAACGGAAGATGAGCCAAACAAATACAGCAAAGCACCCGGTATGAAAATAACAGCCTATGCCTTTACCATCCTTTTACTGGCAGGATGCAACAACGCCAGCCAACCGTCTGCTGTTGCAGCAACTAACACAGATACAGTAGCCCTTGCTATTAAAAAAACAAATGATCCAGCTTTTTTCCAAAAGCATCCATTGCTTTCTTTACTTAAGAAAACACCGGTAGAAATAGGATGCCTGTTGCAGACGGAGTTGCAGTACAGGGACAGTCTTTTTAATTGCGACAATAAAAATTATGTAAACAAAGGCGACCCCTGTAAAAAAATAAAGGAATATTATGAAGGTGTAGAGATTCCGGACGCGATTGCCCAAAAAATGGATCCGGCCTGTAAAAATATCAAGCTCGAATTCGAGCACGGTAACCTGCGCCAGGTGTCCATTACATTTGCCGACAGTATTTTAATAAGCAAAATAAAGACACTATTCACATTGCCATCAGACAAAAGCAAATTTCCCGGCAATGTTACCGACATTGATTACGGTGAAAACACCTTCTCCAAAGACAAACCGGTTAATCCAAATTATACAAGATGGGTAGCGATAACTGCTTTTGAACACCTTGGTGCCGGCGAAGTGCAGTGCCCGTAATCAATAGCAACGAGCTGTTTCCGTCCCGGCCGCCGAACCACCGGCCGGGAATAAAATAATTGGTTACGCCCCAACGCCTGCTGCTGCTTCCACTAATTTCGCCACCTGGATATTGGCCGCCAGTTTGATGTCTTCACCAAGGCCCAGTCCACCGGTATCCGTGAGTTTATTCCAGGTCATGCCGAATTCTTTGCGGTTAATGATCCCCGTTACTTCGAATCCATGTTTTAGATTTCCATGGCCGTCATTTTCAGCACCGCCATATTCCACCTGTAACTCAACTGGCTTGGTTACGCCCCGCAGGGTGAGGTCGCCAGTCATGGTATAATCGTTTCCACCCTTGTTTATAAAGGAGGTAGACGCAAAATGGATAGTCGGATATGTATCAGCAGAAAAAAAATCGCCTCCCTGCAGGTGGCCGTCGCGCTGGGCCTGGTTGGTATCAATGCTTTTCACCTCTATTGTGAAGGATACTTTTGCGTTCTCAAAACCCTCTCCTTCCGTTGTTACCTTTCCTTCAAATTTCCTGAAGGAGCCCGTTACCGTAGAAATAACCAGGTGTTTGATTTTAAACATTACTTCGGAATGCAAGGGGTCAACTACCCAGGTGGTCAGATTTGCCATGATTTTTACATTTATTTATTACCCAAAATTACATAACTTCACTATCTAAAGTATAGTTGTTACCTCCCGGTAAGTGGTTACCTGCGGGTAAGTGATAAAAAATACAATATGAACCAGAAAGAAGCTGTTTGCCAGCAAAAGCTCCTTATTTCAAGGGATGCACTGGAAGTGATACAGGGCAAATGGCGATTGCCGATCGTGTTGGCCCTCACTTTTGGGAGCAAACGTTTTGGTGAAATACAAAGGGATATTGTAGACATATCGCCCAAGATGCTTTCGCAGGAGTTAAAAGCCCTGGAGCAAAATAAAATCATCAACCGCACTGTGTACGACAGTATGCCCGTAACAGTAGAGTATTCGCTCACGCCCCTGGGCCAGTCAATGAAAAAAATGCTGGACGAATTACTGAACTGGGGCATTCATTTCAGGAAAGAAGTGGTGGGGAAATAAGAAGGCCGGAAAGATAATTACAGTTGCAGCTTTTCCATCTGATCAAAGCGGTTTCATACTTATACGGGATCCTTTCCGCGCATTTTTTCCGATGCCCTAAATGATTTATTTTTTGTTGCCTCAATAAGCGTACCCGCACCCGGTTGGGCAGTAATGGTTACCGCGTACCCAATCTGTGCAGCGCGGTAGCGGATGTTTTTCAGTCCGTTGCCCTGCATCGGCAGGGCCGGGTCAAAACCTTTGCCATCGTCTTTCAGGGAAAAGAAGAGTTGGTTGTTGCAGGTACCGATATACATATCAATCCTTTTGCAATCGGCATATTTAAAGCAATTGTTGATCCCTTCCTTGGCAATCAGCATCAGGTTTTTCTTTTCTTTTTTGCTGAGCGTACTGTTCACCACCTTATCATCAGCCACCACTGCAAACTGTATCTGGTTGGCCATTGATACCGGCAGGCCGAATCTTTTTATCCTTTCTATAAAATCGCGTATGCTGTCATTTGAATCGTCCAGCACCCATATAATATCCCGCAGGCTGATCATTGCCTGTTTCAGTGAATCCTCAATCTGTAACAGCAGCTCCGGGCGGTTTCCCTGCCGGGCAAGATGGGTAAAAATCTTTACGGAGTTCAAGGAACTGCCCAGGTCGTCGTGCAGGTCACTCGCTATATCACGGCGTATTTTCTGTTGCTCTTCCAACTGCCGAATGCGGTTCAGGTAAAGCAGGTACAGGATGCCTAAAAAACAAGCCGCGCAGAACAGGAAAAACCAGTACGACTGGTACCAGCGCGGTAAAAACACCAGGCTGATTTTTTTTGTTTCAGACCATTTGCCATTTTCATTGCTGGTGCGCACTTCCAGCGAATAGGTGCCGGGCTTGAGACCCGACAATGTAATAAAATTGCGGTTGCCCAGCAGCACAAACTGGTCGCTTAACTCATTGATGCGGTAAGCAAAGACGGTATGTTTTGTATTGGAAAAGTTAATACCGGCAAGCGTAATTTTTGTCTGGATGGCATCATTGGGTATAACAATTTTATCCATCGCCAGGTTCACCGAATCGCTGGCGCCGTTTTTCGACATCACTTCAATGCCTGAGATATAAGTACGGGAAGGATTTTCGTTTTCGCTGATAAGCGCCGGCCTGATAACGGTAAAGCCGTCAATGCCGCCGGCATAAAAAACATCGCCCCTGCCATAGCCGCATCTTTCTTCAAAGTTATTGCCGTTGAGGCCATCGCTTTTCAGGAACCGCTGTATTTTACCGGTCTTCAGGTGCAGGCTAAAAAGGCCGTTGTTAGAAGTGATCATCAAAAGGCTGTCGGCGAAGGGAAATATCTTGTACACGCCCGTATTGAGCAGTCCTTCTGAAAAACCAATTATCTTTTCAACATGCAGCAGGCTGTCCAGGCAAACAATGCCTTTGCCATAAACGGCCATCCAGAATTTATCTTTTACCCGGCACATGTCGAAAAAAATGCTCATGGGCATGTTTAATTCAGGATCCATTACCTGCCATTTCTGAAACTGCCCCGTTCTGGCATTGTACCTGCCAACCGCATTGTCGAACAATACCCAGATCCTATCTTCCTTATCTGCAAACAGGTTGTTGATGATATTATTGGGAATGCCCGTGCCCGATAAATGCAGTACCTGCAACTGGTGCTGTTTAATATTCCACCGGTAAAGCCCTTTGTTTACTTCACTTGCCATAATGAACAGGCTGTCGCCCACCTGCACCGCACTATTGATCAGATCATGCTTAATGGGTTCCAGTTCAGGGTACCCTTGTACAGCCGGTTGTATTTTCTTACCCGGCCGGTAAATAAAAAGCCCTTTGTCGGATGACAATAGTAACTGGCCTGCCTCTTTTTGAAAACAAAAATTATAGGCCGTTGAATTGTCTATCAAATGAATGCTGTCTGAAAACGTGTTGACCAGGTACAAACCATCCAGCGCACAGACATATACCAGGGTATCGTTCAGCGGAAAAAGATAATTGGCATGCTGTATCCTTATTTTAGAATCGCCTGTTTCGGCATATGGGTAAAACGGCGCGTGCATGTTTTTCCCGAGTGCAATGCCCTTCATGCTGCCCAGCCAGATATTATCCTGTTTGTCGAGAAAAATATACATCGTGAACTTTAGCCAGTCCACCAGCTCGTTCTGTGCAATGTCTTTTACTTTCCAGTATTGACCGCTCCACACATCGGCGGTGTATACGCCCATGCTGGTGCTGAACCAAAGCCGGCCTTTTGCATCGAATGCACAGGAATAAATATAGCTGTTGCCGAATGTTTTATTAATGGCCGGGAGCTTATCACCCAAGGTAATTTTACCCGCGCGGTCATAATTGAGTAACCGAAAACCATGGCCGGTGGCCAGTAATGCCGTGGTATCAGTAACTTTTTGCAGGCGACCGTGAAACTGCAGGTAATTAAGCGATTCGCAGGCGGCCAGGTCAGCACAATTATTAGTGGCCAGTAATTTTTTTTTGTCGGGGTCGTACACAGCAATACCGAATGCCGGCAGGTTTATCCACAGGTGGTGGTAGCTGTCTTCAAAAATAAAACTGATATTGAGTTTGTCGTCGGCTGTTTTTTTCTGGAAAGGCAGGGGTTGAAAGGCGGGGAAGTCGCCAGTTGCCGGATCATAAATAATCAGCCCGTCGTAAGTACCTATCCAGATTTGACCCTTACAAAGGGCGATGCATTTTAGCCAGTCGTCCTGGAACCCTTTTTTGAACAGCCGGTTGCTTTGCAGCGCATGCACCACCCGCCCCGTTTGCAGATTGATGGCATTGAGGCCGCCGTAAGAACTGGTAATCCATAGCAGGCCGGTAATAGTATCTTCCAGCATATCATTGATTACATTGCCCAGCAGGCGATGTGCCGGTTCGCTGCTTTTGCTGTAATTAATGAATTCAATGCCGTCGTACCGGTTGAGGCCGTCCTGCGTTGCCACCCACATAAACCCGAAATGGTCCTGCAGGATTTTACCGACATTATAGCTGCTAAGGCCGTTGTCTGGCCCAATCTTTTCCGTAAATGGTATTTTCAGAACCCCCTGCCCGTTCGTCCGGAGTGTACAAGCGCAAAGAAGGAAGAGAATTATTCTGGTCAAGGATTGATCG
>CAXTMV010000242.1:3773-8458 GCA_964245425.1 uncultured Flavihumibacter sp. | reverse complement strand
TTACCTCCGCAAAGCAAAACGCAGCATCGAAAAGGCTGCGAGCGCCCGGCCGGCCCCAGGGCCAATCCATTGAAAGTTTACCCGGACAACAATAATTTTAAATGTTGAATTTTTTTTGTGTATTCGATGGTCAATAGCGTCCTAAAAAAAATCCATTCCATTTGATAACATCCTTGTCGGGAGAAATTTTTAACCTTCTTCTTTGGGACAGGGATTGGGGTGCGCTTAAGCCGAACTGCTGAAATACGCAGACGCTTGCCTGGTTCAAATGGACACAGGCTTCTATTTGTTTTTTTGTTTCTTTGCGCATGCCCGAACATTTATTTCCTTACCAGCAACTGGTTCATTTTACCGAAATCATTTTCAAGAAAATAGGCTGCCCGCCTGCAGACGCCACCATCGCAGCAAAAGCACTGCTGTCGGCCGACCTGCGGGGTATCGATTCGCACGGCGTAGCCAGGCTCAGCGGTTATATCCGTTTGTGGGAGGCCAAAAGGATCAACACCACGCCGGCCATCCGCATCATACATGAAACCCCTTCCACGGCAGTAGTAGACGGCGACAGCGGCCTGGGACTGGTGGTAGCACCTTATGCCATGCAGGTAGCCATCGATAAAGCCAAACAGGTAGGCACCGGCTGGGTGAGCGTAAGCCATTCCAATCATTTTGGCATTGCCGGTCACCATGCTATGATGGCCCTGCAACATGATATGATTGGCATTGCCATGACCAATGCCAGCGCCCTGGTGGCGCCCACTTTCAGCATTGAGCGGATGCTGGGCACCAACCCCATCTGTGTAGCCATACCTGCCGGTACAGAACCCCCCTTTGTAGCAGATCTGGCCACCACCACGGCTGCCAATGGCAAGCTGGAAATACTGCAAAGAAAAAACCAGCACGCGCCTGCTGGCTGGATACAGGATAAAGACGGTAATAGTTCTACCAATCCCCATGAATTAAAAGGTGGCGGTGCCCTATTGCCGCTGGGTGGCGACCGGGAGCATGGCAGCCACAAAGGATATGCACTGGGCGCGGTAGTAGATATTTTCTCTGCTGTTTTGAGTGGCGCCAACTATGGCCCCTGGGTACCGCCCTTTCCTGCTTATGTGCCCATGCCCGAGAACATGCCGGGCAAAGGCATCGGCCATTTTTTTGGCGCTATGCGGATTGATGCTTTCCGAAAGGCGGAAGATTTTAAATTACATATGGACCAATGGATACAACGTTTCCGCGCTGCCAAACCCGCCAATGTGCAGACGCCGGTAATGATACCGGGCGATCCCGAACGCACCGCTGAAGCAGAACGCCTGCAAAACGGCATCCCCCTGCTAAATGCCGTTGTACAGGATCTGAAAGATCTGGGGGAAAGATTTGGTATTGAACTCGAAATGTAATAGCTGCTATCTGCTGTAACGATACCTGATTTCTCTGGTATAGCAAAGCAACCCGGGCATACTTACATCAGGCATAGCCATCTCCCCGCCAAGCAAAAGAAATCATGTATCCCCACATCAGACATCAGGCATCCCACCCTATCTTTGCTGCCCAATTTAATTTTTAACTTAAAAATTCCGCCAGCAGGCGGAACCGGGGGAGGGGAAAATGAAAATCATGAAGTTTGGCGGCACCTCTGTAGGTAAGCCGGAACGTATGCACCAGGTAGCACAACTGGTTACAAGAGACGAAGAGCCCACGATTGTTGTACTAAGCGCCTTAAGCGGCACCACCAATGCGCTGGTGGCCATTGGCGAAAGCCTGAGCAAGGGCGAAAAGAATGCGGCTAAAAAGCAGATAGATGAGCTGGAAGCGCATTACCAAAGTTTTATTACCGGCCTGCTGCAGACAAATGCTGCACGGGAAAAAGCAAAGGCCATCATTGCAGAGCATTTTGAATTCCTGAATATCATATTGAAGATATCTTTCAACGAAGCGCTTAATAAGGATATACTGGCCCAGGGTGAATTACTAAGCACCAAACTGTTTTCCGTATACCTCGATGAAAAAGGGATCGATCACCAGTTGTTACCGGCGCTCGATTTCATGACCATCGATGGTTATGATGAACCCCAGATAGGAAGCATTAAAGTAAAGCTGGCCCAGCTGCTGAAACAGCACGAGTCAAAAAAACTATTTATTACACAGGGCTATATCAGCCGCAATGCCCGGGGCGAAGTAGATAACCTGAAAAGAGGCGGCAGCGATTACAGCGCTTCACTGATTGCAGCGGCCATCAACGCCAGTGTTTGCGAAATATGGACCGATATAGACGGCATGCACAATAACGATCCGCGGGTGGTAGAAAAAACCAGGGCCATTGAACAACTGAGTTTCGACGAAGCGGCCGAGCTGGCTTATTTTGGCGCCAAGATCCTTCACCCTGCTTCCATCTGGCCGGCACAGCAATTTAAAATACCGGTAAAATTGCTGAACACCATGCAGCCGGAGGCAAAGGGCACCCTGATTACCGCGCTGGCCGGCAGCACCGGCGTAAAAGCCATTGCCGCCAAAGACGGTATCATTGCCATCAAAATAAAAAGCAGCCGGATGCTGCTGGCCTACGGCTTTCTGCGGAAGATTTTTGAAGTGTTTGAAAAATACCGCACGCCCATCGACATGATCACTACTTCTGAAGTGGCCGTATCCTTAACCATCGACAGCACCCTGCATTTAAAAGAAATATTAAAAGAACTGGAACCCTTTGGTAATACAGAGATAGACCGCGATCAGACAATCGTCTCCATTGTGGGCAATGAGCTGGCCAGTACCGAAAACATGCTGGCAAAATTATTTGAAGCATTGAAACCGGTACCCGTACGCATGGTCAGCTACGGCGGTAGTCCGCACAATGTGTCCGTGTTGATTCCCTCTACCTTTAAAACAGAAACATTGAAGCTGCTGAATAAAGGTTTATTCGATCTTTAGAAGTTCATAATGGGCATTAATGGATAAAAATTATTTAAAGCAACCAGGCCTGGCCGGTATAAAATACATACCGGCTTTTTTGTGGTTGCTTCTTTTGCATTCCGTTGTGCTTGCCCAGCCTGCCGATTATATAAGAGGGAAAGTGGTAGATGGCGAAACAGGTGCCACCATTGCCAACGCCAGTGTGTTCATCACCAATACCTCCAAAGGCACGGTCAGTGATGCTGCCGGCCGTTTTGAACTGGCCCATGCCCCGGTGGGCACTTACGACCTGGTGGTATCCTGTATCGGCTTTGAGACGCAGGTATATACTTATAAAGCCAGCCAGTTACCCCTGCAGATACAAATACAGCTGAAGGCAAAGGCAGAAGAATTACAGGCGGTGGTGATAGAACCCTATGAAAAAGATGGCTGGGCAACCTGGGGCAAATTTTTTACCGACAATTTTATCGGCAATTCTTTTGCAGCAACCCAGTGCCACATCGTCAATTACCAGTCACTGCATTTCCGCCATTCTAAAAAAAAGGATCTGCTGACGGTAGTGGCAGATGAGCCATTGATCGTTGAGAATAAATGGCTGGGCTACAGGCTCCGGTACCAACTGGAAGGATTTTCTTATGATTTCAAGGAAAACATTCTCCTGTATTATGGCTATACCCTGTTTACCGAATTAAATGCAAAAGGGCCCAAAAAATGGCAGTTGGAAAACCGCCGGACAGCTTACAACGGCTCCATTGCCCATTTTATGAACAGCCTGTACCATAACCGCCTGGCGGAAGAAGGCTTTGAAGTGAAGCGTTTAACCAAGACACTGAACCTGGAGAAAGATCGCATTAAAAAACTGTACCGGCAAAACAACCTTAACCAGCTGCCAAAAGACTCCCTGCCTTATTACGAACGGATACTGAAACAGCCCGATATGCTGGAAGAATATGGAAAATCTTTCCTGACCGGCGACAGCCTGGTGACTCTCGTAGATTCCATGAGTCAGCGCCTTTTTTTTAATAATTACCTGTACATCGTGTATAAAAATGAGCGGGAAGATCCCGACTACCTGGCATTTACACATGAAAACAGGAAACCTTATTTTGAACGTTCTTTTGTATTCCTGATCAATAAGACCCCACTAACGGTAGAGTCTACGGGCAATTATTATATGCCGCAGGATCTGATCAGTTATGGTTACTGGGGTTGGAGTGAAAAAATAAACAGCCTGCTGCCGCTGGATTATCACCTGGAAGAAATGAAAAAGTGAAATGAATTATTTCACCCAGCCATTCTTCTTCATCCAGGTCTGCAGCCAGTCCATCCATTGGTCGGGAGATGTTTTATTATGCATGCCAAAACCATGTCCGCCTTTTTCATATAAATGTATTTCTGCCGGCACGCCGTTTTTTTGCAGCGCATCGTAAAAAGCAATGCTGTTCTGTACTTTTACGCCGCCATCGTCTTTGGCATGCACCAGGAAGGTGGGCGGGGTTTGTTTATTTACCTGCAGTTCGTTGGAGTAATATTGTATGGTAACGGGGCTGGGATTTTTGCCAATTAAGTTAATTCTTGAACCCATATGCGCCAGGCTATCGGTAAAACTGATCACCGGGTACAATAAGATCATAAAATCAGGGCGCAGACTGGTATTTTTTACAGCGGCAATGACCGGGTGGTTAAAATGTGTACCGGCTGTTGAAGCCAGGTGCCCCCCGGCAGAAAAGCCCATGATGCCGATTTTATTTTTATCGAGTCCCCATTTCTGTGCGTTGAGC
>CAXTMV010000242.1:0-3763 GCA_964245425.1 uncultured Flavihumibacter sp. | reverse complement strand
CACCAGCTGGATAGCCCTTTGTGCGTCCATCAGTGGCCCCGTCTCTTTATTGGGCATGGTGCTGTCGTCTGGCAGCCGGTATTTCAGCACAAAAGCAGTCACCCCCCATTCATTAAATACCTTGGCAACATCGGTTCCCTCATGCGAGGCGGCCAGGATGCTGTAGCCTCCACCGGGACAAATGATCACAGCAGAGCCATTGGCTTTTTCTTTGGCTGGCAAAAACACCATCAACGAAGGTTCAGACACTTTGCTGATCCGCAATATGCCATCGGCACCCGTTTCGGATTTCTCGCGGTTGGCAATGGGTTTCGAATTCGGGATACCGTTTTCGTACAAAGGAATGATCTCCTGTGCGGCGGCTGTTGACATGAAAATAGCAGCTAAAAAAAAGAATAAAATATTTTTCATACGCAAGAATGGTGTAAGCGGTAAGCGGTAAGGTTTTGTGGCAAGCGCTGTGCCGCTAACAAACTTCAAATCATATGCCTCCAACCCTATACCTTATATTATGATCATCGCATCTCCATAGCTGAAGAAACGATACTTGTCTTTAATCGCTTTTTTATAGGCTTCCATGGCCAGGTCGTAACCGGCAAAGGCGCAGGTCATGATGAGCAGGCTGGTTTTTGGCAAATGAAAATTGGTGACCAGTGCATCGGCAATATTAAATTCGTAGGGGGGATGAATAAAATGATTGGTCCAGCCTTCTGAAGGTTTCAGCAATTTTTCGGCCGTAAACGAACTCTCCATGGCGCGCATGGTGGTGGTACCGATGGAACAGATGCGATGGCCTTCTTTTTTTGCCTTGTTTACAATACCGCAGGCGATATCATCGATATGATAGTATTCTGCGTCCATTTTATGTTTACTGAGATCTTCTACTTCGATGGGCCGGAAGGTGCCGAGACCGGTATGCAAGGTCACTTCTGCAAAGCGGATGCCTTTGATTTCAAGTCGCTTGATCAGTTCTTTGCTGAAATGCAGGCCTGCCGTTGGTGCAGCTACCGCACCTTCATGTTTGGCGTATACTGTCTGAAAACGCTCTTTGTCTTCTTCATCGGGTTTGCGCTTGATGTATTTGGGCAGGGGTGTTTCGCCCAGTATTTCCAGCATCTGGCGAAATTCATCGTCGGTACCATCCCACAAGAACCGGATGGTGCGCCCGCGGCTGGTGGTATTGTCGATCACTTCGGCTACCAGTTCATCGGTTTCGCCAAAATACAATTTGTTGCCGACGCGTATTTTACGCGCGGGGTCTACAATTACATCCCACAAACGGTTGGGCTTATTCAGTTCACGGAGCAGGAACACTTCAATTTTAGCCCCGGTTTTCTCCTTACGGCCATACATACGCGCAGGAAATACCTTGGTATTATTCACTACAAAAACATCTTTGTCATTGAAATACTCCTGTATATCATGAAAATGCTTGTTTTCCATCAGCCCGGTATGACGGTGTACCACCATCAGGCGACTGTCTTCACGTCTTTTAGCGGGGTTTTGGGCAATAAGATTAAGGGGAAGATCAAAACGGAACTGGGAAAGTTTCATGTATCAAACGTGTTTAGATAGCGCCGCATGATACTACAGGAACTGGTTAGCTTGTCAGACCAGTGGAATGTTCGGCCCCGTACTCAACAGGACCGGTATCATGTTACGGCATGATTTTAAAGTGTGCAAATGTACGGAAAAAGTTCCAGGTTCTGCGATTTAAGTTTTAAGATGCGGATTAAAAGGATTAAGGGATTTTTATTCATGGGCACCGTAAAAGGCCGTTTCCAGCACAAAAACAATGCAATCCCGGTAAATTCCTAATCCCATCCGGCGGGCGGTGCAAAAAGGCCGCAGGCGCCGTCTCGCGACTATACCGGCAACTGACTTAAAACTTTACAGGTTGAACTTGCTACTTATCGCGAGCGCTACTTTCTCGCCATCCATGGCAGCGCTCACAATACCGCCCGCATACCCGGCCCCTTCGCCCGCGGGGTACAGGTTGCTGACCTGGGGATGCTGTAATGAAACGGCATGCCGGGGTATCCTTACCGGGGAAGAGGTTCTTGATTCGGTTGCCAGTACAATCGCTTCATTGGTAAAATAACCACGCATTTTTTGTCCAAAAGCCTGGAAGCCCTGCTGCAGGCTGCGGAATACAAAATCGGGCAATACTTCCTGCAGGGATTGTGAACGGGTGCCGGGCAAATAAGAACAGGCTGGCAGCGAAGAAGAAGATTTGCCTGCTGCAAAATCGCCCATGCGCTGTGCCGGTGCCACAAATTTTCCCCCACCCGCGGCAAAGGCTTTGCGTTCTACCAATTGCTGAAAATACATACCGGCCAGGGGGTGGTTTTCGTTGAGTGACGAAGAATGATTTTTTGTAAGGTAGGCATGGATATCTTTTGCCGCTATTTCTGCCACCATACCAGAATTGGCAAAGGGATTATTTCGTTTGGAAGGGCTCCATCCGTTTACCACCAGTTCTTCTGCGGCGGTGGCTGCCGGGGCAATAATGCCACCCGGGCACATGCAAAAAGAAAATACGCCCCTGCCTTCCACCTGCTGTACCAGCCCATAAGAGGCCGGTGGCAAAAAGGGATCGCGTTGCGGGTGGTGGTACTGGATGCTGTCTATTAATGATTGCGGATGTTCAATTCGTACACCCAGTGCAAAGGGTTTTGCTTCCAGCAGGATATCCTGGTTGAACAACAGCTGGTAAACATCCCTGGCAGAATGGCCGGTGGCCAGTACAACCGCATCGGCTTCCAGTATATCGCCATCGGCTGTTTGCACTGCGCGGATGCTGGTACCGGCCATCAGCAGGCCCGTCATTTTCTTTTCGAAGAGCAGGCGGCCACCGCTATCGGCGATCTGCTTTCGCACGGCAGTGATGATCTGCGGCAGTTTATTGGTGCCGATATGTGGATGTGCTTCGTAGAGAATATTTTCGTGGGCCCCGAACTGGAAAAGCAGTTGCAGGATGCGCTGGATATCGCCGCGTTTGTGGCTGCGGGTATATAATTTCCCGTCGCTGTAGGTACCGGCGCCCCCTTCGCCGAAACAATAATTGCTTTCGGGGTTAATGATGCCTTCTTTATTAAGCAAGGCCAGGTCGCGGCGGCGATCCCGTACATTTTTGCCGCGTTCCAGTATAATGGGCTGTATGCCCTTTTCAATCAGTTGCAGGGCGGCGAACAAACCGCAGGGACCGGCCCCTACAATGATCACTTTTCTTTTTGCAGCCGACACCTCCTTAAAAACAACGGGTGTAAAAGGATGAGGAGCAAAGGGTTCCTGTATAAAAGCCGTTACCGTCAGTTGTACCCAGGCCTGTTTGCCCCGGGCATCAATGGATTTTTTACGGATTCGGTAGCCGGTAATGGCAGCGCGATCTTTTGCGGTGGCCTGTGCAATATATTGAAGGATGCTGTCAGGATCAGCGGCTTCTGCCGGAAGCAGCCTTATATTCAGTTGCTGTTGCATATGTGTCTGGTAGTTTACCGGAAAACAATAGTGGCAAAAATAATGAATGACGGCCAGATGACGACGGCAGTCAATTACCCGGAATAGGGTATACCATAAATAAAAAAAGCTTCGTTTATTTGCAGCCCGTTATTTATTTGTATCTTCTGGATTATCCAGTTGCCGGTAAAAAATGATCCTGAAATAAATGTTTCTGCTGATCTTTTTTTATACCGCCTTCCATCGCCTCCAGTATGAAATCCGAATAAGAAATTAAATGCACAAAAAAGAATATTAGCGATAC
>CAXTMV010000241.1:0-8476 GCA_964245425.1 uncultured Flavihumibacter sp. | reverse complement strand
TTTGAAATTATTATGTGGCAGGTGATGCTCTTAGCTACAAAAGGAATTTTTTTTTAATTTTTTTTTTAATCCCGTGCAGCAAATCAAATCTTAGATCTGTCACATTAAAAGAATATTAAAAAACTTTTTTTCCATATTTTCTTTTCCATTACTTTCGTGCCTCTAAAAACAATAAACCTTTATCTGTCATATCATTTCGGTTCAGGCCTATAATGAAAATAACCAATACCAACTGCGAATGTGTAATCCCGCCAACAGGCGGGATTCCTTTTTCCGGCCAGTCAGGGCCGATTATAATAAATGGACACCCATATCGCGCGCCCACTGCGGCAAGATTGGTGTCCATTTATTATAATCAGCTCAGCACCGGGGCCTTACACGGCGAAACTTTCTCCGCAGGCGCAGCTGCGGCTGGCATTGGGGTTATTAAAATAGAAGCCTTTTCCGTTCAGTCCTTCAGAAAATTCCAGCGTTGTATTTACCAGGTATAAGAAGCTTTTCAAATCGGTCACCACCTTAACACCATTGTCTTCAAAAGCCTGGTCGGAAGGTTTGGTCTGGTTATCAAAGTCCATTTTATAGCTGAGCCCCGAACAGCCGCCGCCCACTACCGATACCCGGAGGAAATAATCCTTATCAGACATCGCGCCTTCCTGCATCAGGCTGATGACTTTTTCTTTTGCTTTATCGCTTACGTAAATCATATAATAAGTTTTAGTGGTAAGTATTGAATTATAAGCCCTTTACTACGAACAAACCTGGTGATGAACACTACGAACTATGAACTGAGAACTGTTTTATCTTTTCTTACCGTCAAAACCGCTTCGCTTAGCTGTCCGATGGCGTAATCAATCTCCTCTGCAGTTGTAAAGCGGCCGAGGCTAAACCGGATGGCAGCATGTGCCCATTCATCTGTAAGACCCATTGCTTTTAAAACATGCGATGGTTCCATGGAAGCCGATGTACAGGCACTCCCCGAACTAACGGCAATATTCTTATTAAAACCCAACATCAGCCCTTCACTTTGGGTTTCACCGAAAGACAGATTGGTTACATGCGGCAAACGGCTGTTCAGGGCGCCATTGATCCTTACCTCACCCAGTTGAAGCAGGGCATTTTCCAGCTTATCCCTCAATTGGCCGAGGCGGACCGCCTCGGCCGCCAGTTCCTGCCGCGCCAGTGCTGCGGCCTTGCCCAGGCCTACAATACCCGGCACATTTAAAGTGCCGCTGCGCAGGCTTTTTTCATGACCGCCACCATGCAACTGGGCGGTTAACTTTACCCGGGGATCCCTGCGCCGTACATACAAAGCACCAATGCCTTTTGGACCATATATTTTGTGTGCCGTTAAAGAAAGAAGATCAATGCCATCTGCCTGCACATCTACCGGTATTTTACCCACGGCCTGCACGGCATCGCTGAAAAAAACTACGTCGTGTTTCCGGGCAATACTGCTTATTTGCTGAACGGGCTGCAGTACGCCGGTCTCGTTATTGGCATACATAACAGCCACCAGTATGGTAGCTGGCCGTATGGCAGCTTCCAGTTCGGGCAGGCTGATGAGGCCATCGGCATCAACATTGAGGTAAGTAATCTCAAAGCCCTGTTTTTCCAGGTGTTTGCAGGTGTCCAGCACCGCTTTGTGTTCCGTAGCTGCTGTAATGATATGGTTGCCCTTGCCTTTATACATATCAGCAACGCCTTTAATGGCCAGGTTATCCGCTTCCGTGGCGCCGCTGGTAAAAATAATCTCCTGCGGGATGGCGCCCACCAGGGCAGCCACCTGCTCACGGGCATAATTGACAGCCTCTTCCGCCTGCCAGCCGAAAGCATGGCTGCGGCTGGCCGAATTACCGAAATGCCGGGTAAAATAGGGCAACATCTCCTCCACTACCCGCGGATCGCAGGCAGTAGTGGCATTGTTGTCCAGGTAAACCGGTAATTCCAGCATAGAATAATCTTTGGTATTATAAACACAAATTTACCGCAATTGGTTCTATTTTTAGTATGTCTGATGTCTGATGTGGTGATGCCTGGTTTGCCTATCAGTAAAAGACCGGCAAAAGAAACCACACCTCATATCAGGCATCATAAATCTAAAGCCTTCGCTATGCACAAAATAGAACATATAGGAATTGCAGTAAAAGACCTGGCTGTTTCGGTGCCATTGTTTGAAAAACTATTGGGCATTCTCTGTTACAAGACGGAGACGGTGGAGAGCGAGCGCGTAAAAACGGCTTTTTTTAACCAGGCCGGCACCAAAATAGAGCTGCTGGAAAGCACCAGTGCCGAGGGTGTTATTGCCGGTTTTATCGGTAAAAAAGGAGAGGGGCTTCATCACATCGCTTTTGAAGTAACCGATATTTATGCCGAAATAAAAAGGCTGCAGCAAGAGGGATTTGTGGTGCTCAATGAAGAGCCAAAAGAAGGAGCTGATAACAAGCTGGTTTGTTTTCTGCACCCAAAATCTGCCAATGGAGTGCTGGTGGAGCTTTGCATGGAGAAGAAGAAAGATGCCTGATGTTGTGACTGCTGATGTGGTGATTTGTTGGTTTGAATGACTAATTACATTCGAAATGAAAGCAGGGATTAAAGGGTTGCCGTTGTGTTTGGCAAATCTAAAACCCCTGCTGTCAAAATCAGTTTGTCCATTGGCTATTTTACGATACTAAACTGGTGCCTTTGCCTGTCGCCACCGGTAAAAAGCATTTCAAGCACATAATTGCCGGCTTTGTATGCACTTAGATCAATCGATAACACATTTGTACCCGCGCCTATTTGCCGGCGGTTCAGCAACTGGCCGCTTTGATTAAATATATGCAGTGTAAATGCCTTCTGCGAAAGAACATTGCCAATGGAAATATTCAGGTTGCCGGCTGTAGGGTTGGGAAATACCGATGTGGTTAACCCGGCATTGCCCGGCCGGTATACCAGTATGGAAGAATAGGTTATTTTTCCGTCAAGATCTACCATTTTAAGGCGGTAATAGTTGGTAGGAGCAACTGAAACATCCACGTATTGATAGTTTCCGGCTGTTCCGGCAAAATTATCTGCCTGCAAAGCGCCTATTTGCTGCCAGTTATTGCCATTATTGCTTTTTTCTACCAGGAAGGTTTTGGTATTGATATTTTGCGCAATGGTCCAGTTCAATACAACATTATTGCCACTGGTGGCTGCCCTGAATACTGAAATGGTTACTGGCAGGGATGCGTTTGAGCCGGTGGTAAAATACATGGGCTGCTGGTTAAAAGTATTCTGGGCAAATGCGGGGCCGGTAACGGTGGGGCCTGCTGTCTGCCCGGTTGGCACGCCACTAACTGTGGCGGTTGAATACTTCAGTTGGGTATTGGCCTGGTTAACTATTATGTTTATCTGACCGGTACCATTTCCGTTAGACCCTTTTGCAATAGTGGCATTGCCTGCCAGGCGGATGACAACGGCGGCAATATTACTTGTTTGGGTGCTCATGTTCAGGCTGTTCACCCGGTTGTTGGCGGAAGGTTCACTGATAACCAGATGGCCATAGATATCCATCACTGAATTCAGCACATTGATAGCGCTGCCATTGCCGGAAATGGTTACCGTGGCATCTGTGGCAATAACAATGCTGTCATTATCGCCAGGTGTAAACGGGCTTCCGGTGGTCGTCCAGGTAGAAGCAGCGGTCCAATTGCCGCTGACATTCGCTTTAATAAGCCTTCTTTGCGCATGCAGGCCGAACATAAGTATAAGCAGGGCAATCGTCAGGTAAAAATTTTTCATTTTACAGTTTAGTTTATGGTGATGAAATAATTACGGGGCATGTTCATCAAAGGAATGGACAGCATCTTTTTGCAGAATCTTTTATAAAGAGACGGTATAGTGGAAAGCAGGTTGTTAAACAATTGGACCTGGGCTTGCCGGTTGGTGCTGAAAATTAAATAAGATGATGGAGGATGGTGAAAGCGGGAAAAGATAAAAGTAAAACCTTTGTTCTTACATTCAAATTATTTTCTAAAATATTTGTCTGGTAAAAGGCCATTATCCGCAGGCCAATCAGGCATCAGCCATCTCTTCAATTTTCCTTCTCAATCAGGCCCAGTTTCTCTACCGCAATCTGTGCGGCAATTTGGCTGGCATCTTTTTTATTATAGGCTTTGCCTTCGGCTATCAGGGCGCCATCTACTACAGCGCCGATGGTAAAAAGACGGCGGCCGCCTTCTACCCGTTCATCCATGGTTTCAAATTCGAGGTTTTTGCCATTTTTATTGGCCCAGCCATAGAGTTTGTTTTTATGGTTGATCTCCAGGTTTTCCAGGTCTTCCATAAACAAATGCGGCAGTATGATGCGCTCCATTACCCAAATTTTGGTTTTATTAAAACCTTTATCCAAGTAAACGGCGCCCACTACCGCTTCCAGGGTATTACCAAAAATCTGGCTGATGCGGAGGGAATTATCAAATTTGTTGAAATTGGTGATCTTTTTAAGGCCCATTTTGAGCGCAATATCATTCAGCGTGGTGCGGTTGACCATTTTGCTGCGCATTTCCGTGAGAAAGCCCTCTTCTTTATAAGGATATTTTTTAAACAGGAAATCGGCCACGATACTGCTCAGGATGGCATCGCCCAGGTATTCAAGGCGCTCGTTGTTCTCATCCGCCGTTTCTTTTACCGAACGGTGGGTGAGCGCAGCCTTGTACAGCCGCGTATTGCCGGGTGTGAACCCCAGCATATTGCGCACCTGCTTTTTAAAAGATGGCGCCTTGTCGCTGCCAGGAAAAAATCGGTCTAAGAATGATGCCACAGGCTGCAATCTACATTATTTAATAAGATAAGAAGACGACAATATCAGTAAAGCAGTTGCGTCGCTTGGAAAACGATGCATCCCCTGAAAAATTTTGCCACGGTTGAGGGATCTTACTGGTATTTCTTAACAATTACGGCCGCATTATGGCCACCAAAGCCAAAGGTATTGCTGAGGGCTGCCCTTACAACACGCCGTTGGGGTTTATTAAAGGTAAAGTTAAGCCCGGCGTCCAGTGAAGGGTCGTCCGTAAAATGATTGATGGTAGGGGGAACGATATCGTGTACCGTGCTTTTAATACAGGCAATGGCTTCAATGACGCCCGCTGCGCCCAGGCAATGGCCGGTCATGGATTTGGTGGCGCTGATATTCAGTTTGTAGGCATGCGCGCCAAAGACGCTGGTAATGGCTTTTGCTTCGGCGCCATCTCCCAGTGGGGTAGAAGTGCCATGGGTATTGATATAATCGATGTCTTCCGGCTTCATATTGGCATCTTCCAGCGCGGCCAGCATCACATTTTTGGCGCCCAGTCCTTCCGGGTGGGGAGCTGTAATATGATAGGCATCCGCGGTGGCGCCGCCGCCGGCAATTTCACAATAAATCTTTGCGCCTCTTGCCAGGGCACTGTCAAGCGTTTCCAGTACCAGGATGCCGGCTGCTTCACCCATTACAAATCCGTCGCGGTCCTTGTCATAAGGTCTGCTGGCTGTTGTAGGGTCTTCATTCCTTTCGCTCATGGCTTTCATGGCATTAAAGCCACCCACACCCGCTTCTATAATCACCGCTTCGCTGCCACCCGATAAAATGATATCGGCCTTTCCCAGCCGCAGCAAGTTAAAAGCTTCAATGATTGCATTGGTGCTGGTAGCACAGGCGCTTACCACTGCAAAGTTGGGACCCCGCAGGTTGTGGCGCATAGATATTTGCCCGGAGGCGATATCCAGTATCATCTTTGGTATGAAGAAGGGATTGAAGCGGGGGGTGCCATCACCTTTTGCGAATTCGGCCACTTCTGTCTGGAAAGTAATGATGCCACCGATGCCACTGCCAAAAACCACCCCGGAACGGTCAGGGTTGATATTGTCTTTGTTCAAACCGGCATCGGCCAGGGCTTCATCGCTGGCAACCAGCGCGAATTGGGTAAAACGGTCAATTTTACGGGCTTCTTTCCTGTCCATAAACTGTACAGGATCGAAATTCTTTACCTCGCAGGCGAAGCGGGTTTTAAATTTGGAGGCGTCAAAAAGTGTAATGAAATCTGCCCCGGATACACCATCAAGCAGCCCATTCCAGTAGTCATTTGTATTATTGCCTATTGGTGTAATGGCGCCTATCCCGGTAACCACTACTCGTTTTAACTCCATATGACTTTGCGGGATTAATTAAGTGATAAATCCGCCTTTCATGCCCGTATTGCTGAAAGGCGGATCATTCGTTCATTAGGTCCTCTATACAAGTCGGAAAAAGTCTTACTTGGCGTGTTCTTCCAGGTAAGCAACAGCCTGTCCAACAGTAGTAATCGTTTCGGCCTGCTCATCCGGAATAGAAATATTGAATTCCTTTTCGAATTCCATAATCAGTTCAACGGTGTCCAGTGAATCGGCACCCAGGTCGTTGGTGAAAGAAGCCTCGTTGGTAACTTCTGCCTCTTCTACACCCAGTTTGTCAACAATGATCTTTTTAACTCTTGTTGCGATGTCTGACATTTTAGTAAAGTTTAGTTACGGCTGCAAAAATATACTTTTTGGATTAACCACAATGAACAGGGCGTTTTTTATTATTAAGGGTATATTTTCAAAAAAAGGGGGTTGTCTGCCTATTTTCTCAACCCGGCGCTGCCCGGCTGGTCATCGTCCATCCCAGGTGCCTGTGCCGGCAAACAACCGCGCTTACATGACGGTGGCACCGGTTGCCGAAATAATTAACCGCTTTGTTGCGCTTGGCCGCCTGATTTTATTAATTTGAGCATTCAACCGGCAACATGTACAAATGGTTTATGATAAGCAGCATCCTGTTACTGGCAAACCATGCAGTTGGGCAGCTGACGTATGAGAACCTGTATGTTGATTATGACAGTGCGGTAACCTATAAAAACCTTCGTGTAATACCCATCCGGTACAAAGGCAATAATAACGCAGCCGGGATACCGCTGTTAAAAAATACCGTTTCTTTCAGCCAGGCCCTGCAGCAGGGCCTCGTTACCGTGCAGGAAAGGGGTACCACGGCCATCGAAAACGTGCACTTTCTTTCCCTCTATAATAATTCCGACAAGAATGTGCTGGTCTCGTCTGGTGAGGTGCTGGCCGGCGGCCGGCAAGACCGGATGGTGACCAGGGATACCATTGTAGTGGCCAAATCGGGTCGCATAGACCTGCCCGTGATGTGTGTAGAAGAAGGCCGCTGGAGCGAAAAAGATAAAAAATTCACCTATAAAAAAATGGCGAATACCCATTTACGTAAGACCCTCGATCAAACCAAAAGCCAGGTACAGGTCTGGAAAGAGATCGATAACCAATTGGATCGCGACAAAATTAAAAACAAAACCCTTGCTTACCTGTCGCGCGAGAAAGACAAGGTTTTTACCCTGCAGCAAAACGACTACTGGCAATTCTTTGAAAAAAGATTGAGCCCCCCTGACAGCAATATTGTCGGTATTCTTTGTCTGTCGGGCGATAAAATACTCGGTTCCGATATTTTTATCAGCCCTCATTTATTTTATGGTAAGCTGCCCGGCCTCTTACAGGGTTATATAGAAGAAGCAACGGTATTTGGCAATACACCCTCGGTATCAAACGACCGTGCCCACAGCTACCTGGACCAGTTTCTGCAAAATGAACCGGCACAGGAAGAATTTGTAAAAAAGAATGGAAAGCTTTTTAAGGCAGGGGGTAAAGTTATTCATCTCACCACTTATTAGCCATTGCATGTTGTACCTGGTAAAAACGCCCTGGTGGATAAAGAAATGGTTGTACCCCGGTTACCGCTGGAGTATGCCAGGCAATCAGAAAAAGATCTACCTGACCTTTGATGATGGTCCGCACCCCACTATCACACCGCTTGTACTCGATTTACTCCGGCAATACAATGCCCAGGCTACTTTTTTCTGCATTGGCCATAACGTAGCTGATCACCCGGAGATATACAAAAGGATTTTGCTGGAAGGACATGCCACCGGCAATCATACACATAACCACCTGAATGGCTGGAAAACAAAAGATGCCGATTATATCGATAACGTGTTGCAGGCATCTAAATACATTGACAGCCACCTGTTCAGGCCGCCTTACGGCCGTATCACCCGTTTCCAGGCCAGGTTGGCAGCAGAGAAAATGGGTTTACAAATTATAATGTGGTCGGTGCTCAGTGCCGATTTTGATACCACCATTACAGCACAAAAATGCTGGAGAAATGTACAGAAGGCAACTGCAAAAGGTTCTATTGTTGTTTTTCACGATAGCGAAAAAGCCCTGGAAAGAATGCAGTTTGCATTGAAAGCAACATTAGAACACTTTAGCGCAATGGGATTTGTGTTTGCGAAACTGGGCGGGTAATTATGTGCGTTAGGAAGGCATAACAATAATGAAAATTTGCTTCAAGACCCTTGCTGATAAAGGGGTTCCTGTAGCAGATGGTCTTTAAAAAAGTTTGGGCCGGGGTAGAAACCCTGGCCCGTTTTTAATCCGTACCCTATGA
>CAXTMV010000240.1:6233-8498 GCA_964245425.1 uncultured Flavihumibacter sp. | reverse complement strand
GAAAAAACTGGTACACTTTGCCTTCTTCACCACTGGCGTTGAAAAACAACACTTCATTAGTGGCGCCAGTGTAAATCTTTATTTTATATTTTTTGCTGATGAGCAATTTATTTACCAGGATGCTATCCTGGTAAACAGGTGAAAAGGAACCCGCTGCTTTGGCGCCTGTTGTGCCGGCTGTTACCAGCAACAGGGCCAGCAGGGTATAGAAGGCCGGCTGCCGCCGGATTCTTTGTACAATTGTTTTCATTGTTGCATGTCTTTTACATGTAAAAAAGGGTACGGATCAACTGGTCAGCTACCAGCTGTAGGCTTAACAGCACACTGGAATAATGTTAAAACCGGATAACAGGGCAGCGAGTTGAATTCTTGAAATTGTCGCTACTGCCCAGGCGGAATCCCAGTTTAAGCCCGAAAGTATAATAAGCGTCTTTCTGGGTGGCATCGCCGCGTTTGTCGCCGGGTTGGCCATAACCTGGCTGGCCGCCATTACCATTATTGCTTTTATCTGCCAGGCGTTTTGCTACAGCTGCCTGTGAAGGAGAAAGATGTGTATCGTAGAATGCATTGCCTACATAGGTAGTGCTTACATCATCTATATAATCGGTAAATGTTTTGCGGTAGATCACTTCAACACCCACGCTGAAGTTTTGGTTTACCCAGTATTTAATACCAACACCCAGCGGAATGTTTGGCTGCCACAAAGAATAATTTTTCCGATCGGGGTATTCTGCGGAACCCTGTCCTTCCAGGTGCAGGGGCTGTAAATTTACCCATTGGCCTGTGGCGGGGTCAAGACCTTGTGGATTGAAATGAAAAAAGCCAATACCAGCGATGCCATAAGGACGCAGTTTGTGATCTAGGTCGGAAGGATCTTCTTCAAATAAAGCAGTCGGGTATACTTCGCCTACCACAAATGCTTCAAAGAATTTAGACTGGAAATCAAGGCCGCGGTTGTAACGGGCTTCTTCCAGACCACCTTTGCCTTTGATCACCCTGTCATCTCCTTCAAATTTGCCGAAATTGATGGCAGCTCTGAAGCCCAGCCAGTCTTTCGGGTAGTAGCTATAATGCAAACCGTATGAAAGTTTGGTGAGGTTAAAGTTGTTGTCTTTTAAGAAGGTTTGTCCTTTACCGAGGTGGCCTCCCAGGTCGCCCAGGAAGTTAGACGGTCCGATGGTAACACCCAGTTCACTGAACGGGCCGCCATCATTGTAATATTGCGCATTGATCTGCGAAGGAAAAATAATGGAGAGAAGCATCAGGACACACGTTCCCCATAGAAAGTGTAGAAACTTTTTCATGAATACCAGATTTTAGTTTTCGAATAGTTATTTGGATTCGGGTATACTAAAACAATAAATACCCCTTACGAAATAGAAACGATGAAACTAAAATTGTGGTGTGTGCGTCGCAAAAAAAAGTTAAATAAAAGTAGTTATTCGCATAAGCATGCGGTGTTTTACGAAGCCCTGCATTTACTGGAAATTTTCCGGCACCGGGAGATATTCCATTGATGGGAATTGCTTTTGCAAAACGGGAAGAAAATAGTTTTCATGGGTGATTCCCGATCTATATTAGTCATAATAAGGCACCATCACTACCATGGGGTAATCTATCAACCGGTTATGGGTAACCGCCGGCGACCAGGCAGGCATCGTCTTAAATACATCCGTGATAAGCCTGCTCAAGGTGGCATCCGGGGAACTGGCGATCACCAGGTTGGTAACGGTGCCCTTTTGGGTAACGGTAAAATGGACGACCGCCTCGCCATAATTGGTAATCCCCCGGTGTCTTTCTTTGTGCAGTTCGTTTTCAATATAATCCAGTACCGAAAAAACGGGATGTATAAAGACCGGCAATTTGGATATGCTACAGGTGGCGCCGGTATACTGGCCGGACGTGTCGTAGCATTCCAGTTCTGTTACCTTGCCATTGGTATAGGTCTCTACACTGCTGGGCTTACCATTTGGGCGGTACCAGCTGCATTTACCAGACAGCGTATCATGATGATAATTAACAACCGATTCTTTGATGCCGTTTTCATACCATTCGGTAGAAGGCCCTTCTTTTACGCCCTCCAGCGTAATTTTTTCAAGCACGCTCTGGAACCGGGCCGGCGAATTTTCGTGCACCGGGTCGCCGCCGGTCACCATGGCATTGTTGTATTCGTACCGGTGGCTGCTCTCCTGAAAGCCATTGGCGTACCAGGTCTGCCACAAACCTGAAAAATGATTGTTGGTAACATCCCCTTCGTCTTTTAAT
>CAXTMV010000240.1:0-6223 GCA_964245425.1 uncultured Flavihumibacter sp. | reverse complement strand
ATTCAGCGCTGCATCTTTATAATAAATCTTTATCAGGGCGCTTGTGTCGGGATACACTACATATAACATCCAGTGGTCACCAGCCTTTACTTCCATGCCGGCATATACAAAATCTCTTTTCGTGGTAAAATGCAGGTCAGCATCCAGGTATTTACGAATGCTGTCTTGCTGGGCCCGCCCGTTGGTGGCTATCATTAATGCAATAAAGGGCAAAACAAGTCTTGTCATACCCAAAATTACTTAAATACCCATTATGCATCAACTGGCGGTGATGGTACCGGGTGTAAATAACAAAAGCACCCCGCAGGGCGGAATGCTTTTATAAAGAAGATATATAATGGCTTATTTAGCCAGGGTATTCACTTTCTTGGCCAGCTTTCTCTTAAGGTTGGCGGCCTTGTTCTTATGGATAATACCTTTTTTGGCCAGCTTGTCGATCATGGAAGCTACCTTGGGCAATGCCTCGCCCGCGGCGTTGGTTTCTTTTACTTCTTTCAGATCGCGGATGGCATTGCGGGTTGTTTTACCGTAATACTTATTTCTTTCGCGGCGTTTGCCTGCCTGACGCACATCTTTCTGGGTAGCCTTATGATTAGCCATTTGTTCTAAAAATTTAGGACGGCAAAGGTAGGGAAATACGATTGAAAACGGAACAATATTCTATAAAATTTTAGAAAAGCCGGTAATTTCCTGGCTGCCGGCAGCCGATTCAAGCCATCAAAATATAAAATACCGCCCGGCCGTTGCGCAACCGCCGTAAAAATAAGCCGGAAGCTGTTTGCAATACCAGTTAAGGTTCAGTATTTTAACCGATATTTGTAACCCATAAAAAGTTTGTTTGGCATGAAGGATTTCTCATATATCACCAGTTCCCATCCCCAGTTCATAGAAGGCTTGTACCAGGATTATGCAAAAGACCCCAATAGTGTTGATCCTGAACTAAAAAAGTTTTTTGAGGGTTTTGATTTTGCCATTGGCAATGGCAGCAGCAATGGCAAAAACGGAACCGATGGCGCCAACGGCATTGCGCTGGCAACCACGCCTGCAACAACCGCCGGCGCTACAGACTGGATGTATGAGATTAGGGCTTACCGGATGATACTGGGCTACCGGAACAAGGGTCACCTGCTGGCAAAAACAAATCCCATCCGTACCCGAAAAGACCGGGGCGCCAATATCGATCTCCGGTTTTACGGCTTTACCGAAGCAGATCTCGATAAAGATTTCCAGGCAGGTAAAATGATTGGCCTGGGAACCACCACCCTTCGCAAAATCATTGAGCACCTGGAAAAATGCTATGCCTCACACGTCGGCATTGAATTTAAATACATCAGCGATCAGAAAAAAGTAGACTGGCTCACCAATGAAATTGAAAAGAAATTTCTGGATCCCCTGACACTTGAAAAGAAAAAAAGGATCCTGGAGAAACTGAACCAGGGCGTTATGTTCGAAAAATTTCTGCATACCAAATACGTTGGGCAGAAACGCTTTTCACTGGAAGGCGGCGAGACCACCATCGCAGGACTGGATGCTATCATTAACACGGCAGCCGACCTGGATGTGCAGGAAGTTGTGATTGGCATGGCCCATCGTGGCCGCCTGAACATACTGGCCAACATCATGGGTAAAACGTATGAGCAGATCTTCAGCGAGTTTGAAGGAACGGCCAAAATGGACCAGACCATGGGCAGCGGCGATGTAAAATACCATATGGGTTATGGCAGCGAACTGGTAACACCCGCCGGTAAAACCATCCACCTTAAACTGATGCCCAATCCTTCTCACCTGGAAGCAGTAGACCCCGTGGTAGTAGGTTTTGCAAGGGCCAAGGCCGATGTATTGTATAAAAGCGATTACGATAAGATACTCCCCATCCTGATACATGGCGATGCTTCTGTTGCAGGACAGGGTATTGTGTACGAGGTATTGCAGATGTGTAACCTGGATGGCTACCTGACCGGTGGCACCATTCATTTTGTTATCAATAACCAGATTGGCTTTACCACCGATTTTGACGATGCCCGCAGCTCCGATTACTGCACTTCACTGGCCGCGGCCGTTCAGGCACCCGTGATGCACATCAACGGAGACGATGCAGAAGCGGTGGTTAAATGTGTCGAGATAGCCACCCGCTACCGCCAGGAATTCAATTCGGATGTATTCATCGATATGGTCTGCTACCGCCGCCATGGACATAATGAAGGCGATGATCCGAAGTTTACACAACCGCAATTGTATGCACTGATAGATAAACACCCCAATCCGCGCGAAGTATATACCAGCTATCTGCTGGAAAATGGAGAAGCCGATGCAAAAGATCTGGCGAAAGAGATGGAGAAAAAATTCTGGGGCGATTTGCAGGAACGGCTCGACGAGGTAAAACAAAATCCCCTCCCCTATAAATACCAGCAGCCGGAACTGGTATGGAAAAGCATGCGCCGCGCCACCCAGGAAGATTTTGACCAGAGCCCGGTAACGGCCATCAGCGAATCGGATTTTAAAAAAATATTCGACGCACTCATGTCCTGGCCCGCTGATTTTAAGCCATTGAAAAAAGTAGAAAAAATCATCCAGGATAAAATAAAATTATTCAATGAAGAAGGGAAGGTAGACTGGGCAACCGGCGAGCTGATGGCCTATGCCAGCTTGTTACTGGATGGCCATGACGTAAGAATGAGCGGCCAGGATGTACGCCGCGGTACTTTTTCTCACCGGCACGCAGTGCTTCGCGATGAAGCAACCGACAAAGCCTATAACCGCCTCAGCCGCCTGGATGGCGCCAGCGGGCAATTCAGGATTTACAATTCATTACTGAGCGAATACGGTGTGCTGGGTTTTGAATACGGCTACGCAATGGCCAACCCCAATGCCCTGGTTCTATGGGAGGCGCAATTTGGCGATTTCTGCAATGGCGCACAAACCATGATCGACCAGTTTATTGCCGCCGGCGAACAAAAATGGAACAGGATGAACGGCGTAACCATGCTGCTGCCCCATGGATATGAAGGCCAGGGCCCCGAACACAGCAGCGCCCGGCTGGAACGTTTTTTACAAATGTGCGCAGAATTAAATATGGTGATAACGAATATTACCACGGCATCCAATTTATTTCACCTGCTGCGCAGGCAGATAAAATGGTCTTTCCGCAAACCACTGATCAATTTCTCTCCCAAGGCCAACCTGCGCCACCCGGGCAGCTATTCACTGACCAGTGAATTTATAATCCGCCGTTTCCAGGAAACACTCGATGATCCCTTTATTACAGATGCCGGCCAGGTAAAAAAAGTGTTGTTCTGCAGTGGCAAGATATATTTCGACCTGGCAGAACGCCAGCAGAAGGAAAACAGGAAGGATACCGCCGTCCTCAGGGTGGAACAGTTATACCCGCTGCCTGTTAAACAGCTGGAAGCATTGTACGGTCGCTACAACAGGGCTACCTGGTTTTGGGTACAGGAAGAACCGCTGAATATGGGCGCCGCTTCTTACCTGCAGATGAACCTCAAAAGCATTAATTACGGTGTTATCAGCCGGCAGCCGAGTGCGTCTACCGCAACCGGTTATAATAAAGTGCACCAGCAGGAACAGGCTGAGATCATCGATACGGCGTTTTCTATCTGATGAACCGGCGGCCCTTTAATTATTTAATTTATAAATTTGCGCACCGGCAGCAGGCAGTAACCGGCTGCTAAAATATAAAAGCGTTTTATGATCGATATAAAAGTTCCTACCGTGGGCGAGTCTATCAGCGAAGTAACCCTGCTTAAATGGAATAAAAAAGATGGCGACTACGTAGACCGGGACGAAGTAATTGCTGAACTGGAAAGTGAAAAAGCCACTTTTGAAGTAAATGCAGAAAAAGCAGGCATTTTAAAAACAACGGCCAAAGAAGGTGATACGCTTAAAATTGGCGATACACTGGCTTCTATTGATGAAACAGCAGCAAAGCCGGTCTTGAGTGATGAGGCGGCAGGCGTGGGTCAGGAATTAGGAGCAGCCGCACCCAACGCAACCAGCAACGGCACACCCAAACAAGATGACAAAAAAATCATTGCAGGAAATGATACAAGCTCTCCTGTAGGGGCTGCGGGGGTTGTTGGGGGTTCTGAGGTCAAAGCAACCCCTGTAGCTTCCGCCATCATCGCCGATAAAAAACTAAGTCCTTCCAGCATTACGCCCTCGGGTACCAATGGCAAGATCCTGAAAGAAGATGTGCTGGCAGCCTTGAACAGCCCGGGCCGAATACCGGGCAAACAGGCGTTTTCGCGCAGCGACAAGCCCGAGAAAATGAGTAACCTGCGCAAGACCATCAGCCGCCGCCTGGTAGAAGCCAAGAATACCACGGCCATGCTCACCACTTTCAATGAAGTGGATATGAAGCCGATCATGGACCTGCGCGCCAAATACAAAGAGACCTTCAATAAAAAGCATGGGGTGAACCTTGGCTTCATGAGTTTTTTTACCAAGGCTGCCTGTTTTGCTTTACAGGAATGGCCATCGGTGAACGCTTATTTAGACAACGATTCCATCATTTACCACGATTATTGCGATATCTCCATTGCTGTATCCGCACCCCGCGGGCTGGTAGTGCCAGTGATCCGCAATGCGGAAAGTTTAAGCATGGCGGAAATTGAAAAGAAAGTAGTGGAACTGGCAACAAAGGCGAAAGAAAGCAAGCTGACCATTGAAGAAATGACCGGTGGCACTTTTACCATTACAAATGGCGGCGTTTTTGGCTCATTGATGAGCACACCTATTATAAACATTCCGCAGAGCGCTATATTAGGCATGCACAAAATACAGGAACGACCCATGGCTATCAACGGCCAGGTGGTTATAAAACCCATGATGTACCTGGCGCTCAGCTATGATCACCGTATCATTGACGGACGTGAATCCGTGAGCTTCCTGGTGCGCGTAAAAGAATTGCTTGAAAATCCTGATTTGTTGTTGTTCGGCAAAGACCCCGTAAAAACATTGCTGGAATTATAAGTTGATCTCCGGCCGGTGCCCGCCGAAGGCAGCAGCACAAAGACCTTCTAACAGATCAATCCTTACTTTGCCCAATGGCCTACACTATGCGTAAATTATACAGGGGCAAACAGTGGCAGCAGTGGGTATACCCGCTTTTTGCCCTTGTAACCTGTATCACCTGTTACCAGGTCATTCACAACGCCGACAATAATTTTGTTATCTTCCGTTATTCTTCGCAGCACCTGCTGGCGCACCAGCCCCTGTATGCCCCTTACCCTGCTCAATACGATGATTATTTTCTTTACTATCCTGCGTTCCCGGTGCTCTTTCTACCTTTTGCATTTTTACCTTTCAAACTGTCGCTGTGTGCTTTTACTCTTTTAAGTACCCTGGCTTTTATCAGGGCGGTACAATTATTTCCGGTGATCAGCGCTGCCGCAAAAAAAATTACCCTGCTGCTGGTTTTCGCTGAACTGGTAAACAACCAGCAATATGTGCAAACCAATATTTTTTTAGCGGCGCTGATGCTGTTTGCATTTATCTGTTTCGAAAAAGAAAAACCGGCCTGGGCCGCTTTTTTTACGGTGATGGCTTTTTGCATAAAAGGATACGGAGGTATCACGGGCCTGCTGTTTTTGTTTTATCCCGGTAAATTGAAATTCCTGGGTTATGCTATTCTATGGGGGCTTATTATTTCTGCCCTGCCCCTGCTATTTGTTTCGTTGAGGGAGACTGTTACCCTGTATACCGACTGGCTGAAAATGATCAGCAGCGATGAGATTAAGGAGGGCATGTCTGTTATCGGCATATTGGGTAAAACACATATGGCCGAACTGCTGGTTACCATCGCCGGCTTATTGCTGCTTTGTACCAGTATCGGCATGGCCCTACGTTATCCCGAACTAAAAAAACAATTTCATTTCCGCGGGCTCTTATGCTGTTATCTTTTTCTTTGGGTGGTGCTGTTTAACCGGGCCGCGGAATCACCCACCTACCAGCTGGCTGTAACGGGCTTCGCCTGCTGGTCTGCGGTCGATGGCTACAGCAGGAGAAATCGCTGGATAATCGGCGGCTTGCTGGCATTTGTCTACCTATTACCTTCTGATCTTTTTCCTGTTCTTTTTCACCGGGTTTTTAAAGAATATCATTTGAAAGTCTATCCCTTCCTTTTCTTTTTCCTTTACCTGCAATACCAGCTTGCAATGGCCCGCCGCCACTTACCGGCGGTCTAAACTTTTAACCCCTTATTAAT
>CAXTMV010000239.1:8437-8693 GCA_964245425.1 uncultured Flavihumibacter sp. | reverse complement strand
GTCTAGTAACACCCGGTAATTACCAGTGGGATCCAGGTTGCCACTGAACTGCATGCCTTCAACAATACTGTTGTCACTGCCAGGACTGAAGGTGATCGCATCCAATACTACCCCATTGGTATTGGGGTTGGTGGCGGGTGTGGCATTTTGATCGAGCAGGAAGCCGGTCCCGAACAACGCCAGCTTTTTTTTTACCGTAACGGATCCATAACTGGTGGCACTGGGAAATACATAGACAAAGCTGCCTTCAGCTGCG
>CAXTMV010000239.1:0-8427 GCA_964245425.1 uncultured Flavihumibacter sp. | reverse complement strand
GTCTGCCGCCAGTTGTAAACTGGCGAAATCTGCCTTGATGGCCGGGTCGTTACAAACCGTTACGGTGTGCTGGGCCATGGTGGCCAGGGGCAATAATCCGAGTAGTAAAAATATTTTTATCATGAGCGGTTGTATTAGATAGTTAGTTATTTGCCCTGGCTTTAATATGAATGGTCATGCTGCCTGGTGCGGTAGCCTGGTTGGGGATGGCAATGCTGTAAATATCCGGGATGGCGGGTATGCCGGACAGCGCGTAAGGCATGCTGCCGCCGAATGCGCCGCAGGCGGTTCCGCCCAGGCCAAATGTGGCCGCCATTGCGCCGGGCTGCAGCATCCACTGCTGATCCGTAGAATGGGTGCCGGCCAGCGATTGAACAAAAGTTGCATCCAGTGCATTTATTGCCTGGTAATTGCTGCCTGGGCTGCTGCTGAACATATTGGGCACATTGGAAATATTATTCAGGTTATTGCCGCCCAGGTTAATATTGCTGCCGAAGCCATAACTGCATCCGCCATTGATCTCCATACTATCGGTACCGATATTGTAGAAGATATTATTGGTATAGTCGAGGTTGGCGAAATTGCTGTTATAAACATCAATAATAAATGTATTGTTGGTAAAACTATTTCCTGAACTGTTGGCAAAACTAGCGGCACCCGGGCAACGATGCCCTCCATCTACGGCATTGTTTATCCTGAATGCGGCATTGCCCAGGTTACGGAAATCAATGATATTGTTGTTGCATTGCAGGCCGGAAAAACCGGTGGTGGTTACAAAGAGGCCCATTCCGTAATCGGTTACGCTTTGCAGGTAGCATTGTTTTATCCGGCAGTTGTTAGCCGCCTGCAAAACAAAAAAGGTGGCCACATTTGCGCCATTACCCAATAAGTAAGAAGTGGGCGTAATAAAGCACCTCGACAGGGTTATGTTTGAAACAGTATCAAGCTCTACCCGGGTACCAGTGAGCCTGTCGGGCGTGGCAACCGACAGCTGAACACCTTCTACATAACTATTATCGCTGCCGGGCCGAAAAGTAAGGGTATTGATCAACACCGGGGCAATAGTAGGTTGGGTATTGGGTTCGGCGTTTTGGCCCAGGAAAAAGCCTGTTCCATAGATAACCAGGGTCTTGGTGAGCACTGCATTGCCGTAATTGAAAGGGCTGGGCATCAGGTACAGTGTGCTGCCGGCCGGTACCGTGTCAATGGCGCCCTGCAGGGTTTTGAAATTGGCCTTTGCCCCCGGTGCGCTTGATACGGTAAAGATGTTCTGCGCCTGGAGGGTGCCCGCTACAACGCACAACAATGCTACCAACGAGTAAAATCTCTTTGTCATACAGGATGTTTTAATAAAAAATGTAAAGGACTGGTGGATGGTGACGGAGGATAACGGTCGGTTGGTTAATTCAGGCAGTATTGTATTTCGTATTGCAAACCTGCTGATAAAAATGCAAGCGCACAATACGTAAAATAGTGTAGCGCACTACATAGTTTGTAGTAGAGGCGGCTGGTTCCTTATGCCTTTCACTGGTCCTGGAACCCGCTACCATAAATTAGGTATTGCCCGGTAAAAAAACATTGCTGAACTTTACCGGATGCAGCCCAACAATAGCACACGCATTGCATTGGTAGAAGACAGCCCGGTAAACCGCACCACATTCCGGCAGCATGTACAATTGCACCCAGACTGGCAGCTGGTATTTATTGCCAGCGATGGCCAGGACTGCCTGGTCAAATTAAAAAACCTGGAAGACCGGCAATTGCCGCAGGTAGTATTTATGGATATCGAGATGCCCCGGCTCAACGGTATTCATACCATTGCCATCGCCCTGTCTATGTATCCGCAGATCCATTTTATCGTGCTGACGGTTTTTGACGATGATGAAAAAATATTTGAGGCCATCCGTGCCGGGGCATCGGGTTATTTATTGAAGCATGAACCCCATACGGTTTTGGAGGAAGCTATTCACAATGTGCTGCACCTGGGTGGTGCGCCCATGAGCCCCGGCATTGCCCGCAAAACACTGCAATTGTTAAGTGCGCCCGGCAGGCAGGCCGATCAAAAGCAATCACCGCTGCCACAAATATTAACCGAAAGGGAAAAAGAGATATTGCAATATACGGTTAGCGGCCAGGATGCCAAACGGATTGCCGTTTTGCTTGATATCAGCGTGATGACGGTCCGGAAGCACATTGCCAACCTCTATGAGAAATTACAGGTGCAATCTAAAGCGCAGATCATTCATATGGCGCACAAGAATAATTGGTATAAAGGGTGATACAAAATCCTGTTACCTGCATAGCAGTAAAGTGAGCCGGCCCAGCATCGATCGCTCTTGATGTATACAGTGGGAACTTCCGATAAATGTATCATTTCCTGCGCCACCATGCTTTTGCCTATTTTAAATGCGCTACTTGTGGAGGTAACCGGGCGGAAATAACTGTTGACCCTATTTTTCTGCAATGACCTGTAATTTTTTTTGCATCTCTTCTGTCATTAAAGTCGGTTCAATAAAAGTACCAAACGGCGCGGGTTCTCCGATCGCTTCAAAAAACTGCTCCAGCCCCGCCGGCACCACCACGCACCAGAGATGCGCCATTTGATTGGTATTATTTTTGAAACAATGCACCAGCCCACCCAGGGGAATATTAGCAAAAGCGCCCTTGCCTGCGGTATAAGTGCCAGCGCTTGTTTTTATTTCCACTTCTCCTTCCAAAACCATCCTCTGCAAAATTAAAGTATGTTATGTGAGGTTCTTAAACCAACAACCAGTATTAATCAATAGCTGCTATTCTGACCATACTCACTTCCGCAGCGCTTAATTCATCGTACAGCAAGGTTGCCAATGAAGGATTTACCATCCGGGTGGCATCGGCAACAAAATAGGTTTGATAGCCCAGTTTTTTTCCATCCAGGGCAGTGGACTTTACACAATAATCACCGGCCAGCCCCACAACGTATATACCAGTTATGCCATTCGCTTTGAGCAGGCTGTCTAATTCCGTTTTATTTGAATGATTATTGTCAAAAAAAGCAGAATAGCTGTCAACTTGTAGATATTGTCCTTTTAATATATAATTGTTTATTAACGACTGGTCAATAGCTGTGTGCAGCTCAGCCCCGAAGCTGTTTTGAACACAGTGGTCCGGCCATAAAACCTGCCTGCTGACATTGGGCAATACTATTTCTTCGAACAGCGTCCTTCCCGGGTGACTGGAAGCAAAGGATATATGATCGGAAGGATGCCAGTCTTTTGATGCCACCACGAGGCCCCAATCGCGCCGCATCAGGTTGTTAATGGGCATGATCAGTTCTTCCGCGTTTGTGACAGCCAGTGCGCCACCAGTCATAAAATCGTTTTGCATATCGATTACCAGTAACGCGCTTTTTGTATGATCCATATCACTGATTTTTTCGGTACGATTTGGGAATAGGGCCAGAAATTACGAAAATATATTTAGGTTTGTAGATCTAATGGCAAAGGACGGTTCCATTTCGTAAACAGGCGACTACTAATCATTCATCTTTCTGAACAATGGTTTGCATGATGGCGCCATTCTTCCTTGATAAAAAAAAGTAACAGCATGAGCCAGGCATTTGTACGAGAAGAAGAGAGTCAGTGGCTGCACGATGTGGCAGGCACGCTGCCTGCCTTGATTATTCACCTGACCAGGGAAAACAATGGTATCCGGGTCTACGCAAAGAAATCCTCCTTTGAAAACAATCGCGATGTACATGAAATGAGCAATGGACTTACCTATGCCAAAGACAAAGATAACAGGTGGGAGATTGTATAAAACAGGATGAACACCCGGTAAATACTTTCGGCTTTCTGAATAGACTTGCTATCCACTTCAATGAGGTGTCCTGTTTTTCCAATTGATTTTTTCAGTATTATTTTGAAGAGCAGAAAAGCTCATAATAATAATCAAACTACTCCCCATGAATGAAAATAACAAAGCTGATGAACAGGCTTCAGCCAGTGCAACCGTTTTCTCGCAGACATTTTTTCATGGTACAAAGGCCGATCTGAAAATGGGTGATCTTATTACGATTGGGCTTGAATCAAACTTTGCACAAAAGGAAAAAGCCAAATACATTTATCTTACTGCTACGCTCGACGCAGCCATTTGGGGCGCTGAACTGGCGCTAGGTGAAAAAGATGAAAGAATATACCTGGTAGAGCCCACAGGTCCCATCGAAGATGACCCGAATCTAACCGATAAAAAATTCCCCGGTAATCCAACAAAATCTTATCGATCGCAGCATTCATTCCGGGTGGTTGGGGAAGTTACTCTATGGCAAGGCCACTCAGCCGAAAAAGTTAAGGCGATGAAAGAAGGATTAGCCAGGCTGGCAGAGCAGGGGCTAAACAAAATAGAAGACTGAAAGCATAAGATTTTTTAAGATAAATTATCCAACCTTTCATTAATAATACTAATAGGGCAATTTTTTGATTGCCCGGGCCAAACTTCCAAGAGCATTGTAGCAAAATATCCACAACCAGAGGTCTTAAACTGGCGTGATTTATGAGCCTGTAGTATATGAATAGTATCATATCCATTCATTAAAACAATTGATTATGATTACGAAAAATGAAGCCCGCTTTATAAAAAATGCGGAAGCCAAGAAAATTCTTGTTACAAAAGAAATAAATGCACCGGTAGAACAGGTATGGGCAGCGTGGACCACGGCCGCGCAGTTGGACAAATGGTGGGGACCCAAGCCCTGGAACGCAGTAACAAAAACAATGGATTTCAGGGAGGGTGGCTCATGGGTTTACAAAATGCAAGGACCAGAAGGAGAGGAGCAGTGGGATAAAGTGGAATTTACCAGCATTAAGGCTCCTTTGGAATTCAGGGCAACCGATTTGTTCACAGATGACAAAGGGAATAAAAATGGCGCTATGCCTTCTACGCATTGGAAAAACAGTTTTGTTAAAACCGGCGACGGAACCAGGATAGAAACAGAGCTCAGTTTTGACAGCAAAGCGGATATGGATAAAATATTAAAAACAGGATTCGAACAGGGATTTTCTAAAGGTCTTGATCAGCTGGAGGATTTACTGTCCTGATTTTTTAAAATAAGAATTTCAAAAACCTGCTGTTCTACAAAATAGCAGGTTTTTTACGATGAAGGAATAACCGTTCCCAACGTTCTTCAGACATTCCTTCAATTATACCGCTCGTCACGCTAATGAAGCCCCGGTCACCAATTACACAGGACGGAAGGGTATCCGGAAGGCCAATTCCCCCATTTTTCTGTAACTTAAATGCCTGCTGATTCGTCCTACCCATTTCTCTAACTAAACAAATAACGGACAGCCATGCTTAAAAACTATTTCAGAACTGCCTTCCGAAACCTGGTAAAGGATAAGTTCTATTCCGCCATTAACATGCTGGGGCTGGCGGCCGGCCTGGCAACCTGTCTGCTGATCCTTTTATATGTAAAGGACGAACGGAGTTTCGATAAATACAACCTGAAGGCAGATCGCATTTACCGGGTTAATAATGAGGTTAGGTTTGGCGACAACCATTATGACCTGGCCCAGGCGCCGGCACTGATGGGCATTACCATGGCAAAAGAACTGCCACAGGTGGAACAATACACCCGTCTGAGCTGGGGAGGCAGTTTCTCTGTAAAGAAAGGAAATGAAAACATCCGTGAAGGACGGGTCGGGTATGGCGATTCTACCCTGTTCAAAGTGTTTACGCTGCCGTTGCTGGCAGGCGATGCGGCAACGGCGCTGGTAGAACCGCATTCGATGGTAATAACCGAAAAAATAGCACGGAAATATTTTAACTCCATCCAGGTGGCAGGGAAGACAATGCTGATCAATGACACCGCGAGTTATAAAATAACAGCCGTCATAAAAGACATCCCGGTGCAATCTCATTTCAATTTCGATTTTTTCCTGCCTTTTTCAGAAAGCGCCGACAGCCGAAATGATAACTGGCTCAGTGAAAACTACAATACGTATGTATTGGTAAGGGATCATGCAGATCTGAAACAACTGGGCGAACAAACAGATGCCATGCTGGAAAAATATACGGCGCCACTGTTGCAAAACGTAATCGGCATGAATATGCAGGACTTTAAAAAAAGCGGCGGTTATGTTCGCAGCAGCCTCACACCCCTGACAGATATTCACCTGCATTCAAACAAAGTGGGAGAGCTGGACGGAAACGGGAATGCACAGGTGGTTTATATATTTTCAGGTATTGCCATACTGATCCTGCTGATCGCCTGCGTTAATTTTATGAACCTGTCTACTGCCCGTTCCGCCAACAGGGCCAAGGAAGTGGGTGTCAGGAAAGTATTGGGTTCCTTAAAAAAGAACCTGGTACAGCAGTTCCTGGCAGAATCGCTGCTGATCAGTATGCTGTCGATGCTGCTGGCAGTAGGCCTGGCCTCGCTCTTGCTGCCCTATTTTAACCAGTTGGCTGCAAAAACAATTGCGTACAGCACCCTGTTCAGCCCTTCCATTCTATTGATGCTGCTGCCCACGATTATCATAGTGGGTTTGCTGGCAGGTGCGTATCCGGCTTTTTTTCTGTCATCTTTCCAGCCCATTGCAGTATTAAAAGGAAAACTATCCGGCGGGTTCAAAAGATCCTGGCTGCGTAGTTCACTGGTGGTTTTCCAGTTCATTATTTCAATTGTGTTGATTTTCGGAACGGTCATCATTTATCGACAGCTCAGCTATATACAGCATAAGGATGTAGGCTTCGACCGCAGCCAGGTACTGGTGATCAACCATACGGATGTACTGGCACAGCAAGCGATTACTTTCCGGAATGAGTTGTTGCAACTAAGCGGCGTGCAGAATGCCAGCCTGAGCGGATTTTTACCGGTCAACTATAACCGCGACAATGATGTTTTTTTTACCTCGCCTGCGCTGGATCAGTCATCGGCCATGGGTATGCAGCGCTGGCGGGTAGATGATCGCTATATTCCCACCCTCGGTATGCAAATGGAGCAGGGGCGCAATTTTTCCGCTGACCTGGCTACAGATTCTTCTGCTATCATCATTAACGAAGCTGCGGCAAAATTTCTTCATGTTAAGGACCTGCTAAATAAGAACCTTTACTCCATTGATGATCCCAAAACAAAAAACCTGATTATTTATCATATCATTGGTGTGGTAAAAAGTTTTAATTTCAGTTCGCTGCGCGAAGTAGTAACACCCCTGTCTTTTGTTTTGCAAAAAAGCAATCGCAACCTGAGCGTACGGCTGAAGACCACAGATATGAATGCTGCCGTAGCGGGCATAAAAAATAAATGGCAGGCGATGGCCGGAACGGAAGTATTTGATTATTCATTTATGGATGAAGACTTCAACAAATTATACACGGCCGAACAAAAGACCGCGCAGATATTTATCAGCTTTGCGGTACTGGCGGTGTTGATTGCCTGCCTGGGACTATTTGGCTTAATAACTTTTGCCGCAGCGCAGCGCACGAAAGAGATCGGCATCAGAAAAGTACTGGGCGCTAATACGGGGGGCATTGTAGGTATGCTCTCCCTCGATTTTTTAAAGCTGGTTTTGATATCGGCGCTTATTGCCCTGCCCCTTGGCTGGTGGGCCATGCATAATTGGTTGCAGGATTTTGCTTACAGGGTAAATATCAGCTGGTGGATATTCCTGGTCGTTTTGGTGATCACAATATTAATCGCTTTTGCCACCATCTGTTTCCAGGCCATCAAGGCCGCCAGGGCCAACCCGGTAAATAGCCTCCGGAATGATTGAAAATGCCCGCAGCCTCATTCAGTAGCAAAATCGCATCAAAAATAAAAAAGATTAAAATGAGCAATACATTAGGATTTGAGTTTACCGTTGATAAAACAAATAATTCGGTATTCATGGTTAAAGAGTTCGCCGCCGGGCTTTCATTGGTTTGGGGCGCTTTTACGCAGCAGGAAATTCTTGACAAATGGGGCGCGCCGCAGCCCTGGGTATTACACACCAAATACATGACGTTTGAGGTGGGCGGACGAAGACTGTATTCTATGACCAATCCGCAAGGAGAACAACATTGGTCTATCCAGGAATTTACTGCCATTACGCCAAAAACGAATTTTAAAATGCGGACAAATTTCTCGGACGAGAATGGTAATATAAATACGGCTTTTGATAGTTCAGAAAACAACTTAGATTTTAGGGAAGCAAATAGTATTACAACCGTTAAGACAACCATCAAATATGCAACCGCTGCCGTATTAGAGATGATCATGGCAAGGGGCTTCAAACAAGGATATACCATGGCAATGAACAACCTGGATAGCCTGTTGGCAACCTTATCCTGAAATCTTTTTACGAGAAAATAAAAATACGCTGAAATGAATGCAAGGGGGGAATGATAATTTGAAGATTACTGTATTTTATTTGTTAAGTGCAATCGGCCTGCCTATACAGCTTTCATACA
>CAXTMV010000238.1:0-8795 GCA_964245425.1 uncultured Flavihumibacter sp. | reverse complement strand
AAATAATATATTCGCATCGCATTAATTAGGTACATAATACCGATAAGCCCGTTGTGTCTACATCGGGCTTATTTTTTTGCCAGCCCCTAACCCCTGAAAGGAGAATTACACCGTTCAGTAATATAGTTTTTATGCTGCTTGTAAGTTCCGGATGACTTTTACAATACATGCACCCATTACAATGCGAACGAACCGGGAATTTCGAATGATGAACTTTGGTTAAACCGGATCAATATCCGGCACCACCTGTACACTCCTGAATCTTTTGTCGGCATGCATCATGGCCGTTGATGTATAGATGAGCTGCTTGGCCTGTTGCAGGCTGTGGCTGTCTTTGGGTAGTTTCAGCATCAGCTCCATCAGGAACAGGTTACGCACCCTGTTGACCACCGGCTGGGCCGGGCCAATCATATAGGCAGATAAATAAGGTTTCAGCTGTGCCGCAAAGAAAAGAGCTGCTGCATTTACCGTATCTGCATCCCGGTGCCGGAACAGGATATTGATGATGCGCGAAAAGGGCGGGTAAAAAAATTGCCGGCGACCTTCGATCTCTTCCTGGTAAAAACTTTTATAATCGTGCTGCTGTGCTTTTAGCAGTACCGGGTGTTGCGGGTTGCGTACCTGTATCAGCACTTTTCCGGGTATATCCTTTCTGCCGGCACGTCCACTCACCTGCTCTATCAGTTGAAAACCTCTTTCATTAACCCTGAAATCGGTGAACCCTAAAATGGCGTCCGCATCCAGGATACCCACCAATTCAACATTGTCAAAATCAAGACCCTTTACTACCATTTGGGTGCCCACCAGTATATCGATGCGTGCCTGTTCAAATAATTGTATCAGTGCATCGTGGCCATGCTTGCCTTTAATGCTGTCTGCGTCCATACGGGCCAGTTTGGCCTGCGGAAACAATTCCTGCAAATGTTCTTCTATGCGTTCTGTGCCAAAATTCTGTTGTGCAAACAAATGATTACCGCAGGCCTCACAGGTATGTACCAGCGGGTATACGGTACCGCAATAATGGCAAAGCAGCTTGCCTTTTGTTTTATGGTAGCTGAGCGATACATCGCATTGCGTGCAATGGGGTATCCAGCCGCAGCTCTGGCAAACCTGGTAAGGCGAATAGCCCCGCCGGTTCTGGAACAGGATTACCTGGCGCCCTTTTTCCAGGCTGGCCGTTATGCCCTCCTGCATGGGTACAGATATGATGACCTTGCTTTTATCGGGGGTTTTCAGTTGCCGGGTATCGATCATATCGATCACCGGCATGGGTATATGACCGAAACGTTCGGTCAGCTCCGTCAATGCATATTTTCCGCTGGCGGCATTGTAATAACTTTCTATGGAAGGCGTGGCACTCCCCAGTAATACTTTTGCCCCAAACAGGGAGGCAAAGTAAACGGCGGCATCGCGCGCATGATAACGGGGTGCTGGCTCCTGTTGCTTATACGAGGTATCATGTTCCTCATCGCAGATCACCAGCCCCAGGTTGTGAAAAGGCAGGAATAGGGAAGAACGGGCGCCCAGTACAATGCGCGCTTCGCCGGTTTTTACCTTGTTCCAGATTTCAAGGCGCTCATTCTGGCTGAATTTGGAATGATAGATCAGTATATAGCCGCCGAAATGTTTCTGTAAACGGCGTATGATCTGTGCCGTTAGTGCTATTTCCGGCAGCATATAGAGCACCTGCTTACCCTGCAACAGCATTTCCTCCATCAGTTTCATGTACACCTGTGTTTTGCCGCTGGATGTGACGCCGTGCAACAGGCAAACATTTTTCTGCTCAAAATGAATACGCAATTCCTGTAAGGCTGCCGCCTGTGCGGAACTCAGTACAAAATCGAGCTGCATATTCCGGGGCAGGGATTTCAGCCGATCCACAGAACGCTTCTCCAGCAGCAATACGTTTTTATCTACCAGGCCTTTTAGTTGAGCAGCTGAAGCGCCTGATTTTTTCAGCAAGGCCGGCTGGGTTACTTCGCCGGCCGTTTTTGACAGGTGCAGGAAAGACAACAGCAGTTCCATTTGTTTGGGTGCCCGGCCCCAGTTGTTCAGCAATTCGCTGAGTTGTTCATCGGAATCGTATGCCGGGTTCAGCAATACATAGGTTTCTTTTTTTTCTTTATACGTATGCTGCAGTTCTTCCCATACAAAACAAACCCGTTTATCTATCAGTCTTTTGATAACAGGGTATACATGGCTGGCATCCAGTAACTGTTGTACTTCGGCCAGTTTTAGTTCTTTTTTTATCAGCAGGGCTTCCGCTACCAGGTATTCTTCGTTGTCGAGGCTGCTGAAATCATCGCCGGCTTCATCGTTGTATAACAGGATGGTCTCGCTGCTGAGTTTGAAATGGGTGGGCAATGCAGCCTGCATCACTTCGCCTTCGCTGCAGAGATAATAGTGTGCCATCCATTCCCAGAATGCCTGTTGCTGTGCAAAGACAATGGGTTCCGTATCCAGCACATTTACAATTTCTTTTGGTGCAAAGGCAGCCGGTGCGTCTGTATGGATCCTTTTTACCAGACCGGCGTATTTCTTGTTTTTCAGGGCAACTTCTACCCGGCAGCCAGGCTTTACCTGGTCTTGTAAAAAAGCCGGCACCGCCCAGGTATAATTGCGCGGCAGCGCCAGCGGAATGATTATCTCGGCAAATAATGTATTCTTTGTTAGAAATAATTCGTTCGTATTAATTGCTTCCTGTTCCAAACGGGTATTGCTGATTTTGAGATGTTGTGATATCGCGATTGCCCTTGCGCGGCCCCGACATACATGCAGGAATCCGGCACATAACAGGCGAAGTTACAGCGAAAGAAACCCCGAGATCACAAAATGCCAAAATCAGCCATTTCCACCAGCGCTTTTTCCATTTTTTCATATACCTGTTGTTTCAATGCCGGCAGGTCTTCCGGTAACAATCCTGCTACCGGCACTTCCTCCAGGAAAACAGAACGGCATTTGCCGGGCGTAAAAGAAAACACGCTGCTGTAGTGCAGGCGCCGCAGGCTGTCCGGAAATAATATGGGCTGCAAGGGTGTTTGTGTTTCTATGGCAATGCGAAAGGCGCCATCGTAAAAATCTTTCAATGGCTGACCGGTCTTATTAAAAGTGCCTTCGGGAAAGATGAATACCGAGATGCCCTTCAACAACACTGATTTCAATTGCACTACACTTTTCTTCCGGTTTTCGGGACTGCTCCTGTCTACCAGGATGGCGCCGTACCGGTATAAAAAACCAAATAGGGGTACTTTTGCCAGTTCTGCTTTTCCCAGGGCACGAACCGGTTGCCGGATCACTTTTACGATCATGGGCACATCCATATAAGAAATATGATTGGCCACAAAAATATACTGGCTGCCAGGTGCTGGCGGAACGCTGCGGCGGATAACGATCGAACGCATCCCGATTAAAAAAAACCAGGCATCGGCCCAAACGCTGCAGATCCGATAGATGATATTACCACCCTGTATTTTTCCAAAAAGAGAAGCCAGCAATACCAGCGGGAAGATGACCAGCAGCAGTAAAACAAAAAGCAGAATACAGTAGACGCTGTAAAAAAACTGCAGTGTTTTCTTTAGTCCTTTCATGGCGGGGCCGTTTTATCAATGGTCATATTTTGTTCCCACGCCGGGGCAGCTGCAGGTAAGGGCAGAATCGATATTAATGCAGGTGATCACTTTTGTCTTGTAATCGCATTGCGAAAATATAATGCGCAGGTGTTGTTTTTCGCTGGTATAGGCCTGTAATGCATATACCGGGCAGGGATGGGCATTCAGTTCGCTGCTGGCGGAATCGATGTCGCCGTTCTTTAAAATGTATTCAATTGTCTGCTGGGTGATATGGCCGCATTCCATCCGGCATTTAGCATGTTCGGTGTATTCAAGGAAAGTTGTCCGCCGGTCGAGGTTGCTGTTGCGGTCGAAACTGTCTTTCTCCGGTTTAGTTGTTTTTTTACTGGTGGCAGCGGTGGAGCGGCATCTTTTAACCACCAGGGCCACAATGGCCAGGAGTGCCAGTAAAATAATGGGAAGTGCTTTCTTCATTTGATCTGCAATATCGCAATTTAGTTACCAGCGCATTAAAAGATTTTTTACACAGCAGCAAAGAAACTTTCTATTTTACCGCTGGGTAACATTGCCGGGCGGAGCAAAGAAAATTCAGCATTCAACATAACATATAATAAGTAACTTCGCGCCTCTTATGGCAGCCGCAAAAACAGTCGCTTTTCATACCCTGGGTTGTAAGCTGAATTTCTCAGAAACCTCCGCCATTTCGCGGTTGCTGGAGAATGATGGCTTTGAGAAGCGGTCTTTCGACGAGCCTGCTGATGTATATGTTATCAATACCTGCTCGGTTACCGACAATGCGGATAAGGAATGCCGGCACCTGGTAAGGCGCATCCAGCGCAAAACACCCGAAAGCCTGGTCGTGATCACAGGCTGCTATGCCCAGCTAAAACCAGCCGAAATTGCCGCTATACCGGGCGTAGACCTTGTATTGGGCGCCGCGGAGAAATTCAATATTGTACAACATGTAAAGGAGCTGAGCAAGGGCGATTCTGCCAAAATCTGTAGCTGCGATATAGACGAGGTCACTGGCTTCAATGCCTCCTTTTCTGTAAACGACCGCACCCGCAGCTTTTTAAAAGTGCAGGATGGCTGCAACTACAACTGCTCTTTCTGCACCATACCCCTGGCCAGGGGAAAAAGCCGCAGTGATACCATTGCAAATGTAACCGCAACGGCCGCTGCACTGGCGGCAAAAGGCATCAAAGAAATCATACTCACGGGTGTTAACCTGGGCGATTTTGGCAAAGGCGCTGCGGGCCTCGACAGCCAGGAAAGTTTTTTTGACCTGGTAAAAGCATTGGAAGCGGTATCCGGAATCGATCGCTACCGGATATCATCCATTGAACCCAACCTGCTTACCAACGAGATCATTGAATGGGTGGCCAGCAGCGATAAATTCATGCCGCATTTTCACATCCCGCTGCAAAGCGGCAGCAACCCTGTTTTAGCGCTCATGCGCCGGCGTTATAAAAAAGAATTGTATGCAGACCGCGTGCGCCTGATCAAAGAACTGATGCCGCATTGCGCCATTGGGGTAGATATAATTGTTGGTTTTCCCGGTGAATCAGATGCCGATTTCAATGAAACCTGTACTTTTCTGCAGGACCTGGATATTTCTTACCTCCATGTTTTCACTTATTCCGAACGAGATCATACAAAAGCGCTCGAGATAAAACCGAGTGTGCCCATTAATACCCGCCTGGAACGCAATAAAATACTCCGCCATCTTTCTTATTTAAAAATGCAATCTTTTACCCACCAGCATGCCGGCCAAACCCGCCGGGTATTGTTTGAAGCTTGTTCCGGGAAGGCCATGATGGAAGGCTATACGGATAATTACATTCGTATTACTACGCCGCGCCGGGAAGACTGGATAAATAATATTGTAGACTGGACAATATAAATTCCGGATAATTATGATTTTTTTAGGAAACTTTTTACGGCCTTTTCCGTTATAAAGGAAAGTGTTGTACCCTTTATGGATAGAAAGAAATTTCAGGTGACCATTAGTTTTGAGATCGACGAGGAAATCAACGCATTGATACCAAGCCATCGAAAATATATCAATACGCTGATCAACAATGCGGTGATTGACCATTACGCCGTTTCACTGGAGAGCAAGCGGATTTGGATCACCATCAATGCGGAAGACAAGGCTGCTGTAGACGAATACCTTTCCCAATCGCCCCTTTTTAAATTCTGGATATACGAGGTCGATGAACTTTTTGTGCTGGATGGGCTTACCTACCGGTTGCCACATTTGCAGTTGAATTAGATCTCGGCCCCTCTCCGAAAGAGAGGGCTGCCTTCCGCCTGTTTCTTGTTTCTTTATTAATAGCCGCCCGCAGGTGCTTATCCCACCGTCTTTATCACCCCCTTAAAAAAGCCGGCTGATTCTGCAATACCGGGCAGTGGATCAGTCATATCTTTTTCAAATTCGAGGCTGCAATAGCCTTTGTACCTGATTTTTTCAAGCGCTTTTACAAGGGCTGCAAAATCAATAACACCCCGCCCGATTTCAATGGCCTTGCCGTCTTTAACGGCGGCCGACACGTCTTTGATGTGCAGGTCAAAAACACGTTTGCTATACTCCAGCACGGCTTTGGCCGGGTCTTGCCCGGCGCGGGTAGAATGACCAATATCAATACAAAGCCCTACCCTTTCATCGCGGTTCTTTATCTGGTCGTATACGTTTTTCGGACTGGGATAGAGCTTGTCTTCCGGCCCATGGTTATGAATGGCCAGCCTGATATTGCTGCTTTTTACTTTTTCTTCCGCATAGTCTATCAATTCAGGATTGGGCACGCCCACAATCAGCGTTACACCTACTTTTTTTGCGTAGTCGAAAGCCTGGTCAACCGCTTCCTTTGTTTTCATGTAAATAACACCCACTGCATAGACAGTGATGCCACCCGCCGCAAACTGTGCCATTACCGATTGGATCTTTTCGGGCGTACTGTCTAAAGGCAGGTGAAAATCTTTTACCGACAGGCTGGTAATATTTACCCGCTTCATAATGGCAATGGATTTCTCTACATCAAACTTGGCAAAGGTAAAACCGGCCATTCCCACTTGTAAAGCGGTGGCATCATCGGTTGCGCTTATCGTATTGTCTGTTGCAGTGGCCTGGCCCAGCAAGGGCAAGAGGGCCGCTGCGCCGAGCCCGGCCACTGATTTCTGTAAAAAAATTCTTCTTGAAGACATATGGTTTGTTGTTTTATAATGAGCAATCGTGACCGCCTGGTTCCCGAATAAAGCCCACAGATTAGATGTTCGGTTCCCAGCCAGGCTGGTAATCCCTGTCCCAAAGTTTTTGCGCTTCCTTATCATTCATGATCTTGCCGCCTTCCGCAGTGTTGCAGTTGAGCGTCCTGCCTACCCGTTGTGAAATGTTCCCCAGGTGGCAAAGTAATACGCTTTTATGTCCTTCTGCCACTTCACTGTTCAGCGGTGTGTCTTTTTTTATTGCGTCTGCAAAATTTCTGAAATGATAGCCGTCCAGGTTTTCGCCGGGCCCCAGCGGCTTAAAGGTTTCGGTGGAGCCGGCATCATTGATTTCGGAAATCAGCTTATTGCCGGCATCATAAATTTTATAATCGTCTGCGCCTTTGTTTACCAGGGTGCCTTTGTCGCCATAGATCACGAATCCGCGGCCGCTGCCCTGTACGCTATAGTTATTGCAACTGATGCCTTCCCAGGCAATGCTTTTATTATTGACGCCGAATTCAAAATGGATGGTTTGGGTATCGGGTGTCTGCCAATCGTCTTTAGCGGAAAAGCGTCCACCCCCCGACGTTACCCTGGTGGGAAAGTCTACCCCCAGCGCCCAACGCATACAGTCAATTTCATGGGTGCCGTTGTTACAGGCTTCACCGGTGCCCCAGTTCCAGAACCAATGCCAGTTATAATGCACCAGGTTATCGCGGTAATCTTCGCGTGGCGCAGGGCCCTGCCAGAGATCCCAGTTCAGGTTGGCCGGTGCCGGAATTTTTTTGCCAATGCCAATTGATTTGCGGTTATTAGCATACCAGCCCTTGGCAAAATAAGCATTGCCGATAATGCCTTCATGTACTTGCTTCATGGCATCTATCAGGCGCGGCATGGAACGGCGCTGGTCGCCCATCTGCACGTGCCGGTTGTATTTGCGGGCAGCCCTGATCAGCTTTTCACCTTCCGCAGGGTTATGGCCACAAGGCTTTTCAACGTATACGTGTTTCCCGGCTGCGCAGGCCAGTATAGCGGCAGGCGCATGCCAGTGATCAGGGGCTGCAATGGAGAAGGCATCCAGGTCTTTGCTGTCCAGTATCTTTCTGAAATCAGTAACCGCAATGGGTTTTTTGCCCGTTAATTTTTCTACCAGGTCTACGCCTTTTGCCCGGGCATTGTCTTCCACATCGCAGATCCAGCCAATTTCTAGGTTGGGTATTTTTGTATAGGATTTGATGTGTTCCAGGCCGCGGCCATTGGTACCCATGATGCCGATGACCAGTTTTTCATTGGGCGATACGCTTCTGCCGAACAAAGGAAAACGGAGGGAGGCCCCGGCAGCCGCCATTGCGCCCGTTTTAATAAAATGTCTTCTTTCCATTGGTTAGAATATGTTTTGAACAGCTGTATAGCCGTTAGGTGCACAAAAGGTTGTTGATTTTTCGAAAGGAAAAGATAAGGAAGATTTTAAGGATTTGCGTATGCAAGTGTACTCTCTTTGCAGGAAGAAAAAACCGTTTCCGTAATAATTTAATCCGTTGCTGCCTACAACCTGCAGGTAATTACCGTCACTTTTCCGGCAACCAACCCTCACTACAACGTTTTAGTAGAAATACCCCGATGAGAAATTTTTTTGCCTGGCAGGCCATTAAAATATAGGAGATTAAGATATCTTTAATCCGCCATACGGGAGCCGCTAACGATTGAAAAAAAATGTTCCCGTTTATTTATCAAAACTAACTCTTGCCATTTATGAACAAAAGCCATTTTGTTTGCAAGACAACAGTATGCCTGCAACTGTTGAAACTTGCTCTTTTACTTGCCGTGGGCGTTCTTCCTTTCAATTTACAAGCCAGCGTTCTTCCCCCTCATTTTTCTCCGCTTCATTACCCGCCACCCGGAAAAGTGACCGGGAAAGTGGTAGATTCAAAAAATGCACCTATTGAGGGGGTAAGTGTATTGATCAAAGGCACCAAACGCGGCGTTACCACCAATTCGGCCGGTATCTACACCCTTACC
>CAXTMV010000237.1:8442-8840 GCA_964245425.1 uncultured Flavihumibacter sp. | reverse complement strand
GCATCAGGGTTTACCTGGGAAATGGCAGCGGTGAAGCAAAAAAAGAAGGCAACGCCCATCAGTTTTTTCGGGTTAAGCCATAACGGGCGAATCGTCTTCAGGGTTTTTTGTATCATATTCTTTTAATTTATAGAAAATAACTAAGGTAGCCAGGTAATAAAGATATTGCGGGTACTGCGAAATGGCAAGTTGCGAATATTGCCCCACCATCAGCGAAAAAAGACATACTGTGAAGGCGATGTACAGGGTTTTGATCTCGGTTCTACGGGAATTATAAAATCCTGAGATGCCCGTTTGCAGGATGATAAAATAAAAAACAACATGAATAAAAAGACCTATCCATCCCTGCTCAAGCATAATTTTCATGTACCCGCTGTCTGGCGGATAGCCCGCCAGCC
>CAXTMV010000237.1:0-8432 GCA_964245425.1 uncultured Flavihumibacter sp. | reverse complement strand
GTGCCATGGATACATGGTAATGCCTTCTTCTCCGCAGGTATTTAAACCACCACCCAGCGGATGCTGGTAAATATAAGGCTGAATATTTTTGCGATTGATATTTCTTACCATATTAGAGGGGTCGTTCTTTGCGTCAAATGTAGTATTGATGCGCGAAATGACCGGGTTATTGCTGAAAGGGCCCAGCAGCAGAAAAGCCCCGATAAGCACAGAAGAAGTCAATACAATGATGCTCCTTCTTTCATTGAGGGTAAATATGATATAACCCAGCAGGCCGCCCATGATCATTACATTACAGGTTCGGGTACCGGAATAACTGGAAGCCATGAACTGCATTAAAGTGATAACATACAGCCAGCGCCGTTTTTTCTTGTTGGTACTGCGTATGGCCAGTACCAGGGTAAATATAGAACTGGAAGCAGCCATTACGCCAAAAGAGGCAGGGTCTGTGAGTAAGGAAAATTTCCGGAACATACCGCCCTGGAAAAGCAGCTGCGCAATATTAGGATCGCTGTGTATCCAGGCATCTTCCCAGTCGGTAAAACCCAGGTACTGCTGCTTGATGCCCCAGGCGGCCACCAATATGCACAGTACTATCCATATTTTTACAAACCGGATGATCTTTTTATACGAATCAAGCATGAAATAACTGGTCATATAAAAAAGCAGGTACAGCAGCTGGCGGCGTATAAAAGTTGCCCAACCGCCATAGGTTCCGTTGATCTCGGGGTTCAGCCCCTGCAACAGCATATAGAAGAAAATGAGCAGCAGCATAAAAGAAATGGGCTGCTTCCAGAAATCTTTGCTGATGGTTCGTTTACGGTATTGTTCCGCCAGCACGGATAGAATGCATAAATAACCGCAACCTTCTACCGCAGGCCCCAGAGGAATATTAAAACCCGCCAGCCGGAAAGGCAATGCAAAAGTGACGGACGAAAAAATAAAAAAATAATAAGAAAATTCAGGATAGCGAAAGGAAACCAGCACAAATAAAATCCCGAAAAAGCCACCGGCAATCAGCAACGGCACTTTCGTGTCCAGTTCGCTGCCGGTATAAGCAAGCCCTATACCTACCAGTGCCATAACAATCCAGCCGGGTATGGAATTCATTCTTCTCAGGAAGAACATTTCCTTTACCCAGTCAAACAGTGTTAGCGCGATGCTTTTCTTAATGGTGGCCATTACTTATTGAATCATCATTTTTAATACGTACTTATTTATCTACTGCCATTCTCCTGCTAATCGAACAGAAATTTAAAAAACATCAGCAAACAAAACAATACCAGGAAAATCGTTGACACGATCTTCATGATTTTGATTTCCCTTGAGTCTTTGTTCATGCCACTGGTGTTTTTATTTTTTTATTGTATCATAGGCATCGCCCAGCAGGCCGATGCTTTCTTCCCAGGTATGCGACAAGGCAAACGCTTTCCGACCGGCCCTGGCAGCAACTGAATTATATATATCGGGCTGGCCGATAATAGCCCTGATTTTCTCTACATATTCTTCCTTGTTTTTGCATAAAAAGCAATAGGGTTCAAACATCTTCATGCCTTCTGTTGCCGTTGCCACCAATGGTTTTTCCATGGCCAGGTATTCATCTGCTTTCCGCGGGTAATTGCCCCGCGTAATCTCGTTCATGATCTGGGGATTGATGCAGATGTCGAAGTATTTAATATAATTCACCAAACTATCGGGCGGTTTGCCACCCAGGAAATGGACATTAGACAAATGGCCCAGGGCTTCTTTTTTGAACATCCAGTCAACAGGTCCAACCAGTACAATGCTGTATCCGGGGCAGGCTTCTGCTATGTGTTTGATAATATCGATATCAATCCGCCAGGCGCTGATAAAACCTGTATAACCGATTACCGGTCGGGCAAGCGGCGCCAGGTCTTCCGGCATGGATACATCCGTTCGCATGAACTGTGTAAAATCGCAGCCCTGGCCGATGTTAAAAGTATTCGGGTTATTTTTTTTTGCATAGTCTGCCAGGTAAGCGGAGTTAGCCACTACCATATCGGCTTTTTGCATCACCCCTGATTCATGCCGGGCTCCATGCCGTTTAAAAAAATCAACCCCCAGCATATAGTCACGTATATAGAAAATATATTCGCTGCAGTGTACCATTTCTTTCAGGTAAAACCCGCGGATAAAATCATTGTCGTTGAGGAGTAATACATTTTTAAATCCCAGCTGGTCAATGGCTTTGTTTATCTGTGCGCAAAGACGGCGGCTGTTTCTTTTGTTGAGCCAATCGTGCAAGCCTGCAAAAGGGATGCGGTTGATGGATTCCATTATTACCCGGGGGTTCTGTACCCATATATTGGGTGCTGCGGATACTATTTCACCGGTACCGGTCTTTACACTATCGAGCCGGGTTTTGGTTACTGCATCGGTTTTATTTTTCCGGAGGCTGCTCCTGTCGAGCGCGCGGTTTACAAACAATACCCGGTTTTTTTTGGCCAGCTCAATGGCCATGTCTTTAAAATTGCTGCCAATATCAGCGTCCCAAGACTGGAAACTGAACATAACTATATCCCGATTGCTGATAAAATGATGGTTCATAAGGTAGTAATACGGTTTAGGCGGTTTTCACGGATTTCATTGTTTTCATGGTCTTCATGGTGGTATAGTGTGCTATTTCTTCAGACGGTTTTTTAAGTGAAAAAAGCCACCAGGCGCCCACCCGGATACACAAGTTGTAAATAATTACAGGAATAATTACACCCAGTGAAATGCCGATAAACATAACCAGGGGAATGTATTGCAGGTGCAAAATCCGCATCAGCAATATGCGCATGGCGGCTATCACCATCAGGTGCATCAGGTAAATATACAGGGAATGATAACCGATTACACGCAGCCATTTGACGATGTTTTTTTTCTGCAGTACCTGCGATAACTGTACCATCAGGAAACAACCACTCAGCGAAATGGGCAACAACAAAAGGGGCATGTTTATATTGATATAGTTATCGTCTCCGTGCGACAGGTTTACCATACTGAAGATGGTTTGCAGGGCAACGCAGACAATAATTGAGCTGATCAGCCATTTGGGTGAAAGGATGATTTTGGTGATTTCTTTTTTAAAGATGAAGCCGGATATAATATCACCGATGCAGAAATAGATATAGTAATGAAAAATATCGGGGAAAATATAAAAGGCGATGCCATTGTAACCGAGGTAACTCGCAATGCCATATAAAAGCATGCCCAGGGCCACCTGCTGCCACAATACAAACCGCAGCTTTATTTTAAAAAACGCATAGAAAATGCCTACAAAAAAGAGTGCGTTCAGGTACCAGAATTGCTGGTTATTACTGGGGTTGCGCGGATAAATGACCAGGTTGATATAATCTACAAAAGCAGGCTTGCCGTTTACATAATCCTTTAAAAGCAGTTGCAGCGTAATTTGCAGGGTTCCCCAGATCAGCAGCGGGTAAAATACAATGTTAAACCTGCTGCGGGAATAATCGGCCACACTTTTTTTATTGAGGCTGCGGGAAACAAAAAGCCCGGAAACGATAAAGAACAAAGGCATGCGGAAACTATAAAAGCAAACATTCAATACTTGCAGCAGGTAGTAATCCTGCACAGGAATATGCGCTTCCCGTAAGCCGTCGAAACAATGACGGTAACAAACCAATATGATGCAGATACCCCTTGCATAGTCAATCCAGGCCAAACGATTGCTGGATAAAATATACCTGGCGTTAAACAAATCTTTGAACAATTTTAAAAGGTTTAAAGTTTTATGGAAGCAACCATTCATACATCAACAACTTTGCAAAATGCATCCTACAGCCAAATGGTTGTATTAATGCTTCCAATCAATAACCGCAATCAACAAATGGTTTTTCAAAGGCCGGACAATTGCACCGCATCGGCTGCGTCTACATATCAACGTTATCTTTTTCTACGCTGTTCAGCACAGCGCCTACCAGTTTATCTTTCTGGGTTTTTAAGAAATGGATGGAATCCTTATCGGTCTGGCGGATGGTAGATTTGGCTGAGAAAACGACAATTACCCCATCCGCATATTTAATCAGTTCTTTGGTGTCTGCATGCAAATTCAGTGAAGCGCCTTCCAGCAGGATATAATCGTACGCACCGCCTATTTTAGGCAGGTTTTGCAACAGGTTGTTTTTCTGCAGTACTTCTTCGGGCGAGAAAGCGCTTTCCTTGCAACCAACAATGTCTACAAATGGTATTTTTGTATTGCTGTTGATGCTCGCCAGTTTTTCCGCCCCGTTTCCTTCGCCGTTTAGGCTGAATTGATCGAGCAATGGTTTTGCCTCAAATTTTTCCGTTAGTGAATTATTGGAAAAATTGGTATCGATCAGTAATACTTTTTTGCGGGCCAGGCTAAAACTGCTGGCCAGCGCTTCTATAATGGTTGTCTTGCCTTCCTGGGGTTTGGTGCTGGTAAATAAAATTACTTTTTTACCACTGGCTTCAATCTCATAGCGCAGCTTGCGGAGGTTTTCAATGTAAATATTGTCACCATCGGCCCGCGTTTCTTCTGTAACGGTAAAATATTCATCGATGGCTTTCTGCTTCAGATCTATTTTGTTTACAACAGCCAGCAATTTCATGTTCACCGTTTTGTTAAAGACCGAAGGGGCGCGTACAGACTGGTCAAGGAAATCCATGATAATGATCCAGAGCGATGAAAGCATTAATGCGGCAATGCCGCCTACACCAATGATCACTTTCCGGCGAGAGTGTTCGGGTTTAATGGCGGGCTGTCCTATCAGGGTCTGTTTGAAGTTGATCTCGGGTGCCACCGTAACATTCTGGGCAATCTGCAACTGGCCTGTCATAGATTCGTATTCCTTGTTAAGCCGGTCAATTTCAGCCTGCATACCGGCCGCAATTACATCTTCGCCGCCATAGCCTACTGATTTATTGTACAGAATCAGGTTCGATTGCAATTGGGCAATCGTTGTTTTCTCGGCGTCTATATTATTATTGATAGTAATTTTCTGCGATAGCAGATCTTCCTTTCTTTTTCTGCGATCGCTCTGGCTGCTGCCACCGGAAGCACCACCCGCCGGCAGCTTGTTGATCTTAGATTGTATATCATTTATCTGTGTCTGTATGGCCGCCGCCTCGGGGCTTCCCTTTACCGCATGGTCAAAATCAACGGCCAGGTCCCGGCTTTTTTTCTGCAGGTCCAGTAATTCAGCATTGCTGGTTACCGGGGCATTGTCGCCGCCCAGCGATTCCAGGTTCTGGTTAACCGAACGCAGATCGGCATTCAGTCCATTCATTTTTCCCTGTTCAACCGACAACTGTGCATTGACGTCCTTGATCATTTCCAGCGCGGCAGCGCTTTTTTCGGTTGAACTGGCCGAACTGGACGATTTCTTTTTATACTCAACCAGTTTATCGGTTTTATCTTCGATTTCCTTTTTCTTCTTGGCTGCCAGGGTATCCAGCCGGCCGGCCGATTCTTCGGTGCGGGTAGACAAAATATTAGTGAAGAAAGAAATAAATTCTTTGCCGATGGTGTTCACCACGTAGGCAGACATTTCAGGATTTTCTGATTTGTATATAATATTCAGAAAATCTGTGCCGGCTACACGGTCAACCGTCAACTGGTCCAGGATGGCCTCATTATCGTACTGGTACAACTGGATGAGCTGGTACACTTTGTTTTCATCTGCATCATAGGCTTTCAGGATTTCTTTGCTGGCTCTTTTCTGCAGCAGGATCTGCCGGGCCTTGTCGAGGTTAACATTGGTGTATTCGGGCTTGCCTTTTTCTTTGGCATTTAAAGTGGTAAAAGGCAGTTTTGCATCCAGGTCGTGCAGCATCAAATCATACGAGAGCATGGCAATTACCACGGGCGATTTAAATGTTTCGATCACATTCTTGAATCGCTGGTCGATTTCAAAAACATTCAATCCATCATCAGCGGTTAGTTTTACCTGTTGCTTCATGGTAAAACCGGTAGAGTAAGTGGCGGCAGAGAGATAAGTATTCTTTTTGGTAAACGTAAAAAGAAAGGCGGCAGCGAGGCCTGCCACGGTACAGATCAGGATCACCCATTTTTTCCGGAGCAGGGCATTGATAAAAAACATGAAATCCATAGAACAATTTTTTTGCAGGTTTCAGGAACGAACGGGTTATGTAAACTGCTTTCGGGAAAGGTAAATTAGTAAAAAAAACAATTTTGTTTTTAAGACAACCTTTCCTTCCGGCGCAGTTTCGGGCCAGTTGGTAAAATTAAAATTGGTAGCACATATTCCGGTTGGTTGTTTTTAGCAACAAACCGCAGGCGGTCATTCAAAAGAAAAGGATTTGGTATATATTTCCTGGTCAGATAAAACGAATAACAAGTGGTTTTATAAAAAATTATCTGATTTTTGATGTGATTTACAGGCGCAAGGGTATATTGGAGTAGGTATCCGGCTTTTCGGCCGCTGGTATGCAATTCGGGTACTTTCAAGGTGGATAATAAAAGATAGGTAACGAAAGCGCCACAAAAATAATGTTATTTTTCAATTCCCGAAACAAAACAAACATTCGTTCGGATAATTTAATATGCTGGCGCTATGGAAACTTTGGGCAGCCCGTACTAAGTACTAATTAATAACGTTTAGGAGGCATCTGTAAAAAAACAGCAGAAATGGCTATACAATTACTTTTCTGGATTTTTTTCTTCGTGGTTTTTTATACCTATTTGGGGTATGGTTTGCTAATATGGGTGCTTAACAAAATAAAGCGGCCCAGGCATCCGTCTGGTTTCGAGGCTGGTTTTGAACCCGATGTAGCACTCATTATTGCTGCTGTCAACGAAGAGGATTATATAGGCGATAAAATAAAAAACACGTTGTCGCTTGATGACCCGGCAGGCAAGCTCGGTATCTATTTTGTAACGGATGGTTCAACAGACGGCACCCCCGATATAGTACGGGAATACCCGCAACTGCATTTATTACATGAACCGGCCAGGCGCGGTAAAGCCGCCGCTATGAACCGGGCCATGCATTTCATAAAAGAGCCATTTGTAATTTTTTGCGATGCCAATACGGTGCTTAATGAAGCCTGTATAAAAGAAATGGTGAAATTCTATGCGGATCCAACAGTGGGGGCCGTAGCCGGCGAGAAAAAGATTTACCAGCCGGTGCAGACCAAGGCTGCTTCGGCAGGAGAGGGGCTGTACTGGAAATACGAGTCTTTTCTGAAGAAACAGGATTCCGATTTCTATACGGTGGTAGGGGCCGCCGGTGAGCTCTTTTCCGTACGGTCCAACTTATACCAGCCCATCGAAGAAGGGGTGTTGATTGAAGACTTTGTATTGTCGCTCCGCATCGCGCAAAACGGGTATGTGGTAAAATATGCACCGGGCGCCTATGCGGTAGAATCCAGCTCTGCCTCTATTAAAGACGAGCAGAAAAGAAAGATAAGAATCAGCGCCGGGGGGTTCCAGGCCATGTATATGCTCAGCGGCCTGTTAAACATCTTTAAATATGGAAAGCTGTCTTTTCAATACATCTCGCACCGGGTGCTCAGGTGGTCGGTAACACCGGTTTGCCTGCTGGCCCTGTTTCCGCTGAACGTGGTACTGGTGGCACTCAGATCCGGCGTTTTATACGATATCCTGTTGCTGATGCAACTAGGCTTCTATTTTTCCGGTCTGATGGGTTGGTTCTTTGCCGCCAGAAATGTAAAGGTGAAAGCATTATATGTGCCCTATTATTTTTTATTTATGAACATTTCGGTGTTATGGGGGTTCAAGCGCTTCCTGAAAGGGCAGCAGTCTGTGCTCTGGGAGAAGGCAGCGCGTGAAAAAGCGCTGTAATTGGAAATTACCACAATAAGGGTATTGGAGGGTGTTCCTATTCCGCGTAGTTTTGCTCTGATAATAAAAAATTAATGGATGGCTGTTTGAATTGTTGATTTTTGTTGTTATTTTTACCGTAGGTTAAGTGCAAATAAGGGGCTCTTAGGCTACTTAATCCCCAGTAAAAGATTTCTATATATCCTTCGAATGTCCGCAGATTTGGTTAACCCACCGGTTAAATCCAGCCACTTGATTTTAACGTATTTGCCTGTTGTTATTTAATCCGTTTCCCATCCTATTTATCGCCGTACCTCATCCAATTGCAGCCTACTGAAAAATTGAGTTTCTTAAAACTTAATTATTCAAAAGAATGAAAAGAAAGATTTTAGCAATTGACGAAAGTAAAGCTATCAGGTTTTTATTACAAACTGTGCTCGGACAAAAGCACCAGGTGATTACAGCCGCTGATGGATGTTCTGCATTGTATTGGCTTTCCAAACGAAACTTGCCCGATGTAATAATAATAGACCCCCAGTTGCCTGATATGCAGGATTGGGAATTGCTGGAACATTTAAAGTCCAGCGGCCTTTATGGACATATTCCCATCATTGTGCTTTCTTCCCTGAATGTTAAAGAC
>CAXTMV010000236.1:0-8908 GCA_964245425.1 uncultured Flavihumibacter sp. | reverse complement strand
ATATCAACCAGCGGATAGTCATTTTTGCTACCTGCCTGGCTATTAATATTGGTGCCGATATTTTAAAAGTGCTGCTGGCGGAAAAATTGAGAACCAAGCTAACCATTCATAATATTTCGATGATCAATAAAATAGCAGGGATCATACTGGTCGTTTTTGGCGGGTTCCTGTTGTATGAAACCATTTTTCATATTTAACAGATTCACCCCATCCTGCGGGCATAAGCACATTTGTTAACAGCAACAACGCTTTCTTAACAAAAATAATTGCTCTTTTTTAGTGAACCGGCGTAATTTACTTCGTGATGCTTAAATTTTTGCTGGCTACATTCCTCCTCTTTTTTTCTGTACAGGTGTTTTCACAGGCAAGCGATTTTATCACCGTAGTAAAGAGAAATGGCAGAACGGTAAAGACATTCTTCCCGGGCTTGTCCATTTCATTTGAAACATTTGATAAACGTGCCTTTAGCGGGGAGATAACTTCCATCCGGCACGACAGCGTTTTTATACGCGAGTGGGATATACGGCCCGTTCTCAATTTCGTGGGCATTCCTACTGTTGACACATTGGGCACTTTTATGGCTGGCTTTCATTATAAGGAAATAGACAAGGTGGAGGTATCGGACAGGATGCGTCTGCAACAGATAACCCCGGGGCGTATCCTGATCATTGGGGGTGCGGGTTATGCGTTGCTGAATGTGATCAATGGCGCTTACCTGCACCAATCGGTGACCAGCAAAAAAAACCTGACCAGCCTGGGTATCGCCACAGGCGCTGTGGGCCTGGGTTTACTCTTCAATTATATTTCAAAGCACCGCAACCGTTACCATGTAGAATACATTCACATGAATGAGACAAAGAAGCCATTGCGCGGTTTTTAGTATTCTCGGCGGATGTTGCATCCCCGCGTTCCAGCCTGCCCTTAGCAGGTAATATTAGGCTACCTGCCCATGACCATTAATTTTCAGTAACGTTAATTCGTATTTATATTTGTACTTTGTGCCCGCTGATGGCGATTCATATTCATTCTTGATTCGCGTCTATTCGTTACCATTAGAACCTATTAGCGTGTCAATATCCGGCAAGGAAAGATTGTTGAAGATCTGGCGCATAACAAAACGCGTTTTCCTTATCTTATTTATTTCCCAGTTTGTTTATATACTGCTGCTGAAATGGGTCAACCCGCCAATCACGCTTACGCAACTGGGCAGCTGGGTGAGCGGTCATGGCCTTAAAAGAAGTTATATCCCTGCAGCAAAAATGTCTGAGAATGCGAAGCTGGCGGTGATTGCTTCAGAAGACCAGTTGTTTGCAGATCACAACGGATTTGATTTTAAATCTATTGAAAAAGCGATGAAGCACAATAGTAAAAGCAAGTCTTTGCACGGGGCTTCCACCATCAGCCAGCAGGTAGCAAAAAATGTTTTTCTCTGGCAGGGCCGCAGCTGGTTTAGAAAGGCCCTTGAAACGTATTTTACCTTTATGATTGAACTGGTATGGGGCAAAAAGCGCATCCTTGAAATGTACCTGAATGTGGCTGAAATGGGAGACGGTGTTTTTGGTATTGAGATGGCGGCGCAAAAGAATTTTAAGAAGCCGGCTTCAAAGCTATCCCTGCCCGAAGCCGCGATGATTGCCGCCTGCCTCCCCAATCCTAAAAAATATACTATCAAACCAATGTCGGGCCCGGTAGCGGCCCGCTATCCATGGATTATCAGGCAGGTCAATAACCTCTCGGGCGATGAAGACCTGGAAAAGATTGTGGAGACTAAAAGCGTGCAGAAAAGTGTCTCCCAATAGCATCCGGAAATAGGCAATTATTGAACATTAATGATATCAGTAAGGCAAAAAATCACCAGCAAAAGCTCATAGTTCCTGAACACCTGCTACTGCTTTGGCAAATCTTTCTTCATAGTTGCCGCTTACGTCGATCCAGGGCACATCGTGGTGGATCATTATTTCCCTGTAAATATTGTATAAATTTTCTCTTCTCTCCAGGTCGGGGTATTCACGCAGCTCGTCTTTAACCCAGGGCAGGTCTACATTGCAGAGGAGATAGAGGTCATATTTTCTTATAGCAATCTGTTCGGTTATCCACGAATGCACTTTGCCAAAAACAAAATTGCACCAGACCTTCATCACATACATATCTGTATCTATAAAAAGCAGGGGCTGGTTCTGTGCAGCATTCTTTTCTTTTTGCTGTATGTCCAGCGTGTAGCGGTCTTCCAGCGCCAGCTGCCCCTTTGCAATGTCTAGCAAATTGTCATATGTATAATTGGTTCCGTGTACAAGCAAATATTCTCTTGCATATTCGGGGCACCAGCTGGTTTTAAAGTGGCTGGCCAGTTTTTCGCAAAGCGTGCTTTTGCCTGTTGATTCCGGTCCTATTACAACAATTTTCTTCATGCGGATATGATCGCTTGTTTTTTTACCTTTTTTATCCATGCAAGTAAACCCATTATGGCCAGTATAAGAAATACAATATACTGAACGCTGGTAAATACGGCATGCTTGTAAAAATACAATGGAATGGATACCAGGTTGGTAATGATCCACCATATCCAGTTCTCCACTTTTTTCCTGGCCATTTGCCACATGCCTACATACGCGGCGGCCGATGCAAAAGAATCCCCCCAGGGAACAGCGCTGTTGGTGTATTTTTTTAGTATGATGTACAAGACCCCCCAGCTGATAAAGAAAAATGATCCGCAAATAAGCCAGTCTTTTTTGTTGTTAAATGTCATTGGTAATTCCTTGCCCTCTTTTTTATGGGTCCAGGCATACCATCCGTAAATGCTCATGACTGTATAATAAAACTGGAGGCTGCCTTCGGCATAAAGGTTCCACCAGCTAAAGCAAAACCAGGTATACAGTACCGTGTTGATGATGCCTGTAGGGTACACCAGTATATTTTCTTTTCTTGAAAAAAGCACGCTGGCGATGCCAAAAAAAACGGCCAGGTATTCAATCCAGGTCGTCTGTTTTATTCCATCCGAAAACTGCTGTATAATAGTAGGCAACTGTTTTTTTGTTGATTCAGTCAAAGATAAACGTCTGTTTTTCCCTAAATGCATTCCGTTCATAATTATTTAATTACCGGAGCAAGAAAATCTGCGTAGCTTTTGGGCAGGGAATGACGCGCAAATTATTCACTTAAATAAATACAAATGACTACAAAAGAGATTGCCGATCGCCTTGCCGATTTATGCCGCCAGGGTAAATACGAGACAGCCCAAAAAGAATTGTACAGTGCGGATGCCGTGAGCATTGAGCCGGAGGGATCGCCCGGCCTGCAAACAGTAAAAGGGCTGGATGCCATTATTGAAAAAGGACACCAGTTCCAGGGTATGGTAGAAGCCGTGCACAGCAGTACCGTTAGTGAGCCCATCATCGCGGGCGATACTTTTGCGATTGCCGCCGTACTCGATCTTACCATGACAGGAATGGGCCGGCTTACCATGGAAGAGCTGGCCGTTTATGAAGTGATAGATGGAAAAGTGGTGAAGGAGCAGTTTTTTTATAAAACCCAGTAAGAATGCCGCCGGTATTTTTCAGCACGCTCCGGTATTTTTTCAGCATAGGGTCCTATAAGGACATCGGTTCACCTGGCTATTACTATGTTCTTCTATGAGCTTATGGTACTATGTGCTGAGAAAGTACCGGCATGCTCGGCAAGCGATCATACAAAAAAGAAAAGCGCCCTCTAAGGCGCTTTTATAATTATATGGTAAGAATATTTTATTCTGCTTCGGCCACCACTTCTCTCACTTCAGGTATCATACGTTTCATCATGCCCTCGATACCGGCTTTTAAGGTAATCATAGAAGAAGGACATCCGCTGCAACTGCCCTGCAGCATCAGGTTTACCACACCTTCATCGTAACTTTTAAACTGGATGGCACCTCCGTCCATTTCTACAGCAGGTTTCACATAATTTTCCAGCAACTCCTTGATGCGTTTCACCACATCGTCATCATCTGCAGCCACCATATTGCTGCTTTCCTGCTTCATGACAGCTATTTCATCTTCATTTACCACGGTTTTGCTTTCTTCCAGGTACTCCTTTAAAAACTGCCGTATGGAAGGTATTACATCGCTCCATTCCGTTTCAGGTGTCTTGGTAAGGGTTACAAAATTACTGGCTATAAAAACAGCTTTTATAAAAGGGAAGCCAAATAGTTCCGTTGCCAGCGGCGAAGGTTTAGCGGTTTCTACTTCCTGGAAATCGATGCTTTTTCCGGGATACAGTAATTTATTGGCTACAAATTTCATTGTTTCCGGGTTGGGCGTCATTTCCGTATAAATGCTGATCACCGGGCTGCCTGTTTTTATCATAGATTCAAATTGATATACAAAAATAACAATAAAATGCCAGTATGGTTACAAAATCCACAAATCAGTACAGGCTGCCTTTGCCGGTGGCATGGGCATGCTGCCTGCACAAACGGTAGTTGATATAATGTGCTGCAATGATAGCAATCACCGCAGGTACCAGCAGCCAGATATGCAGCTGGTGCCATACCTGTTTGGCCAGCAAAAAAAAGATGCCGGCACTGAAAACAGCCAGGGGCAGCAAACGGCGGTGGTGTTTGCGGAAGCCATGGCTTAAAGCCGTAATCCCCACCAGGAAAGCAAGCAGTATCATGGCATATTCAAAACCTGGGTTTTGTATAACATCAAACCCAAATACCGGGAGGCTGGTGAGCAGCAGTGGAAGCACGGCACAATGGATGGCGCAGGCTACAGAGGCTGTAATACCCAGTGCATCCCAATTGATTTTTCGGTTCATAGCGCAAAGATACTTTAAAATGCAACAAAGTTGCAATAAATTTGTCTTACCCTGGGGTAGGCATGGGGCGTTCCAAAATGCCCGGTTTATCCGATTGCAGTATTTGTAAGTTAACTTTGCAGCTGTTTTTACTGATTATGAAAAATAAAACGCTCGTTTATACCGGTTTTTTTGTCTTGCTGATTGCAGGATTTTATTTTGGGCTGAAGATGGCCATTCCTGGTTTTGGCGAGGTTAAGATGCCGGTGCTGAACTATGTGCAGCCATTTTCCTTTGTAAACCAGGACCACCGCGTCATCACCCGAAAAGACGTGGCCGGAAAAGTATATGTTGCCGAGTATTTTTTTACAACCTGCAAGGGCATCTGTCCGAAGATGAATACCAACATGAAGGCCTTGTACGAAAAATTCAAAGCTGAAAGGGATTTCCTGATCCTGTCGCACACGGTTGATCCGGAAACAGACAGCGTAGGCAGGCTCAAAACATATGCAGATTCCATTGGTGCCTCCGGGCTTAACTGGTGGTTCCTGACGGGCAGAAAAGACAGTTTGTACCGGGCTGCCAGGGTAAGTTACCTGCTGGATGACCCTAAAAACAGCAATGATAAAATTGAAAACCAGTTTATCCATACCCAGTTCTTTGCCCTCGTAGACAAGTCGGGGCAGGTAAGAAAGATTTACGACGGCCTTAAGAAAGACGAATTGGGCGAACTGGAAAAAGACATTCCGCAATTGCTGCGCGAGCACCCGGGATCAGGTTTTGTGAATTCATTGTTCAACAACAATCCTAATTAATTTTTTTGAGGGTATGGAAATGAGCAGACAAATACAGGCGCTGTTGAAACGCAACCAGCTGAGCATTACAGAAAGCCGATCTAAGATACTGGAACTTTTTCTGCAACAAAGCGGGGCGCTGGCGCATGCAGATATAGAAAAGAAAAGCGGCGCCGGTTTTGACCGGGTTACGATATACAGAACCTTGCAGACATTCGTAGAAAAAGGTATCATTCATACAATACCTACTGCCGATAATGCGGTGCTCTATGCATTGTGCAAAGACGAATGCAGCGGCGGCCATCATCATGATCGACATGTACATTTTGTTTGCGGGCAATGCAGCAATACCCTCTGCCTGGAAGATATTGCGGTGCCGGAAGTAACACTGCCTGATGGTTACCAGTCTACGCAGGTGGAAGTGGTAGTGAATGGGATATGTAAAGACTGCCGGGAGAAAGCGGTCAGCTAAGCGCTTTGAGACCGGGGCATTTACTTGGAAAAACAAAAAATGATCAGAAAAATAATCATTTATCGATGCGCAATATTCAATAATCATCCTTCTCTATAACTCCTTTTCCTGGCTGCAAAAAATTCTTCTTTGGGGGACGTAAGGGAGCCTGGTGATCGATCATTTTTTTTCCTTGTTCTTAAAAGTCTTCCTCCCGTTCCAGCATCAGGATGGCGCCCTGGGGCACAATAAAATACTTTTCTTTTTCATACAGAATCTCGGTGGCACCGCTGATCAGGAAGATGGCCAGGTCGCCTTCGCGCGCCTGCAGGGGTATGTATTTAACTTTGTCTTCCTCTGTTTTCCAGGGCTCATCATCCACCGGCATCGGGATGGCATAACCCGGACCGGTTTTTATTACATACCCCTGCTGCACTTTTTCCTTGTCCTGCACGCCTGGCGGCAGGTACAGCCCGCTGTCGGTTTTTTCATGGGGCCTGGCGGGCCGTATCAAAAGCCGGTCGCCGATGATGATTAATTTTTTAAATTTATTGTCGGGCGTTATGTGCAGGGCCATGTATTTGGGTATTATTTATTGAATTGCAAATTTAAACTACCTTCACTATTAACAAAACATTACACGGACTGTTTATTGTACGGCGTACGATTTGATTTTATTTGTCTTACTAAACAATGTAAACCATGGAAGCTAAAGCAAAAATTTTATTGTGCGAAGATGATCCGAACCTGGGGAGCGTGTTGAAAAATTACCTGGAACTGAATGATTACGATGTAACGCTGGAAAGAGATGGCCGCCTGGGGCTTGCCGCTTTTCAACGGGAAAAATTTGATTTATGCCTGCTGGATGTAATGATGCCACATATGGATGGTTTTACGCTGGCAGAAGAGATACGTGATGTAGATCCCGATATACCCCTGTTTTTCCTGAGCGCCAAAACAATGAAAGAAGATATCATACAAGGTTATAAATTGGGTGCAGACGATTATATTACCAAGCCGTTCGACAGCGAGGTATTATTACTGAAAATAAAAGCCATCCTGAAACGCAATGAAGAACTGAACCGCGAGCAGGAAAACAAAGAGTACACGTTAAGCGCTTATCATTTTAACCCCAAGCTGCGTGAACTGAGCCATGAGGGTAAAATGCAGACCCTGTCGCCCAAAGAAAATGAATTGCTGAAAATGCTTTGCGAACACATCAATGATTTACTGCCAAGGGAACAGGCGCTCAAGAAAATCTGGGGCAGCGATACCTATTTTAATGGCCGCAGCATGGATGTATACATTGCCAAACTTCGGAAATACCTGAAAGACGATAGCCATATCGAGATTGTGAACATCCACGGAAATGGTTTCAGGCTGGTAGCACCAGTAGCATAGACATTTAGCTTCACATAGACATTAGCTTCACTTGATACAAAATGAAAAGCGGCCCACTAGTATGGCCGCTTTTTCATTGCAAAAATGTCTCCGTTAAAATTGTTTATCGAATTAAAAATAGGATTATTCTGGATTGCAACATCAACCGCCAGCGGTTTTTTTACCAATTAAGTGTTTATTTTATTGGATTGAATTGAAGTACTTATACGCGCCTGTTGCCACCCGCTTAAAATGTAAATTCAGTATTATGTAGTGCAGGTGATAAAGCCGCAGGGTTAAACAACATGGTTAATACCAGCATGATTCTATATAAAAAAATAATAATACGGCGGTGAAAAAGGCAGTATTAATGAAATAACTTATTCAGAAAACAGCAGGTTGGTTCCTGCGGGTCCGGCACCCTGCCGGTTCAGGTGTTCATACGCTTTCTGTGTTGCTTCCCTGCCGCGCGGCGTTCGCTTAATAAATCCTTCCTGTATCAGGAACGGCTCATACACTTCTTCCAGTGTACCTGGTTCTTCCCCTACGGCCGTGGCAATGGTGGTAATGCCTACCGGGCCCCCCTTGAATTTATCAATAATAGCCAGCAGGATGCGGTTATCCATATCATCCAGTCCATATTCATCTACATTGAGCGCTTTAAGGGCATGTTGGGTAATGCCCATATCTATGTTTCCATCGTTCAGCACCTGGGCAAAGTCCCTGACCCTTCGCAACAACCCGTTGGCAATACGGGGCGTTCCCCTGCTGCGCCGCGCAATTTCTGCGGCGGCATCCGACATGATCTTTGTATTGAGAATGGCGGCAGAGCGCAGTACAATTTTGTGCAGGGTTTCGGCAGTATAATATTCAAGCCTGGATTTTATGGCGAACCTCGACAAAAGGGGGGCTGTTAACAGGCCGCTTCGGGTGGTTGCGCCAATGAGGGTAAAAGGATTGATATTGATCTGTATGCTACGGGCGTTGGGGCCTGTGTCAATCATGATATCGATTCTGTAATCTTCCATAGCAGCATATAAATATTCTTCTACCACGGTGCTTAGGCGGTGGATCTCGTCTATGAACAATACATCGTTGGGCTCCAGGTTGGTGAGCAGGCCGGCCAGGTCGCCGGGTTTTTCTATTACCGGCCCCGAAGTTTCTTTGATATGTACATTCAGTTCATTGGCTACAATGCGGGATAAGGTTGTTTTACCCAGGCCCGGCGGCCCGTGAAACAATACATGGTCCAATGCTTCGCCCCGCATTTTGGCGGCCCTGATAAAAACAAGCAGGTTCTCGATCAGCTGGGGCTGGCCGGCAAAATCTGCAATGGCCGCAGGGCGGATATTGTTTTCAAATTCACGCTCTGCCGGGGACTGCAATTCTTTGTCTGTAGGCAGGTTAGGATTAGCCATACTGTAAAAGTAATGAACCCGCTCCGAAAGAAAATGATTAAAATATTTGTATATACAAATGAAATGTCTTTATCTTTGTCCTGTTACAAAAAAAT
>CAXTMV010000235.1:0-8915 GCA_964245425.1 uncultured Flavihumibacter sp. | reverse complement strand
GTATACGCATGTTTAGATCAAAATCTCAAATCATAGCACAACTACAAAAGGAAATTCTTCCTTTGGCAGGGTGCAGGGCAATAGCCGGCCATGCGTCTTCGGCAGTTGATCTGGGTCCGGTCAATAAGGCTTTTTTTAACCAATGTTTTCCGGGCGCTGCCATCCATGAATTTTTTTGTAGAGGGCAGGAAGATATGGCTGCCACAGGAGGGTTTATTGCAGGTTTATTATCAGCTTTTTTACGCAGCAATGGAGTGGCTGTATGGGTCAGCGCTTCCAGGAACCTGTTCCCGCCGGCATTGGCCAGCTTTGGCATTGCCCCGGAAAGGATCATTTTTATCGACCTGCAAAACGAAAGAGATGTATTATGGACATTGGAGCAGGCTTTAAAATGTGATGGCCTTGCGGCGGTAGTCGGCGAAACGCCTGAACTGAGTTTTACCGTATCCAGGAGATTGCAGTTAGCGGTGGAACAAAGCCAGGCAACCGGTTTTATTGTGCGGCGCAATCCGCGCAACCTGGGCACCGCCTGTTTAGCCAGGTGGAAAGTGCAATCATTGCCAAGTAACCCCGGCAATGAATTGCCCGGCGTTGGTGGTCCCCGCTGGCAGGTAGAACTATTAAAGATCAGAAATGGCAGGCCCGGACAATGGATACTTGAATGGGCCAATCATGCGTTCAGGCATATCAGTGAGCAACCGGCCATTATTTCTATTGCAACGGTTCCGAAAAAGAAAGTGGTATGAAATGGCAAAACGCTTTGTTTCCATATGGTTCCCGCAATTGATTACGGATTGGTTTATTATTCGTCAGCCCGCCCTATATCACATTCCTTTTGTGGTGAGTACCGCGTCTCATGGGCGCATGATCGTTGCCGCGGCCAGTGAACCTGCTTTGGCAGCGGGTGTACACAAGGGCATGCCGATAGCAGATGCCAGGGCCCTGGTTCCCTTGCTGGAAGTATGCAAAGAAATTCCCTTACTGCCGGATAAATTACTTCATCGCGTGGCTGAATGGTCCATCCGTTTTACGCCTGCTGTGGCCGTTGATCTGCCAGACGGCATTCTATTGGATGCAACGGGTTGTTCTCATCTCTGGGGCGGCGACGAGCCATACCTGGCAGACATTAAAAAACGATTGCAGCAAAGAGGGTATCAGGTGCGGCTAGGCATGGCCGATACCATCGGCGCAGCCTGGGGCCTTGCCCGTTATTCTAAAGCATGCGCTATTGCAATGCCAGGGAACTACCCGGAAAAATTATTCCCTTTGCCGGCGGCCGCGCTTCGATTGGAAACAACCATCCTGGAAAGGTTGGATAAATTAGGGCTTCGGCAAATACAGCAATTTATCCGTATGCCACGCGCTGCCTTAAGGCGGCGTTTCGGGCCGGCATTTATTCAGCGATTGGATCAGGCACTGGGCCAGGAAGAAGAAAACATAGAACCACTGGTACCTGTAGTTCCTTACCAGGAACGCCTGCCCTGCCCTGAGCCGATTGTTACTGCCACCGGTATCAGCATTGCCTTAGACCGGTTGATGAATAACCTCTGCAGGCGGCTGCAACAGGAAGAAAAAGGACTGCGGAAAGCTGTCTTTAACTGTTACCGGGTGGATGGCAAAATGATTTCTATACAAACCGGTACCCATCGGGCTACTCACCATGCAGCACACCTGCTGAAACTATTGGAAGAAAAAATAAATAGCATTGAACCCGACCTGGGCATTGAATTGTTTACGCTGGAAGGGGCACAAATTGAAGAAGTCTCGGCTTTGCAGGAAAAGTTATGGAAATCAGATAGCGGAACAGCTGATATCAAAATAGCTGAATTATTAGACAGGATAGAAAGTAAACTGGGCAGCGGTCATATCCATCGATATCTACCCGATGAACATCACTGGCCCGAGCGATCGTTTAAAGCTGCTTATTCACTACAGGAGCAGCCCGCAACCGAATGGAGCCCGTATAAAACCAGGCCCCTGCAAATATTGCCGGTTCCTGAAAAAATAGAAGTAACGGCACCCATACCCGATTATCCGCCGATGCTGTTCAGGTATAAAGACATCCTTCATAAAATAATAAAAGCAGACGGGCCGGAAAGGATTGAACCCGAATGGTGGATAGCGCGGGGGCGGCACCGCGATTATTATGTGGTGGAAGATGAACAGGGTTGCCGTTATTGGTTGTTCCGCGCAGGACACTATGCAGCAGATATACCACCACAATGGTTCCTGCACGGTTTTTTTGCATAATCAGTAACCATGGTTGTAATGGTAACCTATTTATTTTTAATCAGGCGGCAGCAAGCGCAACATATTCCTTTTTTTAGAAGGCGGATGTAGAAGGAGATCAAAATGAGCTATACAGAATTACAGGTGACCAGCAATTTTAGTTTTTTACGCGGTGCTTCCCATGCAGAAGAACTGGTAGAACAAGCCGCCTTGTATGGATACAAAGCAATGGCACTGACCGATCGCAATACCCTGGCAGGTATGGTGCGGGCCCATGTAGCAGCTAAAAAAAAGGGGATCCGCCTCATTGTGGGTTGTCACCTGGTTTTACTGGATGGCCCGGAATTACTTGTTTACCCAACCAATACAGCAGCGTATTCGGTACTCAGTAATGTATTAAGTACCGGTAACCTGCGGGCAGAAAAAGGAGACTGTCATTTGTATAAAGCCGATGTATTTCAGCAGGCAACAGGTTTTCAATGGATAGTATTGCCGCCACCTGCTTTAAATGCACATGCTGAACTGGATGCATCTTTTATAGCACAGGTCAGCGCATACAAAAGCGTGTTTGGCAATAATCTTTATATGGCGGCATCGCGGCGATACGCTGACAACGACGAGAAATATTTATACCGGCTGAACCAGTTGTCAGCTCAATTAATGGTTCCGCTGGTAGCCACCAATGATGTGCATTACCACCAGCCAGCCCGCAGGCCGCTCCAGGATATTGTTACCTGTATTCGTGAAAAATGTACCATTCAAAACGCGGGCTTTCGCTTGCATCCCAATGCAGAAAGGCACCTGAAGCCGAGGGAAGAAATGCAAAGGCTTTTTAGGCAATATCCCGATGCCATTGAGCGCACCCAGGAGATAGACGCTGCCTGCCAGTTCTCGCTTGCTTCTTTGAGATATGAATACCCGGAAGAGATTACAACGGAAGGCCGGACGCCGCTGGAGGAACTTAGCTTCCTGGCCTGGCGCGGCGCCGAACAATTTTATGGCAAGGCCATCCCTGAAAAAGTGGCGCATGCCATCCGCTATGAAATGGCTTTTATTGAAGAGAAGAACTATGCGCCTTATTTTCTAACGGTGTATGACATCGTCCGTTTTGCCCGGGAGCAACGAATACTCTGCCAGGGCCGGGGTTCCGCTGCCAATTCTACCATCTGCTTTTGCCTGGGTATTACTTCAGTAGACCCCACCAAATTTGAATTGTTATTCGAACGCTTTATTTCTTCCGCCCGCAATGAGCCCCCTGATATTGATGTAGACTTTGAGCATGAGCGGCGGGAAGAAGTGATTCAATACATTTATTCAAAATATGGCCGGGACCGGGCAGCGATAGTGGCCACTGTTACCCAGCAACACCAGCGGGGCGCTGTGCGTGATGTGGCCAAAGCCATGGGGCTTTCAACAGATACCATCAACCGGCTTTCAGGCACCGAATGGGAATTTACGGATAAATGGTATGAAGGAAAACAACTGCAGGAGCAGGGCTTTAACGCTGCCGACAGGCACTTGCTCATGACCTTGCAGCTCACAAAAGAATTCATGGGCTTTCCCCGGCAACTGGGCCAGCATACCGGGGGCTTCGTAATTACCCGGCAGCAACTCTCCCACCTTTGCCCAATCCTGAACGCACGCATGGAAAACAGAACCTGTATTGAATGGAATAAAGATGATATTGACGCATTGGGTTTTTTAAAAATTGATGTGCTGGCCCTGGGGATGCTGACCTGTATCCGCAAAGCCTTTGATTTAATTAAACAACATTATGGTTGCGAATTTACATTGGCAAACATACCACAGGATGATCCGCAGGTATACGAGATGATTTGCCAGGCGGATACCATTGGCGTTTTTCAAATCGAAAGCCGGGCCCAGCAATCGATGTTGCCAAGACTGCAACCACGCTGCTTTTATGACCTGGTAATAGAAGTGGCCATTGTACGGCCTGGCCCCATCCAGGGCGATATGGTGCATCCTTACCTGCGGCGCAGAAATAAGGAAGAAATAGTGACGTATCCATCCAAAGACCTGGAAGAAATTTTAGAACGAACCCTTGGTGTACCGTTGTTCCAGGAACAGGCGATGAAGATTGCAATAGTAGCCGGTGGCTTTTCGCCGGAAGAGGCGGACGAATTGCGCAGAAGCATGGCCACTTTTAAAGCCAAGGGATTGGTAAAAAATTTTGAAGAAAAACTGGTTGCAGGCATGAAGGGAAAAGGTTATACGGAAGAATATGCCCAACGGGTATTCAAACAACTGGAAGGGTTTGGCAGTTATGGTTTTCCGGAAAGCCATGCGGCCAGTTTTGCCTTGCTGGTATATGTTTCTTCCTGGATCAAATACAAATACCCGGATGTCTTTGCTGCAGCCTTGCTGAACAGTCAGCCGATGGGATTTTACCAGCCTGCGCAGATTATTGCAGATGCAAAAAAACATGGCGTGGATACCAGGCCCGTTGATATCAATTTTTCTAACTGGAATAATTTGCTGGAAGAAAAATCGGGCAACCATCGTGCGCTTCGGCTGGGGTTCAGGCAGGTAAAGGGTTTGCGGGAAGAAGATATCAATGTATTAATAAAAGCCAGGGAGGAACATTTTACCAGCCTGCAACAGCTCCGCCATATTGGGTTATCTGATCCCGTACTGGAAAAACTGGCGGATGCAGATGCCTTTCGTTCCATCGGTCTTGATCGCAGGGAAGCATTATGGGAGCTTTCCATTAAAGACCAGCCGGTAGCCATTTTCAAAAACCAGGAGACCGGCGACCCTGCTGAAGCAACTGTTTCGTTACCTGTGATGAGCCTTTCTGAACATGTTGTGCAGGACTATGCCAGTACATCGCTCTCCTTAAAAGCGCATCCTGCCAGTTTTGTAAGAGAAAAGCTGGAGCAATTGTCTATCCTGTCTGCAGCAGATCTTACTGCTGCCGCCAATGGCGCTTCGGTAAAAATAGCGGGCCTGGTATTGGTTCGGCAAAGGCCGGGTACCGCCAAAGGCGTTTGTTTTATTACCATCGAAGACGAGACGGGTTGCGCCAACCTGATTGTATTTCAAAACATATTCAATAAATACCGGAAAGCAATTTTGCAATCCAGGCTGCTGATGGTAGAAGGAATGCTGCAGCGGGAAAGCGGCGTAATGCATGTTATCGTAAGCAGCGCGCGCAATTTTTCGAAGCTATTGCGCGGCTTAACAGCAGCCGATGACCCGGATCTGCCGGTGCTCACCCTTGCCAGGGGAGATGAAAAAAGTATACCTGCCCATGCACAGCCGACTTTATTCGGTGGGTCGAGGGATTTCAGATAGATGGGTTGAATCCAATTAAGCCTGCATCGTTTATTTAAATTTCAAATTCATGGAAATAATATTGGATTGTAAACCCGTGGCCCTTGTATAGTGCCCGTACCTGATTTCAATCATGTTAAAATGTTCAGCCCCCAATATGCCTTTGGGAGGTGCCATGCGAAAACCTACACCAAAAAAATGGCTGGTAAAAGCGGAATAATCATAGTTGCTGGTATAATAGTGGTCGGCTGCTGTATGCTGTTGGTAAGGCGCAAAATAACTGATGGCGGTTTGCGAATAAAACCGGTAAAAAGGGCTGATGGAGAAGAAGGGGGTTATCTTAACAGGTGTTTCGATATCTGCGGTATGCGAGCGTATGCCCCAGTCATCTGTATAGAAGCGGTAATAGGCACGTATGATTAATTTATCGCCTGCAAAATAATTGGCCCTGAACCCCAGCGGCAGTTTCTTGCGGCTGTCAGGCAAATTCTCCTGGTGTACGGATGCATCTTTAAAGTACACGCGGTGAAAAGGCAAACTTAAATAACCGTTCTGCTGAACAAGATCCGCCAGGAACATTATTTGCAGGCGCTGGTTGATTACCTGCGACCAGGATAAAGATCCCGCATAAGTATTTCTTCCGGTGGTGGGATAATCATGTTCTGTTTCGTTTGGGTTGGCCCTTAGTTCTACCGGCATAATAAGGGTTACTTTGTCGAGGTAGGTTTGAAACTTAGCCGTAAACTCGCCATTCCGGTTTTTCGTTTTAGCTGAATAATAAATATTGGCGCCAAGAGAAGTGTAGTCAAATTCTAAAGAAGTGGAAACGCCCAGCCCAAAGCCGGTTCCTTTTTTTTCATTTTCAACGCTCCAGCTTACAGAAGGATAGACGCGGGTGTCGCTGTGCGAAGCAGATGAGTTTGCCTTCAAATCTATTTGATCGGAAGAAGCGGAGGTATAATGGTCGATGCCTGCTTCTATATCCAGGTGCTGTTTGCGCATTTTTTTATCATACCGTATAAATTTAACTTCAAACACATTGGCGAGATCGGTCAGCTTTTCAGCGCCGATGCCGCCGGTTACGGCTGCATTATTACCGGTTTGCGAATAGTAGCTGGAGACAAAATTGATTTCGTCAACTTTTAATTTCCTGTTTCCGAATCCACTTGTATCAGTTGTTTTTTGTGAAAACGACTGTGCCAATGCCATCAGGGCGGCCATTGTCAGAAATATTCTTTTCATATATGTTATGATGAGTGCTAAAAAAATTTTTCCCTACCGGTCAGGGAAATTAGTTGCAACCGCATCCGCCTCCGCTCTTACCGGCATTGGCGCCGGAGGCACCTTCCCGGTAACCCTGGAAACTCAATTCGGTTTTTTCAACTTTACGATTGGCCAAAATCATTTCAGCATCATTTAATTTATTTTTCTGGTATTCCTTTACTGTTTTGCACGATGGCATGCCGAGTAAAATGGTTCCTGCAGCAGCTGCCATCGCGAGTGCCCGCCCTTTTAAGTGTTTCATTGCAAATGGATATTTTGTGAAGAATAGATATTGTTGTTATCATCAATGATAATGCAGGCAAGCTGTTTTACCTGGTTAACCAGGTGCAGCCCGGCCGCTACGCCCATGATGGTGATGGGTGTTGCCATGGCATCGGCTATTTCTGCATTCGGGCAGATAACGGTTACGCTTTTAATACCTGTTACCGGCAATCCCGTTGCAGGATGAATGGTATGGGAATATTTTTTTCCGTTAATGGTGACAAACTTTTCATAGTTGCCCGAAGTAGCCACTGCCATGCCGGTAATATTCATATAAGAGAAGGGGAGGTGGGCATGGTCTGGGTCTGCTATGCCGATTGTCCAGGGTTGGCCATTGGCCTGTACGCCCCAGGCAGCCAGATCGCCCGAGGCATTTACAATACCGTTTTCCACACCTGCCTTTTGTAAAACAGCTTTCGCCATTTCCGCTGCATATCCTTTACCGATACCGCCGAATCCAATGCGCATGCCTTTCTTCTTTAATAATACCGTGCAGGCCTGGTCATCCAGGATAATATGTCGGAAATTTATCAGCCTTACCATTGATTTGGCGGTGGCGGTATCCGGAAGACGGGTCATGGAGGCGTCAAAATTCCACAGTCTTTTATCTACGGAACCGTAACTGATGTCAAAAGCGCCATCGGTTAAATAAGAGATGCGAAGGGAGCGTTGTACCAGGCCGAATACTTCGCGGTCTACTTTTACCGGGCTGATGCCTGCCAGTCGGTTGATCTGGTTGGTCTGGCTGTTTTCGTCGAAAGTGGTGAGCAGTTTTTCTATCCTTTGTATCTCTGTAATGGCAAGGTCGATTCTTTCGAGCGCCCAAGCTTCCTCATCCGCAACAACGGTGATTTCAAACCGGTTGCCCATCAGTTTTTCTGTTTTTTTATATTCTTTGCGCATGTAGGTTACTTCGAAGCATGAACGATCCCCCTGATGTCCGCAGCAAATTGTGCTGCCGTTTCCTTGGGCAATCCATCCCAGGATTTCAAAATTTTGCCATTCTCATCCAGTAAAAGGGTCAAAGGAAATTTCCCCTCGGTATTGTATTTATCGGCCAGTGCATCGTTGGCCAGCTGGGCCGCTTTTGCCAGCTGGTTTTTCTTGTTACGGGGAAAATCAGCATCGTACATCACCAATAAGCTATCTGCCATGCCGGAGAAAGCCGGGTTATCGAATATTTCTTTTCGCAGCCGGATGCAGGGTCCGCACCAGTCGGAACCGGAAAAATTCAGCAGGATGGCTTTGTGTTCCTGTTGTGCCAGCTGTTTGGCCTTTTCAAAAGTTGGTTGCCAGCCTGTGAAAGCCGTATGAATCAGGAGTGCAAAAAAAAGAGAGGTATTTTTCATCGAACTTAAATATAAACACAAGTGGACAATTAGCAGTCATTATTTTACGGCAGATTCAATGCAAAGGGTTGGGTAATGAGATGGTTATTTTAGAAGGCCAGGCCGAGGGAATTGTAAAGACTGTGTATGCGCCGGTTTTCACAGGCCACGGTATTAATTTAAAACCGGGTGGATTAGCTGAGTACGTTAGACCCAATATCTTGGTTCCTTAAAAAGGCCCCTATTCAACTTCTACATTTACTTGAAGACGATGATTATTGTTTTTTATGTTTTTGGTTGAATATTTTCCTAACAGGTCGGTGATAATTGTGTCAGCAGCAATACGTAAAGATAAATATAATAATTCGCTCCATAACAAAGCGATGATCTGATGTCCATCTTGGGGGGACAAGCAAGGCGTGAATTACATAATAATATTCTCTTTTATTCATTTATTTTTTTGATTCTGTTTATTCTACCTTAATTTCATCAGGAGCTTGTTCATTACCTATGCCTGAA
>CAXTMV010000234.1:0-9069 GCA_964245425.1 uncultured Flavihumibacter sp. | reverse complement strand
ACCCGCATCAGGTAGGGTTGTACAGACAACATGACAACGGCATTAAAAATAAGCCAGTACAACAGGCTACTTTCGTTATCTGAGAAACCCACCAGTTTCCACCAGGCTACAAAGCTACAGGCGCTAATGGCCACCGTTAGCGCATAACTTACATAAGCGGCGCCAAAATAGAAGCCGGGTTCCAGGTCGAGCGGCTGCGCACAAACCGGACAAACCGCGTTCATCTTCATTGTGTATTTCAACTTCCAGGGATTGCCGTATATAAACATATTCCCTTTTCTGCAGCGCGGGCATTTGCAGGCTAAAAGGTTAAAAAAAGAGGCTTTTTCAGGTGATGGTGCAGCGGACATGGTATTCATTTCAATTTTTGACCAGCCAAAGGTACGAAGGCTGGCGGCCAGGTAAAACAGGCCAGGAAAATAAAAACCGACCCGCCCCACCTGCCAGATGGCCTGATATCGCTATAATTAAAATATTGCTGCTTTTGAAACGTCTTATCTTACTGTAGCAGAATAATAATAAGATCACATTACAATAAAGCAACATGAAAAACATACTGCATAAAAAAATAGCCATTATAGGTGCTGGCCCCGGCGGATTAACACTAGCCCGGCTGTTGCAAATGAAAGGCGCAGACGTACAGGTATATGAACGGGATATTGATAAAGCCGCCCGGGTTCAGGGTGCTACACTTGACCTGCATGAAGAATCGGGACTGAATGCTCTTCGCGAAGCCAGGCTGATAGCGGCTTTTGAGGCCCATTACCGGCCCGGGGCAGAAAAATTACGCATAGCGGGTAAAGACGGCCGCCTTGTATTAGACGAGCACCTGCAGCAGAAAAACGATATATCCCGGCCCGAGATCGATCGCGGGCCCTTAAGAAAAATCCTGCTCGATTCGCTGTTGCCCGGCACCGTTAGCTGGAACCGTCATTTTCATTCTATTGTGCCCGAAAAGCAGTCCTTTAGTATATTGTTCAGAGACGGTTCCCGGGCTTCAGCAGACCTGGTAATCGGCGCAGATGGTGCCCGTTCTTGTATACGACCTTATATTACGCCCATTGTTCCTTTTTATTCGGGTGTTACAGTGGTAGAAGGTTGCGTGCACCGGTCGGCAGAAAACAGTCCGCGGGTCCATGCCCTGCTAAAAGGCGGAAAGATATTTGCGATGGGCGACGAAAAGACTTTGATCGTCAGTTCAAAAGGCGATGGGAGCCTGGTATTCTATGCCGGCTTTAAGGCGGCCGAATCATGGAGCCAGGTATGCGGCATTGATTTTTCTGAAAAGGAGCAGCTGGCAGACTGGTTCAGGAAAGATTTTGCCGGCTGGGACGCCATATGGCTGGAGTTGTTTGAAAATGCTACTGATTCGTTTATACCGCGCCCGCAGTATTGTATGCCTTTTGACCAGGAATGGGAATCACTCCCCAACCTTACGATGCTGGGCGATGCTGCGCACCTGATGCCCCCTTATGCAGGAGAAGGCGTAAACATGGCCATGCTGGATGCGCTGGAGCTGAGCCGGTGCCTCAGCGACGACACATTTCCCGACATGCAGGCTGCCATTACAGCGTATGAGAAAGAGATGCGGGCCCGGGCCTCAGACACGGCCCGTATTACCATGGAGTCAACGGAAGCCCTGCATGCGCCGGGCGCTATCGATTACCTGCTGGAGACCATTGGCGCGCAGGCAACAGACAGATGAAGCCTGTAACTGCGAACAGTAGATTTTTACAGGTTTAAAAATCATTTTCATAATTTAGTTCGGAAGCACATTCGAAGTCCCTGCTATTTTTACCAGTAAACAGCAACATTTTTCAAACCAGCTAAAATGCTGAATAAATCCAATAAAATCTTTTTGACATTGCTCCTCGTTTGTATAACCAGCAGCCCCTTTGCACAAAATAACGCTGCGATAAAACTTAACGTATCGATTATTAAAAATACAAAAGACCAGCGGCCCCTGCGTTATGCGGACAGCTTAACTATCCAATTCGACGGCGGATTTATAAACGATATAGTAGAAGTTAAAACAGGTCACCTGGCTTTCAGAACAAAGCCATTGACCACAGATTCTTTTTTCGCACATGCCGGGTCTTTATCAATTCCAAAAATAAAAGGCAGGCAGCGATTACTGCTCTATTTTAACGACAGCCTTGTTGGCAAAATAGTATTGAAGAAAAGATTTTCAGCGGCCCATATAACCAAGTATAGCAGAACACTATTCTGGACGTATATCAATTTTTTCTTCATTTATTTATAGTGCTTGTGTTCGAAGCGTGGCTATCATCGATAACCATAATATCTGCAGTAAAGGTATTACCCATTATAGATCGCGATCACCTCTATGATATCGGTACAATCTTATGATGTGAAAGATTCAAATCCGATAATCTAAATTGTATGCATTTCATACAGTTTTTTATCTATGATCTCCCCCAGTTGTTGCGTTAGGATGGCCGGCCTTTGCTCTGAAACTTCCCAATGCCCGCCATTCTTGTGCATAAAGCCAAAAAAGACGTCATTTAAAACAATATGCCAGGATGCAGATCGCTCCCCTGTTCCTGGTTTTGGCGTAAGCCTGCAAGAATAATGTATGCCATCGCAATCAAAAACTGTTGTATAATAAATGGATTGGTCACTTTCGGCGTGTTTTGCTAATCCCATGGAATTCCCGTTTTTGCTTTAATAATGATATGAATACTGCCATAATAATTATGCCAATCCATAAACCGGGGCCATTGGCAGGTTCATCAGAAAATGTTATTTAGATCGGGATATTTGCCCCTTATCGAAAAAGAATTAGGAGCTTTCCTGCGGCGATAAAAACCGTCGATCGCTGACTTTCCTAGCTGATTCAGGCTTTTTTTGTTTTGGGCTGAATAACCGGTTTTGCTTTTCTGAATGTCCACTCAGTTTCTTTGACTTTGGCGCTTCTGAATGCTTTCCTGAATGCGGCAGAGTCGGCGAATTGAATAGCAGGTATCATCCTGGATTCAAAGCGGACCACAAATGAAACTTCGTCGAACGGCCAGGGTGAGATGCTCAGTATTTGTTGAGCCGGTTGGAACAGTAAATATTTTATGCCGTCCGCACCATGACTAATTTCGGTTGTTCTTTTTTGAAGCGGTATCTTATTCTGGCAAAGCAGCAACGAGCAGGCATCAAACCACTCCATGAAACAATATATTTGTTTTGCCAGTTGTTTGGTAATGCCGAGTTCACGCCGAAGGCGCTGCCTTAATTTTTGCTGTTGTGTTAAAAACGAAGCCGCGCCCGCCACTTTATGCACATCGCCTTGATAAAGAAAATCAAGGTGCATGGAAGTTAGTAACGTGATATACCGGCTTTTGGTAAGGAGGAGGTCCAGCAATTGCTGGCAATGTGCCGGCTCAAATCCTTTCATATCAAAATTGAGCGGGCCGCCCTGCGCCGTTAGCAGGTTTTCGCCATCCAGCTCGCATTCGGCGTCATCATGCTCTGCGATAGCCAGTAAGGTTTCTGTCCAGCGGGCAGGCCGATCCTTTTTTTTCCATTGCATGGCAAACTGTGCGGCCAGTATACCGTGCGCACGCTGCGTAACAACTTCCCAGCCCTGGTCAGTATAATTGACAATCACAGTTTATGAATAACGAAATGTATAATGACAACGCATAAATGATAGTGGTGGGTTGTCGTCCTAGACGATGTCTCGATTCTTAATAATCATAATTGTGCCAGAAAGTGGCTTGCACAGTGATGCCAAATGCCGGCAGTCTCCGGTAAAAGATTCCCGGGTAAACGCTTTTATCGGCAATGGTTTACCCGCCTTGATAATCGTCAAATAAGATTAACTTTGACATTACCGGTGTTCAGCTTGCCTGTTGTTGTTTAAATGCGCCTGTAAAATGAAATGGTACAGGATGGCAGATAAAATTTACCAAAAGCCAGATGCGATATGATTCCAATCAATGAGCTCTTAATACCTGCCGCCCGAAAAGGAGAACTACCCGTGCTGCAGGAGTTGATCGATCTTAACGCCGATCTGAATACAAGGGATGAAAAGGGGTTTACCGCACTCATCATCGCCTGTTATAATAACCAACTTGCCGCCGCAAAAATGTTAATTGAAAACGGTGCAGATATCAATGCACAGGACAATGGTGGCAATACTGCATTGATGGGCGTATCGTTTAAAGGCTATACAGCAATCGCGGAATTACTAATTGAAAAAGGTGCTGACCTGAATCTGCAGCATGGAAATGGCGGAACCGCCCTCATGTTTGCGGCCATGTTTGGCCGGAACGATGTATTGGAAATCCTGGTAAAATACGGAGCAGATAAAACAATTGCAGATGTACGCGGCTTAACGGCGCTCGATCTGGCTGCACAGCAAAATAACCAACAGGCGATGCGCTTTTTACAAAATGCATAAGTTATTTAGGTTATTCGCTTTTTCGAGCCTGCCTATTTTTCCAAAGCCAAGTTTATGTTGACGATTGTTATGGGTTTTATTTATCACGCTGGTTCACTCCCTGGCTGAAACCGGGAGCTGGCTATATTGTCAAATACAAATACCGGACTGCGCTTGTAATTATGCAGGAATCTTTCTTGGTTTTTCTCTTTCCCAAAAACGGTGCTGTGCAACGGCGTGTATGAAATCAGTCGCCAGTTTTTTACCGGAGCCGATCAATACACCATCTTCCAGTTCATTTTGTTCGAGTTTTTTGCTGAAATAGGTTTCTTCCAGGAAGGATACAGCCGTACTGTCTACCGCAATAGCCTTGCAATGTTTGTAGGCTTCATTTACAAAATGCACAGCATCGGGTTCACCTGCCAGGTTCGCAGCATTCATATCACCACCGGCGATGTACACGGCGTCGAATAAAACAGAGGCTGCGGTCAGAAAACTTTGATCGGCAGGAATGATTGTGTTGTTGGCTGCTGTAATATCGCCGAGTTTTGGGGCAATTACATAAGGTACGGCACCCGCTGCCTCCAGCGCTTTTTTCATCGTTGTAAGTGAAGCTGCGTCCACACCATCTGAAGCCAGCAATGCTATTTTGCGTGTTTGTATGGAATTTTTAATGGTACCAGCCATGCTGAGCGCGGCAGAACTATCGATACTGCTTTGCGCTTTGAATGGCTGAAACTTTTTTGGATCGCCGTCGGCAGGAATACTTTTATTGAGGGGCTCTTCCGGCTTTTTGGGAACATGCAGCCCCAGGTTATAAGCAACCGCTGTTGCCAGTGATTTTTCTACCTGGCTTAAAATACCGAGCATTCTTTCCCGAATGGATACGGTTTCAACTTTACCCAGTTCAAACGATAAGGCATCGATGATATGGTTTTTTTCCGGGTCAGACTGACTGTTAAAAAATAACCTGGCCTGGCTAAAGTGATCAAAGAAACTGCGCGCACGTTCACGCACCTTGGGCGCATTTATTTTTTCAGGATAAGAAGCAAAGCCACCCTCCGCCTGTTTTGCCTGTAGGGGGAAATTATTACCGAGTGAATTGGGCGAATAACTGACCTTCCCGGCGTTTATCTGCCGGCGCATATGACCGTCGCGCTGGTTATTGTGTACCTCCACTACTGACCTGTTGATCGGGATCTCATGAAAATTAGGACCGCCCAGCCTGATCAATTGAGTATCGGTATAAGAAAATAACCTGCCCTGCAGTAAAGGATCGTTGCTGAAATCGATGCCCGGCACCACATGCCCGAGATGAAAAGCCACCTGTTCCGTTTCTGCGAAAAAATTATCCGGGTTGCGGTTCAGGGTCATCTTACCAATGCGTTGTACAGGTACCAGTTCTTCAGGGATCAGTTTGGTAGGATCGAGTAAATCGAATTCATATTTCAATTCATCTTTTTCAGGCACCACTTGTATCCCGAGTTCCCACTCAGGAAAGGCACCGCTGTCGATGGCCTCCCACAAATCCCGGCGGTGAAAATCGGGGTCTTTACCAGAAATTTTTTGTGCTTCATCCCATGCAACGGCATGCACACCAAGTAAAGGCTTCCAGTGGAATTTTACAAAACAGGATGTTCCATTGCTGCTGATAAGCCGGAAGCTGTGCACACCAAAGCCTTCCATCATGCGGTAACTGCGCGGCAGGGCGCGGTCGCTCATTGCCCACATAATCATGTGTGCAGATTCCGGCATCAATGAAATAAAATCCCAGAAACTGTCATGTGCAGATGCGGCCTGGGGAATCTCATTGTGCGGTTCCGGTTTAACTGCGTGGATCAAATCCGGAAACTTTACGGCATCCTGTATAAAGAACACCGGCATATTATTGCCTACCAGATCAAAATTGCCTTCCTGTGTATAAAACTTCACCGCGAATCCACGCACATCACGGGCCATATCGCTGGAACCGCGGGAACCTGCTACCGTAGAAAAACGCACGAAGACGGGCGTTTCTGTTGCAGCGTCATTTAAAAAACCTGCTTTCGTATATTGGGGAATGGGTTTGTACAATTTAAAAATGCCATGCGCGCCCGACCCTCTTGCATGTACAACCCGTTCGGGGATGCGTTCATGATCAAAATGGGTAATCTTCTCCCGCAGAATGAAATCTTCGAGCAGGCTCGGTCCGCGGTTGCCTGCCTTCAGCGAATTCTGGTCATCATTGATCTTCAGGCCCTGATCGGTGGTAAGAAAACTATTGTCGGATTGTTCCGTATCGGCGGAGAGAGCAACGATTTTTGAGCTGGCGGCTTTGCGGTCGGTACCGCTTTTCTTACGTATAGGCATTTTTATGTTTTAAAAGGTAACAATTCAGCTTATTGCCCTATTGTATTAATAAACATGCCATATTACATCTGGTGCCTGCGCGGCCAATACTAGCTACACTAGTAAATGATATCGAAAAAGCCAAACCGTTTGTAGAATGCATTCTACAATACATTGGCCCCACGGCATGCATGAAAATAGTATCAAGTTTCGAACAATTGACGGAACGTAATTTGATGGATCTTGTTAAACAAACGTCTATGCAAGAACTGAAAAATAAAATGCCCCGCAGAAATGCCATCAAAGGAATTGGTACCGGAATCGCCAGTTTAAGCCTTTCGCCCTTGTTTGCCAACCAGCCTATCAGTAGTAGTGAAGGATTTTCGGCGCAGGGATTGGAAGACCCGGTTTCCAAATACCCAAAACCGCCCTTTAAGCCGCAATCGCAACCCTGGCCGGGCCTGGTAAGTAAGATGGATCCAAGGCCTGATCATGGCGAGAAAACGTATAAGGGTTCAGGAAGACTGGCCGGCCGAAAGGCACTCATTACCGGCGGAGATTCCGGCATGGGACGTGCCGCTGCCATTGCTTATGCACGGGAAGGCGCGGATGTGGCAATCAATTATTATCCTACGGAAGAAACAGATGCGCAGGAGGTGATTGCGCTGATCAAGGCCGCCGGCCGGAAAGGAATCGCGTTGCCCGGGGATTTGCGCGATGAAACGTTCTGTAAAAAGCTGGTAGAAGATGCCGTAAGCGCTTTGGGCGGGCTTGATATAGTGGTGAACAACGCCGGCCGGCAACAAACACATGCATCGATCCTGGATATCAGCACGGAGCAGTTCGACTGGACAATGAAGACAAATATCTATGCACCCTTTTGGATCATCAAAGCAGCGTTGCCGCATTTGCAACCCGGTTCAGTGATCATTGGAACTACGTCGGAGCAGGCCTATGACCCTTCTCCGGATTTATATGATTATGCGCAAACCAAAGCGGCCACCATGAATTATGTAAAATCATTGGCCAAGCAACTCGGGCCAAAGGGCATTAGGGTGAATGGCGTTGCACCCGGCCCCATCTGGACGGCATTACAGGTGAGCGGTGGCGCTACGATGGAAAAGCTGGAAAAGTTTGGCGGTGATACACCCCTGGCGAGGCCGGGGCAGCCGGCTGAGCTGGCTTCCATTTATGTTCAATTAGCAGCTGCAGATGCCAGTTATGCTACCGGGCAGATATATGGATCGTCCGGCGGCAAGGGTCAGCCATAGTTGTCCATTTTGCTTAATTAAAATAATGATATGAAAGCTATCGCCAGGCAATACATACCTTTTTATGTGTAAAGGGTGAAAAGCCTGGCGATAAAATCATTTGCCCCTGCCGGGCAAGATGACCCTTCATAAAAATCCTACGCATAATTGCTCACTTGTTCAGCGTATACAGTGAATGCTGCGGTAGCGGGCAATCGAGTAAATTACAAAAGTATTTAAGCTAATTTCCCCGCGATGTATTCAATGAGTTTTTCATCGCTCATTTTATTTGCGGTAGAGTCTGCCGACCGGGTATTTTTAAATTGAGGTGTTTCAGCCAGGTAATGCAGGAATTGTTCCTGTACCTGCCCTGTTCCGGTGACATGGACACTGGTGGCATTTACCATATGGGCCGCGATTTCCTTAAAAAACTTTGCCTGGTTCGTTTTTTCCTGGTTGTGGGCGTTCTTTTCATTCGAATTCGGGGGAACGGTTTCCCCTTTTACATGGGCAACAACGGCAAATGATTCACCAATACCATTATTATTGCCCACAACGGTAGCCTGGTGGGTATCCATCCACACGCCAAATCGCTTTTGATTATCCATAATACATATTTTAATGTAAATAACTAATGCCAACTACCTTGCCGTAGGCGTTAGATAATGAAAAATAAAAACAAGGAGTAGTTTTGTAGTCATCCCGTTAAGCGCATCCTGTTGAAGCAGAATTCTAACCAGCTGTTACCGCTTATAACGGACGGCATCATAGCCAACGGCGGGTTACAGCACGGAGCCATCCCCTGGGAAGGGCCTGCAGGCGGCAGTTATTGGGATATCTATGATTTTCTTTTGAATAACCAGCCTTATGATAACAGCCGGCCAAAGGCATTTTTAAACTGGATGATAGTAGATGAGGAGTTTAACAAGGTAAACAGCCCGAACCATTTAGGCGCCATCCAGGTACCTGCTATCTCAGGGGCGATGGAAAAGCAAAATATGACTGGCCCTGCAAATATGACGGTTCGCAGAAATGGCTGGCTCTATGTATATTTGAGTAACGAAAGTACGCAGGATGTATATTTTGATGATTTGGTGA
>CAXTMV010000233.1:0-9101 GCA_964245425.1 uncultured Flavihumibacter sp. | reverse complement strand
GTATAAGGCAATGGCCCTGGAGCAATTGCCGGATTCGGCCATCGCACATATGAGCAATGCCATACACATTGCAACCGTATCACCAGAAGATACCTTACAAATAGACAGCGTTGCCTTTAATGGTTTCCGACTTTTCCTGGAGCAGGCATACCCGCGTATTCACCAGCAACTAAGCAGAACCATCATAAAAAATTACAGCTATGTGTATGAATGGAAGGGTTCAGACAGCAGCCTGCAACCCATTATACTAATGGGCCACTATGATGTGGTGCCGGTAGAACCTTCGGCGATAAAACTTTGGACGATGCCCCCTTTCGGGGGAGCCATCAAAGACAGCACCGTCTGGGGCAGGGGTGCTGTTGATGACAAAGCCGCCGTTATTTCTATATTGGAGGCAACAGAAAACCTGCTGCGGCAGGGGTTTAAACCAACCCGCACCATCCTGTTGTGTTTCGGGCATAATGAAGAGTCTACCGGTACCGGCGCCATTGCCATAGTTGATTATTTAAAGCAAAAACATATTCGGGCCGATATGGTAATTGACGAGGGAGGAGAAATAACGACCGGCAAAATGAAAGACGTAACGCGGCCTGTGGCCATGATTGGGGTAGGCGAAAAAGGCTATGTAACTTTTGAATTGTCGGTTGAAAAACCGGGCGGCCACTCTTCCAAGCCGCCAACGGAAACGGCCATTGATATACTGGCAAAGGCCCTGTACCAACTACGAAAGGTGCAGATGCCTGCCAAACAAACGGCACCGGTAACAGAATTTTTTAAAAGAGTCAGCGGCTCATCCAATGACTTTTTTAATAAAATGGCACTGAATAACCTATGGTTGTTTAAAACCACCGTGCAGCATACCTTGTCCGCAACACCCGAAGGCGATGCCATGCAAAGAACCACCATTGTACCTACCATTCTAGAAAGCGGCATTCGTGAAAACGTTATACCTACTAATGCGAAAGCAATTGTTAACAGTCGTATTCTTACCGGGGAAACGACGGCGGCTGTGCAGGACTTCATCAAAAAAGCCATCAACGACAACAGGGTAGTGATTGCTATCAGGGGCGATTTTAATACAGAACCGTCGCCATTAACAGCTATTGAATCACCCGCTTTTAAAAGAATGGAGCAGGCTGTTTACCAGTCCGTGGACAGCGTGATACCCGTGCCGTATGTAATGCTGGGGGCCAGCGACTCCAGGAATTACAGGGCCATTAGTAACGGGGTAATCAATTTTACACCACTGGTAAACAGCAAAGGATTTCACGGCATAGACGAACGGCTGCCGTTTAAAGACTTTCAGCGAAGCATACATTTTTTTACCGGCATCATCAGGGAGGGTGGGAAACCATTTGCCGGCGAGGGTCAATAACTTGGTTTCATAAGGCAGTATTTAATAACTGGAATGTAGTAACTTTCTTTTTTATACATATAAAATAAAAGCTGGCCAATGAAAAAATTCCTTTGGAGCATCGTTGTACTGTTTCTTATCGGGGATGCTTTTTTTGTTTTGCCCTGGCATCTTTCTTCCGATACCATCACCAGCAATTATTATATCAATTACAAAAAAGATTCGTTGTTGCTCAGAAATGTTTTTCCGGACAGCGGAATCGAATTAAAATTAAATATACCGCCGGGATACGAAAAAATGTATGAGGGTATTGATATCGGCGTTAAGAAAAACGACAGCCTGCAACACCAGCTATTTGTGAACGCATCGCTTTTTCACAACCTCGATTTCACCGCGCTGGCCTTCCCGTTTTATAAAGTCACCTCTTTTAATAGCGTAATACCTTTTTACAGTATCATCAAAGCATCCAATGCGCCTGATATGGACAGTACGGCGCTGATCGGAAATATTGTAATAAAAGGAAAGGTGATGGTGGCCGGTATCTGTACGCCGCAATATGTGCGTACCCTGGTGGAAAAAGACCTCACCGGCATTTTGAAGAAAGAAATGAACAAAATAGAGGTTGACATTAATCGTAAGCCAGACACGCTTTCTCTTGTTCCCCTGCCGCTACCAGCACCGCCGCCTGTACAGAAGCCCGCGCCGGCGCAGCATCCGAGAAAGAAGAAATAAACACCGTTCCGGTTATGATTTTTTTATGATGGTAAAACTTTCCGATGCACCGGTTTGCACATTGCTCAATTTAATGGCCAATACAGCTTTCAGCGAAGTAGTTGCCAGGTCTATTTTTATTTGCTGGTTACCACTGCCAACCTGTACAGCGGCTGCAGCAATGACCTGGCCATTAATAGCATTTACAGTATATATGTATTTGCCCGCGACCGCGTTATTCAGTTTTATAATAACATAATCTACCGCAGGATTGGGAAATATACCTATCTGGGCGCTGCTCACCTGGCTAAGACTTACCGATTGAATGCTGCTGTAGGTAAAACTGCCATTGGCATTTACCATCTTAAGACGGTAATAAGCAAGGGTGCCGGTTAGGGTGCTATCAGTGCAATGATATTGATTGGTGCCCAGGTACCCCTTGGAAGCAGCCAGGGTTTTAATGGAGGAAAAAACAGCTCCATTAGAAGATCTTTCCAATGAATAGGCAACAACGGAAGCCTCTTTGGTGGTTGACCAGTTTACGACGGCGAAATTGTTTTCAGCAGCGGCTGTAAAAGACAGCAGTTCTACGGGAAGCAGCGCATTCGCATATTTTTGGATTACCAGGTTGTCGAGGATAGTCAGGTTTCTTCCGTTGGCGTCCATGTCTTTGCCAATGGTAACGTCGCCGGCGCCTGTCCAGTACAAAGGGGTACCCGCTGTTCCGGTATAGGTATAAACAACCGTTGTATCCACCCATACTTTGGCAATGCCTGTATTGTCATCGTAGCTAAAGCGGTAATGATGAAAAATATGATCATCCGGAACATTGATGATATTTCCGGAATTAACTGTAACCGGGATACTGGAACCCAGCTGAAAATTCACACCCAGGCTGCCGCCGTTCATCCCAAAATTGAAATAATTTCCACGGTAATAAAAAGAGGCTTGTGATTCTTCCCGCCTGAAATCAACTGAAATATCAATAGCTGATACATTATAATAGGAGCCGCTCAAAACAAGGTTAATATCGTACCTGCCGTTACCGGGGTTTATTCCGTTTGTACCTTTTGCGCCGCCCGTGCTGTCGGTTGCATAACTGCTCACAGAAATGCCATTGGGTCCAAAATCGGCCTTGGTGACCGGGTTGGTTTCCCAGTTAAAGCGGCTGATGAGCTGCGCACCGGCGATATTTGAGGCAAACAGGATGGCAAGAAAGGGTACAAACTTGTTCATGGTGTCGGAATTACTGCTGCAGGGTGGTCAAGATGGATGCCAATGCAGTAAACAACTGATAATCATTCAATAATATAACCCGACCAGCGTGATCAGTCTTGTATTGGGAATTTTTTCCGGAAAGAAGGTTTTTCCAGCAGGAAGACAGATAGGGCGACCTTGCGCTAACGGCTAATGGTTAATCGTATAGTAAAGTAAATTAATTTTTTAATTCTTTTTTGGCGGTAAAATGCTCATCTTTGTGGGTTCTGGCCTTTGATTCAGCAGCTTTATTAAAAAAACATATTCATGTATACGCATATCTGGCTTAAATACCTCCCCATTATAAAGATTCTGATGAAGCGCTCTTCGGGTGGGGATCAAACATTAGACCTGAACCGTATTGATTTTGAGCGGGCCGGAACCGGCCGGAAGGCAGGATATAAATTTACGATCGAATTTACCAATGGAAGGGTTGCCAATGTTATCAGTAATTCTCCACTTGCGCCCGACCTGGCAACGGTTATCTTACAGGATGATACTATTAAAGGTCTTTTGACAACCAATAATTACCAGGTTAGCCTGAACACCCGGTTTCAGTTGAGTATTAAAAATGTGTCTGTACAACCGGAAGAAGGTAATGATGGTATTGAAAGCGATAAAGAAGAAAAAGTATCTTAAGCAACCGCTTCTACTACATAAATTACCGCAACACTATTTATTTTTTTGATGGGATCATTTGGGCAATACGGACTTATTTTCGTCCACTACTATTGAACCCGACCACCTGTCGTGCCAGGGCAATGATGGAAAGAACAATGCAAATAGAGCGCTTAGCTGTTCAAAAGGAATCATCCTGATCAGGCCACGCAGAAAGGCGGTCTGGGAGCTGATTGGCCTGCCATTCATTGCGACTGCCCGGGTGCTGGTGATGAGTTTTCCAAGTGTTTTTCCTTTCAGCAATGCTTCCATGACCGACATATACAGTCCGTAAACAAATATCAGGGAGAGTTGCTCCATTTCATTCAACGGCTGTTTGGCCATTATTTTCTGCATCAGCGGATACACGGGCGAAACCACTACCAGCAGGAAGCTTAGCAGGAATGAAAAAATGAAAAGATCTATTAAATAATTAGCGAGTCGTTTGGCCAGGCTGGCCGGCACCAATTGAATAGCGTCTTCTTGTTGCGGAGCATCATTATTTTCCAAAGAAAAAATTTAAGAATTATCGGAACGTGAAAGTAGAAATAAACCCGGGAAAACGCCCGGCTTTATTTTTATTTTAATTGACAAGCGTCCCGATTAGTTGGTTTTGGAACAATTGAAAAAACTATCCAGGGAAATGAAACAGGTGATTTTCTTAAGCGGAGGCCCGGCGTTCTTTTTCAAAACCGGCTCTTTTTCTTTTAATGGGGGTAACGCCGCCATCTTCCGGAAAATCTTCTGCTTCCAGTTCTATGCGCCGGGTAATATCTGTAAGCGAGGTCAGGCGTTGAACCGTGTACGGTATTGTATCGAGTCCGGAAACGAATTTAAGTATGTAATTATAGATGCCAATTAAATCTCCCACCAGCACGCCTGGCACCCTTGCCTTTGTACTAACCAGCAATGAAATGCCAATGACAACAATTACCATCAGTTCCATAATGCCAAAATTCCAGGCTTCCTGGTCAGATATTTTGATTTGCCATTTACGCAGGTTATTATAATGTTGGCTGATGATGTGAATATTGCCGGTAGAAATAATATCCACCTGCTTTTCCAGCTCATCGTTTTTTACCCGGTTCAGTCTTTTCATTTTGCCACCATAAAAATAACTGATGGCAGTAACCGGCAGCAGGATGCCCAGGCAAACCAGTACGATGGCTTTGTCGTAGAAACATAGTAAAACAAGCGAACCGATTAAATTATAGATTGCCTCAATCACATATATCAGATCGTATTCAAGAAAATCTACAAATTCCCGTGCCAGGGTAGAGTGGGCACTGAGTTTACTGACATCTTTTTGCGCAAAGCGCCTCGACAGAAAGCGGCTTACCAGCGATGTATAAATAGTGGAATATGTCCGGGTATCGTACCGGTGCCGGATGGTACCAATTACCAGCCACGCAACATGAACAGCGGATAGGATGATTAGTCCATGATAACTGCCTTTCATTAAGTCATTGACTGCTTCTCCCAGGAAAAAAGGGCGCATCAGGGTGCCCAGCATTTCCAGCGAAAACAGCAGGTACGTTAATAAAAGTTGCCCGCGGTGCTTTAAAATTAATTTTCGAAGAAGTTCAAATCTTGACATAGGTTCCTGGCTCCATACATTTAATTCAACAACCATCAAATGCCGTTAACCGACATTCATTATTGAACCAATGGGTTAGTATGACCAGAAATAGCAGTGTCCGTTTAAGCCCCTGCAATCTCTTGTTCGCGGACGGTAACCGAATTATGTGGTTTACCAGTAATCAGGCCACGGCAGGTGGCGGCACCACACCGGCAATGAAATGGCTCCATATGTTCATCATCAAGAAAGGATGCGTAGTCTAAAGTAAGTTCTTCCCCTTCTTCAATAGTACGAAGTGCAATGATATTCAACCCTTCGTACGCCGTATTTGGTTCACAGCTATGATTTTGTGGCGCCCAGCCGGATGGGTTATCGTCCCACAGCAAAAATACCTCATTGCTGACAGGATATGCATAGCGCCGGAAGATTTCTTTTTCTTCAGGGGCCCAGAACTTTTCTACATGCCGGCGTGTTACCAGTCGCTGGGGTTTTTCTTCTCCTTTGAAAATCAGATCTTTACGATTTATAAGCTGGGTGCTATAGATGCCAAAACCTGCAATGGCGTTACCCTTCATCCGGTATTTTTGCTGTTTTCTGGCATGCCGGGCAATGCCTTCGGAGATGATGTGCTTTAAAAAGCCGGCCTGCCCTATTCCATCGTGTTTTAAAATATAATCCGCGGAACCTTCATACCCATCTGTATAAAAGACGGAGCAGGTAAAATTAACTTCCAGAAAAAATAACTCTCCTTTATCATTTCGCCTGAAATCCATCCTGGCGTATCCTACGCCGCCAAAACTCTTAAAAATACGCTGTGCTGCGCGGCGCAATTGTTCGTCGATCATTGAATCCTTGCAGGGAATATTATTATCGGGGTGCAGTTCGGATGTTTTCAGCGCATAGGTCTTAAACTGGTTTCCTTTAGGAAACACGAACTCAATGGGCTTAAAGACGGTGGCCTGTTTCAGGTTATCAGGATTGGCTGCCACCAGTACGGTAAATTCGCGGCCTTTAATATATTCTTCTACCAGCAGCTGCTCATATTCATTGATGATCTCCGCCACTTTTTGTTTCAGTTCCTGTTTATTTTTCACCAGCGAATGCTCATCCACGCCAAGGCTGTCGCCTGCTTTTGCGGGTTTTACAAATAACGGAAAACGCAATTGTTCTATAGCAGTCTCCACATCCTGCATATTTTCTACCAATACGTAGGGTGGCGTATGTACGCCTTCTGTGTAGGCAACATATTTCATCAGCTCTTTGGGCGGATCGTACAACAAGGAGGAAGGGCCCGTATGCGGCAGGTTCAGCAACTCCAGGGTATAAATAACGTCGATAGAAGGAACATCCCATTCCAGGTAGCCTTCACAAAGGTTAACAAAAATATCGTAGCCCTTGTTTTTTAGCTCCTTTAGCTGCCGGTAGGTATGCAGTTTACTGAGAAATACATTGTCTACGGTATCATTGGGCAACAGCGATGCGATATTCCGGGGTGGGTCATAATTTTTATAATCCACGGAAGAGGCAGAATAATCTGGTTGCAATACGCATACTTTCATAAAAATAAATGCTGGTTATTAGAAGTAGAATGTAGGAAAGAGTTAATACAACAACCTGCTGTTAAACCCGGGCAAGGAATGGTTAATAGGTACAGCTATCTGCCTGCTGTATTAACCTTGTTTAATCAGCCTGCCCGCTTTTTTAACCAGCTTTTTGTTTACGCCTGCTGTTACCGGTCTTCTTCCTTTTTTCCTGGCCAGGGCATTATCAATAATTGCCGCTACCATCTGGCTGAAGGTATTGCCGGACAAACGCAGGATGGCCCCGATGGAGGTGTAGTCTTCATCTTCGCTGATGCCGCATTGTGCATTCACCTCCAGTACGTACAACTTACCGGTTTGCTTATCCATCCGCAGATCAATTCTGCCATATCCTTTTCCGCCAACGGAAACATAAGCATCCCAGCTTAGTTTTCCGATTTCGGCAACAAGGGTTTTATCGGGTGGATGGTAGGTATAGAAAGGTTCGTCGTTGGGAAGAGGTGTTTCTTCATCATAGGTTTCCCAAAGCCTGTCGAACGATAAAAATTTTTCTGTATCGGGCAACGAGGAATGAAAGACCCGTTCAACCGGTGGGTAAAGGATGCTTTTATTCGGCTTGTCTGCGTCGCCCACGATAAAGGTGGTAAACTCAGGTCCGTTGATATATTCTTCTGCTATTACACCCCCGGCGGTCAGGCTCCAGCCACGGTATCCGTCGAACAGGATTTTCAGCTGATCGACCAGTTCTTCCTGGGTATGCACAACAGATTTGATGCCTACGCCCATACTACCGCCCGACACAGCGGGCTTAACGATCAGCGGCCTGCCCAGTTGCTGAAAGATATTCTGGAGTGATTTACCATTTTCTGTAATGACACGCCAGGCTGGGGTTGAAATACCGGCTTTGTCAAACGCCTCTTTCATTACAATCTTTGATGTAGTGATGGCATAAAAGTGTTCATTGGCACCGGTGTAGGTCATTTTTTTCTGGTGCAGGTATTTTAGAACAGATACGCCGGGTGTGCCGTTTATTTCATCTCCATCGCAGAGGTTCAGGATAACCGGGGCGGGTTCGGAGGCGTCCATTTCAATCATTTCAATTACATCTTTGTAATTGTGCATGGTTACCGGTTGCCAGACCCATTCTATGCCCAGCGCCGCAAAGGTTTTGGTGTATTCCTGGATGCTTTGACTAAAATCGTAATAATAGTCAACGTTGGCGTCACCGGTATGGAGATGCGGGGCCAGCACCCAAACCTTTCGTTGCTTTATCGTATCAATAGTTTTATGTAGACTGTCTGGTGATGGCATAAACAAAGAGACAGTTAATACTGCTGCCTGTTTTTAAGTTTACGTTTAATAAAATCGGTGAGCCTGTACTGGGCCAGTCTGTCTTCTTTTATATGGGCAGCGCCTTGTATGGTGGTAAGGCAATCGGCAGCGCCGCAATAACAGGTAAATGGCTGAACCATCTCCCATTCGGTAGAAGGATAAAAGAAAGTAAACTCATCACCTGTGTTTACTTCCGCCAGGCAAACCAGTTGCATCAGTGTAGTATCAAAGAAGACCGTTGGTGAGCAACTGTGATTAATGTACTGTAAGAATTCCGGCTGAAGGGTGATATGTTTGTCGTCGTCTATCTGCACAGTAAGATAAGTTACCTTACTGGAGACGGTACCTGCATGAAAAGCGCAGATCACATCCCCCGGAGAGAAGGAAGCTGTTGCGTGCAGGGATTGCTGGCCATTTGTTTCATTTTTCCATACTTCTGCAAAACCATTGTTACTTACTAACCGGAGTGTTTGGCTGGGTGCTGATTTTGTTGTCATGCAGGTTAAAAAAAGGTTTGAAAAGTAATGTTACCATGGAAGTTTATCTGAACGATGCTATATTATGAAACATATAATATAGTAATTAATTAAAAGTAATAAACTATTCCAAATCAACCGTAATGTATAAAAAAAATTATACACAATAGAAGCAATAGAGAGTGCATAACTAT
>CAXTMV010000232.1:0-9133 GCA_964245425.1 uncultured Flavihumibacter sp. | reverse complement strand
CAAACAAGATGCTGAATACCCAGGCCACGCAGCCGATAATGTTATACAGCATGAATTTCTTTTTTTCCATCTGTACAATGCCGGCAACAATGGGTGCAAAAGTTCTTATAATGGGCAGGAACCGGGCAAATACAATGGCCTGGCCACCATGCTTGTCGTAAAATTCTTTGGCGCGCAGCAGGTGCTTTCTTTTGAAGAAAAAAGTGTCTTTTCTTGTAAAAAGAAAGGGGCCGCTTTGTTTGCCAAACCAGTAGCCGGCCATGTTCCCGACAACACCACAGAGGGCAATCAATATCCATAAGACCACGAGGTTAATAAAATCGCTCCCCGTATCGCCGGTTGGGAATTTGGCGATCAGTTTGGTACTGTAAATACCGGCTACAAACAGGAGGCTGTCGCCCGGCAGGAAAAAGCCCACCATCAGCCCGGTTTCTGCGAACACGATAAAAAGCAGTAACCAAAGCCCCCCGTTATTGATATAGAATTCGGGATTCAGCAGATCTTTGAGGGTAATATTCAATAATTCAATCATAGTATTTTTTTTAAGCAGCCGGCTGTTAGCTATCAGCTATTGGTACGGTCCATCAGCACATTCACCATCTTTATCACAATGGCACATTTATCCTATTTATATCATTTTCACATTTTCTTCCCCCAGTTCTCCCTCCCATTTGCTTACCACGCTGGTGGCAAGGGCATTGCCCAGTACATTGGTACCGGTACGGAACATATCGCAAAAGTGATCGATGGGCAATATCAGTGCAATGCCCTCGGGCGGTATCTTGAACATGGCACAGGTGGCCGTCACCACCACCAGCGAAGCCCTGGGCACGCCGGCGATGCCCTTACTGGTCAGCATCAGCACAATCAGCATGGTTAGCTGGGTGCCCAGATCCATATGAATGCCGTATGCCTGCGCAATGGCCAGGCTGGCAAAAGTCATGTACATCATGCTGCCATCGAGGTTAAACGAATAGCCGAGCGGCAGTATAAATGACACAATTTTGTCTTTGCAACCAAAGCGCTCCAGTTCCTCTGTCAGTTTGGGAAATACCGCTTCGCTGCTGGTGGTGCTGAAGGCCACCAGCAAAGGCTGTGAAATACGTTTAAGCAAGGCCGGTATACGTTTTCTAAGTACGATGTACCCAACCGACAATAGCACCGCCCAGAGCAACAAGATTCCCAGGATAAAATAAAGCATGTACTGTGCGTAAAACGCAAATACGCGCAAACCTTCCGTCGCAATAACAGCCGCGAGTGCACCAAAGACACCCAGGGGCGCAAAGTTCATGACATAACCAACCATCTTCAGTATGATATGTGCACCGGCATCCAGCGCTTTCACAATGGGCTTTCCGTAATCGCCTACGGCGGTGGTAGCCACGCCGAAAAAAATACTGAAGATCACGATCTGCAGTATTTCATTTTTTGACAATGCTTCAAAAATACTTTTTGGAAAAACATGATCCACAAAACTGGTCAGCGAAAATTCCTGGGTCTTGCCAATCAGTTCCTGCGCGCCGGTCTTGTCTGCATTGGTAAGGCTGATGGCCGTGCCGGGGTGCGACAGGTTTACGACCAGCATACCGAGCAGCAAACTGGCCAGGGAAGCTGATACAAACCAGAGCAACGCCTTGCCCCCCACCCTGCCAACCGCTTTCAGGTCGCCCAGTTTGGCAATGCCAACCACCAGCGTGCAAAATACCAGCGGCGCAATGATCATCTGCACCAGGTAAAGGAAGATCTTGGTGAGTAAACGAATATTACCCGCAAATTTCAAAATGGCTGCCGGCCCCGCACTGATATGCACCAGGTAACCCACAATAATACCCAGCGCCATGGCTACCAGGATATAAACAGTCAGTCGGTTTTGCTTCATAATTACATGCGGAACGGCCAGCTTCCGGTATCGAAAATTCAAAAAAAAACTGACACGGCAAAACTTAATCTCTCAAACAGCCATTTATAGGCTAAGAAAGGACAGCCGTATTAAATAATTGTTTATTTTACGACCGGAGAAACTTCTATTTTCTGTAACCAAACAATACTTTATGAGTTTATTTGTGAAAAAACCCCTGGCAGGTCTGCTGGCTGAAGCAACTGACAGTGATGGTCACTCTTTAAAAAAGACACTGGGGGCCAGATCTTTGGTGGCGCTGGGCATTGGAGCCATTATTGGAGCGGGGCTTTTTTCAATTACAGGGGGCGCCGCTGCCAACCAGGCAGGACCCGCCATTACCATATCTTTTATACTTGCGGCAGTGGGTTGTGGTTTTGCAGGCTTGTGTTATGCTGAATTTGCTTCCATGATTCCGGTGGCGGGCAGTGCATACACCTATAGCTATGCAACCATGGGTGAGTTTATTGCCTGGATAATCGGTTGGGACCTGGTGCTGGAATATGCCGTGGGTGCCGCAACCGTTAGCATCAGCTGGAGCCGCTACCTGGTAAAATTTCTCGACGGCCTGGGTTTGCACTTGAATCATTCAATTGTAGTAGGGCCCTGGGATGGCGGCATTATTAATCTGCCCGCTGTTTTTATTGTTGTACTGATGAGTATGCTGCTGATAAAAGGAACCGAAGAATCTGCCAAAGTAAATGCAGTAATTGTTGGATTAAAAGTAGCGGTCGTACTCATTTTTATTTTTGTGGGATGGAAATACATCAACCCAGTTAACTACACTCCCTATATACCAGAAAATACCGGCACTTTTGGCCAATACGGCTTCAGCGGTATCGTTCGCGCAGCAGCCATTGTTTTCTTTGCTTATATCGGTTTTGATGCCGTTTCCACAGCAGCGCAGGAAGCAAAGAACCCAAGAAAGGATATGCCTATTGGTATATTGGGCTCATTGGTTATTTGTACTGTATTGTATATTTTGTTTGCACATGTAATGACCGGCGTAGCCAATTACACCTTGTTTAAAGGGCAGGACGGAATTGCACCTGTGGCAGTTGCCATTGAAAAAATGGGCACGCCGGATGCAGCCGGCATTATTCACCCGGCTTATCCCTGGCTGAACAGAACCATCATCCTGGCCATTTTGGCTGGTTACTCTTCTGTAATCCTGGTGATGTTGCTGGGACAGTCGCGCGTGTTTTTCAGTATGAGTAAGGACGGGTTAATTCCAAAAGTATTTTCTGAAGTGCATCCTAAATTCAGAACACCCGCGCGGTCTAACCTGCTGTTCATGCTTTTTGTAAGTCTTTTTGCCGCTTTTGTTCCTGCAAGGGTGGTAGGCGAAATGACCAGTATCGGTACCCTGTTTGCCTTTATACTGGTTTGTATTGGCGTGATAGTAATGCGTAAAAAAATGCCGGATGCGCCAAGGGCATTTAAAACGCCGTTTGTTCCCCTGGTGCCCATTCTTGGTGTTGGCACCTGTCTTTTCATGATGGTATTCCTGCCACTGGATACGTGGATACGTCTCTTTGTATGGCTTGCCATCGGACTGGTCATTTATTTTAGTTACGGTGCCAAGAACAGCAAACTAAGAAACCCCGGCAAATAGACGGATACAAATTACTTTGAAATCGTCCCGCTTAAACGGGGCGATTTCTTTTTTAATACCTCGAAAATTGTAAATTTGCAGCCGCCCGGTTCAACCGGGTATACCAAATTTCAACAATCAACTGTATGTAAGATGGGAAGGATTTTTGAAGTACGAAAAGCAACCATGTTTGCCCGCTGGGACCGGATGGCCAAGCAGTTCACCCGCATTGGCAAGGAAATTATCATCGCGGTGAAAGCCGGCGGACCCGACCCTGCCACCAACCCGGCCCTGCGCCGCTGCTTCCAGAATGCCCGCAGCGTGGGTATGCCCAAAGACCGCGTGGAAGCGGCCATCAAGAGAGCCCAGGGCAAGGAAATGACCAATTATGATGAGATCCTGTACGAGGGATACGGTCCGCATGGCGTAGCCATTTTAGTAGAAACAGCCACCGACAACCACGTACGCACCGTAGCCAATGTAAAATCAATTTTTAATAAAGGCGGTGGTACGCTGGGCAACAGCGGCAGCGTAAGCTTCCAGTTTAAGAAAATGGGCGTGTTCAAATTAAAAACCGAAGGTGTCAATGCGGAAGACCTGGAACTGGAACTGATTGATGCCGGACTGGATGAAATGGGCGAAGGCACGGGCGAGCATGGCGAAACGGTGCTGGTACTACGTTGCGCGTTTACCGATTTTGGCAGCCTGCAGAAAGCGCTGGAAGAAAAAAGCATCACCCCCATCAGCTCAGAACTGGAATGGATACCAACCGTAACGGTTGAACTGAGCGAAGCCCATGCGGAAGACCTGCTGAAGCTGGTAGACAAAATTGAACAGGATGAAGATGTGCAGAAGGTGTTTCACAATCTAAAATAAGTTTTAAGTAATAAGTACTGGGTTTTAAGTCCGCCTATTTTCGCTTTGACCAAAAAAGTTCACACTTACTACTTATTACTTACAACCGAATATGTCTCAAAAGATCGTATTATTCGACGGCTTCTGTAATCTTTGTAGCAGCAGCGTACAGTTCATACTGAAAAGAGATACCCGGAACCAGTTTTTTTTTGGATCCCTGCAGGGCAAGGCCGGGCAACAATACCTGGCGAAATACAAGCTACCTGCCGATAACCTTCATTCATTCATGCTGGTAGAAGATGATAAGCTGTACAGGCGGAGTACGGCAGCCTTGCGCGTGCTCAGGCACCTGGGCGGCGGCTGGTCGCTGTTATATGCTTTTATTGTTATCCCTGCTTTTATCCGCAACGCCGTCTACAACTGGATCGCCCGCAACCGTTACAAATGGTTTGGCAAAAAAGAGGAATGCTGGATACCTACAGCAGCATTAAAAGCAAAGTTCCTTGATTGATTGATCATTGATCCTTGATTCAATGCTCAACGCGCCATTTGAAATAACCTGCCTGGTCGCAGTCCGCGTCTCTTACTCCGCCATCATCTCCATGATCACTTCCACGATATCTTCTGCATTCGGTTTGCTGAAATAGTCGCCGTCGCTGGCGTAAGCCGGGCGGTGATCCTTTGCCGTTATGGTACGCGGGGCCGTGTCGAGCCAGCGGTAACCACCCTGTTCTTCCATTACCTTGTTAAACATATAGGCGGCACCGCCACCGGGCACATCTTCGTCTATAAAAACAATGCGGCTTGTTTTTTTCAGGGATGATAAGATCAGGTGGTTGATATCGAAAGGGAGGAGGGTCTGCACGTCTATTATTTCGCAGCTGGTGCCCAGTTGTTCCAGGGTCTGTACTGCATCCTGCACAATGCGCAGGGTGGAACCGTAAGATACAATGGTAATATCCGTTCCTTCTTTGAGAACCTCCGGTATGCCCAGTTGAACAGTCATTTTACCCAGGTTGGAAGGCAGCTTTTCTTTCAGCCGGTAGCCGTTCAGGCATTCGATGATCAAACCAGGATCATTGCCTTGTAATAAAGTGTTGTACATGCCGGCAGCCTGCACCATATTACGTGGCACGCAAACATGCATCCCGCGCAGCGAGTTAATGATCATGCCCATCGGCGAGCCGCTGTGCCAGATGCCTTCCAGGCGGTGACCGCGGGTACGAACAATCAGCGGTGCTATCTGCCGGCCGGCGGTGCGGTAATGCATCGTGGCCAGGTCGTCTGTAAGGGGCTGCAATCCATACACCAGGTAATCGAGGTATTGAATCTCTGCAATGGGCCTGAGCCCGCGCAACGCAAGGCCGATGCCCTGCCCAATGATGCTGAGCTCACGGATACCCACATCCGAAATTCGTTCACTGCCATGTTTGGCCTGCAGACCGGCAAAGCCCTGGTTCACATCGCCGATAAAACCCAGGTCTTCGCCAAAAGCCATCACTTTGGGATTATGGACAAAGAGCTGGTCAAAATACTTATTCAATATTTCATACCCGTTTATCAGGGGTGCATCGTATGCATACGCCGGTTTTACAGCAGCCACCTGCAACGTACTCTTTTCACCCTGTGTATACAGCCATGAATTGTATAATTGCTTGTTTTCTTTTTTCAGGTCCTGGTAATAATCCTTTATCCAGAAAGACGCATCGTTGTTACCCGCCAGTACAATGCACTGGTGCAGCGCCCGCATTACATCGCGTCGGTTCGGCTCGCGGTTGGCCAGCAGTTCACGGGCCGATTTCTGCAAGCTCTCTGTATGCAGCGGCAGTGCAGACGCCATATTCTGTATAAGACCGGCCGCATGGCTTACCTGTTTGCGCAGCGGTGCCTGGTAATTTTCCCAGGCCAGGTTCCTCGACTTCCTGACGGAATCTTTTACGGCGTTCTCCATTTCTTCCAGTTCTTCCTCGCCGGCCAGTTCATTTTCTATCAGCCATTGCTTCATTTTCTTGATGGCATCCCATTCTCGTTCCCATTCCAGCCTTTCGGGCGATTTATATCGTTCATGGCTACCCGAAGTAGAATGGCCCTGCGGCTGGGTCACTTCCTCCACATGAAAAAGCGCGGGCGTATGGGTCTCCCTGGTTTTTTTGATACCGGCTTCAAATACTTCACACATGCCGGCATAGTCCCAGGCTTTAACCCGGTAAATATCAAACCCGTTGGTACCTTCTTTTTTCTGGAAACCCTTCAGTGCTTCTGAAATAGATCCCTTGGTGGTTTGTAATTTGGTGGGTACGGAAATGCCATAACCATCGTCCCAGACAAAGATGGCAAGTGGTACCTGCAACACGCCGGCAGCATTTACCACTTCAAAGAACTGGCCCTCGCTGGTAGATGCATCGCCGATGGTACAGAAACACACTTCGTTGCCCTTGTTGGAAAGCGTGGAAAACTGTTGCAGCTCGCTGATGTTCCGGAAAGCGCGGGAAGCATAGGCCAGTCCCAATGCCTTTGGCATCTGCGCGGCGGTGGGGGCCATACCGCCTGCCAGGTTTTTGCGGTTCACCAGGTCGGTAAAATCGCCGTTCTTGTCAACTATTTCAGTTGCGAAATGAGAATTCATCTGGCGGCCGGCGCTGTGGGGGTCGTGATGGGTATCGGGGTCCGCATATAATTGTGCAAAAAATTCCTGTATGGTAGCGGCGCCGGTGGCAAAGGCAAAGGTCTGGTCGCGGTAATATCCGCTGTAAAAATCACCCGGCCGGAAGAACTTGGCCATGGCCACCTGGGGCACTTCTTTTCCGTCTCCGAAAATGCCGAACTTGGCTTTCCCGGTCAGCACTTCTTTACGTCCCATGAGGCTGGCTTCGCGGCTTTCGCAGGCAATGCGAAAATCTTTCAAAACCTCCTCCCGGAAATGGTCGAAGGACAGTTCCCCGCCGGTGGCTGTTTCGTTAGTGGTTTGCTGTTCCATGCAACAAACCTACGGGTTTTTTTAAAGTGGTTAACAACAATAAATTAACAATCCAGGCCCTGGCGGCCCACCGGAAAACCGTGCCAGCACAGCGTGAAATCATCGCTTTTTGCAGGAGCATTTTACCCGTCGCGCAGGTGTAAAAAACATGCCGCCGAACCTTTGGAATCGTGTTTTGTTAATAAATTTGCAGAAGGAAAAAAAGACTATGCCAGGTACGGCACAATATGTAAATTTGGGTACCGTTTTAATCATTCAAAACTGAAATTTTATTCATGAAAACACTGTTGACCCTTTTCGCCACAGCAATCCTGGTAAACCTGGCCATTGCGCAGGGCAGTTCTGCCACGGCCATCAAGCCAGTGACTGAGCTGCTCGTTTTAAAAGAGAATTCTTTTGATTTCAGCAAGATACCGCAGGGCCGCCCGGTTACACATGAATTCTTTATCAATAATCCTTCTGCTACCGATACCCTTAAGATTGAGGATGTACATGCCAGTTGCGGTTGCACCACCCCCGTATGGAAGCACGAGCCTGTTGCACCCGGCACCGCCAGCAAAATAACCGTTGGTTACAATGCCTATAACGAAGGGCCTTTTGAGAAAACGGTGACCGTTACCTTCAATGGCGGCCAGACAAAACTGATTACCATTAAAGGAACCGTCTATAAAGCACCTACCACTGCAGCACCTGAAAACCAGGGCGTGGATTTATTAAAAAAATCAAACCAATAACAATGAAAAAGCTATTCATCTCCTTTGCTGTTTTACTCTGTGCCGCCAGCAGTTTTGCACAGGTTTCCGGTGCTACAGAAACAACTACGCCACCCGCTACACCAGTGGTAAAGGCTGAAGACCTGATAAAATTCACTGAAACCACCCACGATTTCGGGAAAATAAAACAGGGTGTGCCCGTTACCTACGATTTTGTATTCAAGAACATTAGCAATAAGACCGTAGTGATTGAATCTGCTACCGCCAGTTGCGGATGCACTACGCCTATAAAACCAGAGCAGCCCATTGCCAAAGGCAAGACAGACAAGATAAAAGCAGGCTTTAATGCTGCCGCCCCCAGCCCTTTCGATAAGACCATTTACGTGAAAGTGTCCGGCGCGGCCCAGCCAATGGAAATAAAAATAAAGGGTGAAGTATTAAGTGCCGATGCATTTGCCAAATATGAAGCAGATAAAGGCAAAAGCGGTAAATAGATTTACTTTTTTTTACAGTTTGTGAACACAATAATAGCCGTCTCATATTTATGGGACGGTTTTTTTTGCCTGCGATTGGGAGGGATTAGAAGGATTTATAAGTATTAAAGGGCGTAAACGCCCATTATTTAACCCGCTTTTACATCCTCCTGAATAGGCATAAAAAAACTGCTCCGTCAGGAGCAGTTTACAATATATTGAATGAATTAATACACTTATACTTTGAAGTGAGCGAAAGCCTTATTGGCTTCTGCCATACGGTGGGTATCTTCTTTCTTTTTGAATGCACCGCCTTCACCTTTTGCTGCGGCAACAATTTCGTTGGCCAGTTTGTCGGCCATGCTGCGGCCATTTCTTTCGCGGCTGAAACGGATCAGCCATTTCATGCTCAAAGAAATTTTCCTGTCGGCACGTACTTCTGAAGGAATCTGGAAAGTAGCACCACCGATACGGCGGCTGCGCACTTCTACAGAAGGGGTTACATTAGACAAAGCCCTTTTCCAGATATCGTAACCGTCTTCATTGGTTGTTTTGCTTACTTTCTCGATAGCATCGTAGAAAATAGTAAAAGCATCGCTTTTCTTACCCTGCCACATAATATTG
>CAXTMV010000231.1:0-9168 GCA_964245425.1 uncultured Flavihumibacter sp. | reverse complement strand
CATCACCCACGCAGGGCGGTTATAAATTGCATAAAAAGAAATTTAGCTATGTGTAAGATATACAGTACACACAAGTCCGAAGGATGCTTATCATATGTTACTGACATTGCTGTTTTTCCAAACCGTGGTTGGGGATCGGCCTTACCTATATAAATTAACTATCTTAAGAAATATGAAATGACTGGTAAATCCCTTGTAATTAATGACGTTGGCGATGGACTGCATGCTACAATATCCCAAACACATAAAATTTAATCAAGTGAAGGGATAATCATAGATTATGTCGGGGATATCCCTCCTCAAAAAGAGATTTTTGAAGGCAACTTTGTGCTCAGCCATTTTCACGCGGACCATTATAACGGTTTTTATAAACGGCATCATCCCATACCGCATCTGCATTTATCTGACATCTATTATCCGGCGATGCCCAAATTTAAAAATAATAGTATTTTTTTTGAAATGATGCTAGCCATGCAGGCATACCTTTCATTCGAAGAAGGTGATCCAATCCAATACTCGATTCTAAAATTCATCCGGGATTGGAATTGTAAAACTCTTCCGCCAGTTAATTTTCATCCTGTTTCACAAGGTGATAATGTAAGCATAGATGGAGAAAAAGTAGAAATCTTGTGGCCACCACGGGAAATTTTACAGGGAAATACTTTGGTTAAAATTGACAGGTCAATCAAAGCCTTTAAAGACGCATGTGCGGTTGATGAAAGGTTAAAGGAAATATACAAACTCACCCACGAACTTGCATCTGGAGATAAACCCTGCTTGTCAAGCAAAGAACAACAGATGGACTTTCAAGTCAATTCTAAAATCAATTATCAACAAAAGGAAGAACACCGGAAGAATCAAAAAGTTTCTTTAAATACCAATCAAATGACTGCGCCTTTGCGAAATCGGTCTACTGAATTTCAAGGGGATAGTTCTCTTATTGATCAGTCGTATGATGACAAGAAAAATCAGATCATTAGTATAGCTAATTCAGCATTAAAAAGTGCTGCGAACGATTTGAGTCTTGCATTTATGTGCGAAAGCGCGCTATTGTTCCTTGGTGACCTTGAATCAAGTCAAATCGCTCGAGTTGTCGGATATTTAAAAACAAAAAGCCGAACTAATTTTGATGTTATTATTGCAGCACATCACGGCACACATTGGAATGAGCAACTACACCATCTGTCGGCAAGAAACTGTTTTGCTTCAGTTGGTAGATTAGTTCGTTTCCTCAAGCCGCAATACAATCTTATTTCGACCAAATTTGCAAATACAAAGGATGACGGTCAATTACTACACACTTTCCCTTAACCGAAATTATTATTATAATGACTCTAAGAGAGCTAAAGGTTGGAATTACATTGTCAGGCGGTGGCGTAAGGGCCTCTTGTTTTCATTTAGGAGTGCTCAAGAGGCTTGCCGAAGAAAATTTACTTGAGCAGATCAACGTTATCTCGACCGTTTCGGGCGGTTCGCTTTTAATAGGATTACTATATCAATCTAATGAGCAGAAGTGGCCTTCGTCGAAAGAGTTTGACACTTGTTCTAAATTTGTGAAAACCCTTCTGACGACAAGAAATCTGCAGAGAAACATTATTGCTAGAACCCCTTTGTGGCCTTTCCTTTATCTGGGAAAAGGACGCGCTTCAATTGTTGGTGCAGGATTACGAAGTTGTTGGGGTATTACGTCACGTCTTAATCAAATTGCAGTTTTTCCGAAATGGATCATTAATGGAACAGCGATAGAATCAGGCAAATCATGGAGATTTATTCCTCAAAGCAGAATGGGGGATTACGTACTTAATTATGTGGCGAATCCTGATCTTGCATTGTCAGATGTCTTAGGTGCGTCTGCCGGTGTCCCGCTGCTTCTTGGGCCGTTAACGATTAATACTTCAAAATTTAAATGGTTTAAATATAACGAGGATAGGATAACCACAATTGAACACAAGCCCGAGTTTAAGAGATTACACATTTGGGATGGAGGTGCCTATGATAATCTAGGTATTGAACCCCTGGTGAAATACAACGATTCAGGGCCAGGATTAAAATACAGGGAAGAAATTAATTTTCTTATTGTTAGCGATGCTGCTTTGCAGATAGGCACCTCAAAAAGGAAATGGTATAACGCAATGCGACTGATAGATATTACTATGGACCAAGTGAGGGCTTTACGTGCCCGATCTTTATGGGATCATTTTGAAAAAGCTACTGATTCAGGTGTGTATTTTAAAATTGGCGAAACAATTGAAAAAATAAAACGCAATTATAAAGCAACGGCCAATGTTTCCAGCAAAAATCTTACAGATGAAGAGGTTGCCAGCTGTAAATTTTTCCCCACTACACTTCGAAAATTATCCGAAAAGGAATTTGATACGCTGGTAAAACACGGTTGGGAGGTGGCCAACGCTTCGCTGATATGTCGATGTCCTGGTATTTTTCAAAATCAACATTGATAAAACTTTCTGTAAATAAAACATAATAACCCTTTTTTTATGAATTTCGCCACTAAATTCCGAGCATTTCAATTAGATAGTCCTGGCTCTTTATTTTCTTTTTATAAGGAAAATACCTACACCCTTATAGAGGCGAGATTACCGAAAGGCGGTATAAAAGTGTTGGAAGATGATTTAGCTTACCACAGTAAAGCGCATGTTGATGTTTTACACATTACGAGTTGGGATGCTGATCATTGCACCTATGATGATTTGGTGACGATTATAAATCATTTACGTCCACAGCTAATTGAGGTTCCTTCCTATACACCGGACAGTAATGATGCTTCATTATGCAGGGGTGTAATTTTTAAGTATGACGCTATACATCAGAAATACGTTCAAAATGTAAGGGTGATAAGCAAAGAATATATATCATCACTTGAAATTGCTCCTGAAAATGGTACTAATAATGTAATATTTAATTCTCATTTTGATGATACGAATAAAAACGATATGTCTCTCATTCAATTGTTTCGATCACCGGGCTTTAACGTATTAAGTGTTGGCGATTGCGAATCAGACAATATTGCCAAGGAACTGATGGGCTATTCCTTCATACGAAATCAAGTAGATGTCTTTATTCTAGCGCATCACGGTGCTGCAAATGGTTTTACTACCACTTCATTGATAGATTCTATTAAACCCAAAATTGCTATTTGTTCTTCAAATTACGGTAATCACTATGACCATCCGCGCCCTGAAGTCGTTTCGATATTTCAAAACCGCGGTATTCCATTAATGACAACCAAGAGGGGAGATGTCGTAGTTTATGCTACGGCCGATAATCCTGGTGAAGCAATTGCAGTAAATATGATAAGCGATAATGAAATAGAAGAATCAAGGGAAGGATTTATAACAAAAAAGAAATCATGATTACACAGTGCAAATTGCTCTAAACAGACTAATTCTATATTGAAAAAGTTTCGGAAATTTTCATCAATTTTTATGTAGGTGATTAAGCCGCCAACTGCACAGCTTCATTTTTATAAAAGCATACGGCCATTGAGCCATAAGACGTAATTTTTTCCTAAGCGTTACGGATATCATCTTCAATCGACATTTTTCTATTTATCCACCGACAATTGAATTCAAGGTATCTACCAAGGCTTTATAACGAAATGCATTGGCCGGATTACTTACCAATTTAAGCGCCCTTTGTTTTACAATTTTTCTTAATTCCTGTTGGCATGGTGCAGAAAAATCAGGAAGTGCGGTTTTATAAAAACTCAGGTGCGTATTAAATTTGTCACATACATAATAGTGAGTAGGAACCTATCAAAAAAATGGGTTAAACTAGATTTTCTTTTATTTATTTCTGCATTGTCCTTCTTGCTCATTCGCGCAAGTTTCAGCGGATAACTTTTTTATTTTCAGCAACCATTACATCGATACCTTCGGTTAACGATCTTTAGTCAATATGAGTTTTGAACAAATAATTGCTAATCTTATCGGATCCAAAAAAGAGGGTGATTTTTGGGACTTTAAGGAACTGCCACACGAAAATAATGCCTCATTACTCCATGATATTCTTTGCATGGCCAATAGCATCCATCAGGGAGATAGGTATATTATTTTCGGTGTAACCGATCCTTCATCGGGCACGGTAGTACAGGGTCTTACGCCAAACCAGGCGGACCGGAAAACACAGGTTCAGATTGTTGATTTTTTGAGAACGAAAAAATTTGCAGGGGACACGCGACCTCAAATTGAATTACGAACAATCACGCTGGGACAGAAAGAACTCGATATTCTTATCATATTTGATAACTATAAAAAGCCTTATTATTTAACCGAAGATTATCAGCAATATGGCAAGAAAGTAATGGCTTACCATATTTATAGCAGAACAAATGATGGAAACACTCCAATTGCACAATCGGCGGATGTCGACACGGTCGAGAATATGTGGCGACAACGGTTTGGTCTTCACCTGGCTCCGTTAGAAAGGATGAAACTTTTGCTTAGCAGGCCGGCAGAATGGTTTAAAGATATTGGCAATAAAGACATGGCTTACCATCTTCAGCAACCGGAATATACAATAACGTTTTCAGAGTCAAAAGCGTTTTGGGAGCCGTATACTCTTTTCTACACAAATAGTAAAGCATTTCTTGGTAACGCCATTTTTAAATTCCATTCAACCATTTTATTCGAACTGGAATATATGTATTGTGATGAAATGAGGATAGTCCTTCCGGTTCCTGAAACAAAATATATTCGGTTGTCTAATTCGGAACAGTGGTTTTATTATTATGACATATCAAAATTATCCGGCATTTTTTTACATTTCCTTACAAACGGCAAACTGGATTTCCAATCCAGAGGTTCCTATGCGCCATTTATTGTATTTAAAGACGCCGCTCAACAAAAGGAATTCATAGAAGTCCTTAAAAACAATGAAGAAAAGGTGTTGGCATTGCCTCCTGATTTTTGGAGCCAGCAAGCGAAAAAACAAATGATAGGCGACAAGGCGCGGGTGGTTGATCCACTATTCATTTACCAGGCATATCAATTCTTTTTGGCTTTTCAATTAAAGCGATTATAAAAATGTCCAATGGCAAAGACTGGCAGAAACGATCCATGCATATGCGGGAGCGGAAAAAAATATAAACATTGTTGCTTGGCTAATGAAAGCAAGACAGATTATGTTTTTGCTGCTTACGCAACTTCCGAATTGTTAAAAGTGTTCGCATTGTTAGCCGTGTTGCCCCAAAATCACGGTAAAAATATTCGTATTGAGCAGGCTGTATTGGAAGCGTTGCGGCATGCCAACAAAAACACAGACAAGCCAGACTTTTCTAAATTACGGAATGATCTTTTGAAATACTGCATACCGCATCATTTTGAAGATCCACCAGAAGAGTTTTTTACAGAACTTTTGTATTGGCCTAAAAGCAATAATCTCGTATTCCCTGGAATAGCAGCCAACGGAGTTGAAATTGTTCAGCAATTACTGAATACCCTTAGCACGTTTTCAGATTTTCCCAAGCCTTTTTTAAAAGAGGTAGGGCTGGTCTTAAGTTTTATACTGGCTATTCACAATAGAATTGCCATAAGGCTTGGGTATAAAGAAAGGCAATTTGAAGATGAACATTATGAGCCGCTTTTTATCCCGGATAATTCGTTTGTTGAGAAATATAAAAACCTTTTTTCCTTTTCCGCTGATTCCATAAAAAGGATTTTGGTGCGGTTTGGGATTAGTTTGGAAGCATTCGAAAATTTCGTATTCGATTTTGAAAAAGGAAACCTGCATTTTGAAGATCGGGACAATAATCCCCTTTTTCAGCGGCCATTTGTTTTTATCAATAATGAATATATACTCGTTGACCCGACTGCTGAACTTTTCTGCCTTAATGACTATATCCTGGAAACAGCAAAAAAACATTCTTGTCATCATGTTTTGCTCGGTGCTTATCAGGAGACGGGTATGATTGAATTGTATCCTGTATTTTCCCGAATGACATGGCGTCAGGTGGAGTTTAATTTTCCAGTTGACGAATCTTTTCCAAAAGAATGTCTATGGACAGAGTTACTGTTTAAGATCGATACGGGCAGGCTGGTTTATGTTGCAGTATCAACTGAAGTGCCGGTTTTGCAGAAAGATCTCGAAAAAGCGATTGCCAGCTTTTCAAAGGAACTTCAAACCAGGGTTGAGAAAATCGCGGCGTTAATTAAAGATAAATTTACAGGTCACGAGCTTTTATTTATTCATGTCATCCATAAAACTAGGATTCTTTCAATGGTTGGCTTACGGTTAGGCCTATTGAAAAATATTGATTTCCATCTTTTCTTTTCATACGAAGAATTGTATTTACTTACCAGGAAATGGGAACCCGATGTTCTTACTTTATGGAAATATGCCAAATACCTTCATGAATTTGAAAGCAAGCAGGTTTTTGCGCCACACAATACACACTATGCAAAAATGAAATGGTATTTCGATCACGAGGAATCATTTTATCATTCCGACAGAGAAACCCCAACACTGATGGTTTTTGAGTTTGAAATTGAAAGTGATGTAAGAAGATCGGCTATTAAGTTGCTTGATAAAAAAGCATTACCATACTGGAAGAGCGGGGCCATCAATTTTGTGCCCTGTTATCGCAAACAGGAACATTACCCCGTTTATATTTCGCAGGATATTAACGAAGGGCTTTTGGTCAGTTGTCTGAGCAAATATAGTTGTGTGATTTGGTGCATCTCAGCACGAAAAAGTGACTTTAAAGCTGAAGTTTACATAAACGGCATTTTGTATTGGCTTCATGAAATGTTTGGTTATATAGAAGGATGGATAAGTCAGCTTGGGTCAACACCAGTTTCGCTGGTGCTTACATTAGAAAAAGGACTGTATGAAGTTGAAGGAGCGTTAATTTCAAACGAAGTGGAAGATATCCAATTTCGTAGCAGAATAAATCCGGAAGCAAGGAGTATAGATTTGTTTATTCCCAGTGCATTGCGGACCCAATTGTACAGCGCCGGAAACAGGGGTGAATGGCTTCTTATGAATTTCGTCATAGATATGATTGGCGATCTTCAAAAGGTTCTCAACGCCGGTGGGCGCTTATCGGATGAAGTTAAAGAAAACATTTTTGCAACGATAATGCCGAACGGGCCGAAGAAAATTATCAATTTCCTTAGTGATTATCGTGATCTCACATTAAACCCTGTCGATGTTTATGAGGCACGCATAGTGCCGAAAGCCGATATTTCTTATGTTTTGCAAAACCAATTAACAGGTTTGAACAAAAGCAACCCCATTGGCAAACTGATAGCTAAAGAAAATCAGATCAAACTGCTAAATGAACTGGTATTTTATCATTATCAAAAAACAAAGGCAATAGTTTCCGACTACAATGGAGTAGCGTTACTGCAATTTCTTATGCGGCGACAGGAATCTTTACTAAGAGACCATGCTTTTCGCCAGGTTAATTATCCTGTTAAGCAGGCCTGCTATGGAAATTATTACAACGTATTTGAGGAATTTTTTGAAACGGCCAAAGAACAAAATATTGCAAATCTTGCTTTACGAATTCTAATTGAATGGGTTGTCTGCTGGATGCCCGAGGGCAACAGGCCTCCTTCGAACGACGATACTGATATGCTGCTTGCCCATGTAAACGAGGTATTAAATTACGGTACCTTATCCGATGAGTTAAAATATGGATTGCGTGATGTTCAAATGGAAGTCCTTCCATCAGGAAGGCTCGGGGTTGATAGGTCAAAGGATACCGATTCGTTTGGCGCAATGGGAAACAAAGTATTTGAAGCAGAGTATTACGGTTTTGGTGAACGTTTCCATGAATATTATGACTCGGGAAATGATAAGGCTTCACATCCCGAAGGAAAGAAATATGTAAAGAGAATTGACGACGTGTTCGTAGCTGAATGGGGCATAAGTATACATGACGTTTTTACCCTAACCTATCAGTTGGTACGCGAAATTTTCAGTAAAGGTCATTCTGTAATAGTAATGCCTAAAGAACAATTGGTCGACTTGCTAATAAAATTAAAATATACTACCCGCGAAATAGAAGGTTGGATGAGCATACTGTGCTTTGTAAAAAGGGAAGACGTTCTTACTGCCCCCGATGGTTTTAAAAAAGAGGAAGTTTATCCCTGGCGTTATAATCGGCGTATCTCCTATTTACTTAAACCGATCATTACCATAGAAATAAATGGCGAAGCGCACATCCTGGTAAGTATGCGCCATTTGTATAAAGCAGCTGAAAACCTAGTATCGCTTTTCAACAATGGAAGGTTGCCATTGGACAAAGAAAGTAAACCGATCCGCAGTTTACTTGCTGAACGCAACGCCATTAAAGGAAAAGAATATCGCGAGCAAGTACTATTTTGGTTAACTACCAACACTAACTTATTTTGCTATCCGCAAGAAATTACCATTAAAAAGAAAGGGTTTTTTATTACCGAAACAGACAAGGGGGACATTGATATCTTGGCAATCGATCATCAACGTAAAATAATTTATTCAATCGAATGTAAAAATACCAGTCAATCTAAAGTAGCTTACGAATTTCATCTTGAAATTATTGAGTATCTGGGACAAGATGGAAAACCTGGCTTAATACAGAAACACGTAAATCGCGATATTTGGCTTCATGAAAATATTGAACAGGTAATAGAAAAATTGAAACTTGATCCTGATTATAAAATTATGTCTGTCGTGATTTCAAATCATGTTTTACCTACCGCATTCTTTCGCACTATTCCGATCAAAACAATTTCGTTTTATGAATTGAAACAATCGGGATTGCCATAATCGTTATTGACTAATATTTTTACGGTCAGTTTATAAATAAAAGTATGTGTCACCAGTACTGCTAAATTCCTTTAATAGGTGACAACCTTTTAGCTTGACAAACGACCGGTTTGGGATGGAAATAGTCGAGAAGAATATAAAACAGGGCATAGCTGCGTAGTAAAATAAATGAAGTTGTATGGCCGTCGACACCAAAGATGATAAAAGCCACTGATTCTATGCGTGTCGGGTTTTGTATTCGTCAAAAATATATTTTGGTTAATCTCAATAATAAAATATTTTAACATCTTCCATACACCCTGAAAAGGTAACTACAGTAAGCTTTTGTTAAGCGAAATTAAATGCAATCGAAATTTTTTGGATCGCTTGAGTATCCTTTTTAATATTCTTCTAGGT
>CAXTMV010000230.1:1139-9209 GCA_964245425.1 uncultured Flavihumibacter sp. | reverse complement strand
TCACCAAATCATCAAAATATACATCCTGCGTACTTTCGTTACTCAAATATACATATAGCCAGCCATTTCTCCGGGTAGCCAAGAAACGGTAATCATAGAATTAATTTTCCATATTCCTGTGCGAAGTCTCTTTTCTGTATATGACTTTCAAATTATAAGAAGGGAGCCAATTTAACTTGACTCCTTTAAGTCATAACAGCTTTTTCATGTCCTCAGCCACTTTCAATTCCGTTACTTTGGAATAAATTTGGGTAGTACGCAGATTCTTATGACCAAGCATCTTGCTTACCGTCATGATATCAATTCCTTTGCTCAAAGTCACCGTGGTTGCAAAAGTGTGTCTCGCTAAGTGCATAGAAACCCTTTTGGTAATACCGCAGGCATCAGCCACCTCTTTCAGGTACTTATTCAGATTCTGATTGGAAATAACAGGTAATAACAGGTGATAAGGATTGCCCTTTGCATATTGCTCATATTTCGTCATTATTTCCCTTGCTTTTGGTAAAACAGGAATAACAGAACGGGATTTGGTTTTTGTCCGGTTAAGTTTTATCCACAACACACCATTATCATCCATCTCAAGATGCTGTTTAGTAAGTTTGGAGACATCTGCATAGGCTAATCCTGTGTAACAACAAAAAATAAACATATCTCTTACTGTAGATAGCCTTTCACTTGACAGGTGTATTTCTTCAATCAGTTTCAATTCCTGTGGAGATAGATAGCCCCGTTCCGTATCGTTTAAATTGAGTTTGAAATTAAGGAAAGGATCTTTTTCTAACCACCCATTCAAAATGCAGACCTTAATGACCCTTTTAAGTTGCTGCATGTTTTTTATTACAGCATTGTGTTTTAAACCTTCCGTTACCTTCATGTACATCTCCAGATCTGTAATAAATTTATGAGTAAGCTCCCCAAGGTTAATGTCTGACCTGTTTAAAATCTTTGGCAGGAATGACTTTAATTTTGTTTCTACCGTTTTGTATTTTTTGATGGTGTTTACAGAGATATCAAAACCAATTCTTTTTTCGAGATTTTCAATCTGGTATTTGAAGACTTCCAGGAGGGTATGAACTGGTTTATTCTTACCCAGCAGCAAATCCCTGATCATATCTCCAGAAACAGGCATATTTCTTCTTACAGCATCATTGTAATGATTCCATACAGCTGTTGTAAGATTTAACAAGGCCTGATTATATTCTTTAACCAGTGGAGAATTACCTTTTATCCGCTGCTTGTTTTTGTCCCATGACTGTAGATCTACAGCTATGTTTGTGGAAACTTCTGTTCTTTTCCCGTTTAGTGTTATTCGCAGTCGAATTGCGGATTCTCCAGACTGGTTGACACGAGATTTGAATACCCATAGCAGAATGTGCATAATTGTTTGATTTTGATTGTTTTGAAATGAATGGAGGTTTCATGCTGTTGTAGCGGAGAGAAAGTTGAATCCTGAAGGCCTGAAAAGCAGTACTGACTTGAGTTATTTACCAAGAAGATTCATAGCCAACATTCGCTATTGATACCGATTTGTGCATCTCCAGCGATGTAAGAGTTCATTGGCTCAATTGAGCGTAGACATAAAAAAGCCCGTAAAACATCGTTTTACCGGCCATATTCTGCACAAAAAAACCCACAGAATATATTCCATGGGCGTAATTTATAAAGCGTAGCGAGGATGGGAATTGAACCCATCACCTCAGGGTTATGAATCCTGCGCTCTAACCAACTGAGCTACCTCGCCGGATGCCTTTGAAAGGCCCCTTTTAATTCGGGGGGCAAAAATAGCTAAAACCACCCAAAATCTGAAATAGAATTAAAGAAAATCCGCTGTTGAATGCAGCGGCAAGAAAAGCCGCCAGCTCAACCTACAACAGGGGGGGATGGAGGCAGATTATCAGGGCCGCCCGAAGACACTTTCCGCCCTGTTTTACATCGATACAGCTACCCATTTGGTCGAAATAATTTCCGGACGCCTGCGCCTGCACTAGCTTTAGGGTAGATAGGCGGTAAGGCCATACCGCCGATTATCGGTAACTTGTTTAACCATCTTTCAACCTCCTGCCATGGAATTCGATAACGATCGCATCATCAAAAACACGTCTACAATTGAACTGTGCTGTTGGACCAGCGTAGCACTCATTGGCCCGCTGATCAATGGCCTGAGCGCCTTCCCCCATCAAAAAGCCGCCTGGCTGCTATTGGTCACCGTGAGCCTGCTGGTATTGCCCCTGTACATATTATATGCAAGGGTACTGGTACCCCGGTTCCTGGTCACCAAAAAATACCTGGCCTTCGCCCTGCTTACCATTTTGTTTTTCGGGCTGCTGCATGCGCTGGTCTTTACCCTGTACGGAATTTCCCTGACCTTCGATCACGACCCCTGGACGCATTATTTTTCCTATTCCGCCATTCCCATCGCCCGCGAGAATGTCTGGATCATCATCAACACCTGTTCTGCCGTATCGATTGCTTTTTTGCGCGCCCGGCTCCATGAACAGGATACCATTACCGCGCTCAGGCAGGAAAATACTTTTTACAAACTCCGTTATTTTCGCACCCAGCTAAACCCCCATTTTCTTTTCAATACCCTCAACAGCATTTATTCCCTAAGCCTGCACAAGGCTGATAAAACGCCGGAAGTCATTATCCGGCTTTCCGATATCATGCGCTTCCTGATTTATGATTGCAATGAAGACAAAATACCGTTGGAAAAGGAAATTGAATTCATCCGGAATTATATTGAAATAGAGCGAATCCGGTACGATGCCGATATACAGTTTACCCTGGAAGGCGATACAACCGGTATTATGATCGAACCTTTTTTATTCATCTCTTTTATAGAAAACGGTTTCAAGCACGCCATCGACACCTCCTTCGCCAAGCCTTTTATTTATATCACCTTAAAAGTAGGGCCGCAACAGATTGCCCTCAATGTAATCAACAATACCAGCCTTGAACTGGAAGCCCAGGCCAAACGCGTGCACGGCAAAAGCCTGCAGAACAGCAAAACGGTGCTCGAACTGCTGTATCCCGAAGCCTATGCCCTGGATATTATACAGACAGAAAAAAAAGAACGGAAAGAAAGCAAGCTGCGCCTGAAAAATGCGCAGGAAAGACTGGAAAGCCTATATCCCGATACGCATACGCTGGACGTAATTCTGAGCAACAATACCTTTACAGTATCATTAATACTATTGACCGGTGGAGCTGATAAAATGTATCATTATAGAAGATGAACGGCTGGCGCAGGATGTGATCATCAGCCATTTGCAGCGGGCCGGTCGGTTTAACCTGCTGGGCACCTGCCGCACCGCGCCGGAAGCAACGGAGCTGCTCAGCAAAACTGTCGTGGATCTTATTTTCCTGGATATACAATTGCCCGGTATGACGGGACTGAGCTTTCTTCGCTCACTGGCCAATCCGCCGCTGGTGGTATTTACCACTGCCTACCCGGAATATGCCCTGGAAAGCTATGAGTTCAATGTAATCGATTATTTATTGAAACCCATCTCCTTTGAACGTTTTTCACGGACCATAGATAAAATCATGGACGGAAAGATCTTTCAAACAACCGGTACCGAAACAAAAGCGTTTAACCGCGACCATATCTTCATCCGCTCTAACGGCCGGTTCTTCAGGGTCAGCTTTGCGGACATCATTTATATTGAAGGGATGAAAGACTACCTTAAAATACATACCGCCGAACATGTTATCATCACCCACCAGACCATGGTAGATATGGAACAGGTATTACCGGCGGGCAGCTTCGTCCGCATACACAAATCATATATCATTGCTTTCAGCAGGATTAAAAGCGTTTTCGGCAATTCGGCCGATATGGGAAAAGTGCAGCTGCCAATCGGACTTTATTACAAGGAAAGGGTCATGGCTCTGATTGCAGGACGCTGATGGGTTGATCCGTTGATCAGAACGCTCGTGGAAGATCAAAAATAGAACGACCACTACGATGCCTCCTTTTACCTACCTTCGCCCAAACTTAATTCAGTTAGTTATGAAATCTATTTTTATCGCCCTCTTATGCATGGGCACTTGCTCCATCGCCCAGGCACAGTTAAGCGCACCCGATAATATACCCACCAGCAAAGGACCGCTGACCATACAACCCGTGCAGCATGCCAGCCTGGTGCTGAGCATACAAGGCCTTGTTATTTATGCAGATCCCGCAGGTGCCTCTTATTATAAAGGACTGGCCGCTCCCGATATCATTATTATTACAGATATTCACGGCGACCATTTCAATATAAAAAATATTGATTCTTTAAAGACAGCCAATACCGTACTGGTGGTGCCACAGGTGGTGGCAGATAAACTGCCCGATGCTGATAAGGCACACCTGGTGATCATGAAAAATGGCGACGACAGCAAGCAATCAGGTATTACCATCCACGCCCTTCCTATGTACAACCTGCCCGAAAGCCCTACGGCAATGCATACCAAGGGACGCGGCAATGGCTATGTGCTGGGCATCGGCGGCAAAAATATTTATATCTCCGGCGATACACAGGGTATTCCTGAAATGCGGTCGCTGACAGGTATCGACGTGGCTTTTATCTGCATGAACCTGCCTTATACCATGGATATAAAAGAAGCGGCAGAAGCGGTGCTGGCCTTCAAACCGAAAATTGTATATCCTTATCATTACCGCGGACAGGGCGGACTGAGCGATGTGAACGGTTTCAAAAACCTGGTAGATGCAGCGAAACAACCCATCGATGTGCGGCTGAGAAACTGGTACCCGGCCAAATAAGTCATTGGAAGATATGGTATCGTTCCCCGGCAGCGCAGGCGGCCGGGGAATTTTTTTATGCCGATGCATTAATGTATCAGTAGTCTTTTTTGCAGGATATCTTTTTTATCCTGTATCTGCAGCGTATAGATGCCGGTAGACAATCCTTTCACGTTTATCTGCAGGTGCTGGCTGTTCGAAACAAAGCTGCGTAACAGTCTCCCCGATGCATCCAGCAGCCTGAATGTTCGCAGCAGACCAGTCGGCGGAAGTTCAATGTACACATTATCGGTTGCCGGGTTGGGGTATACTTTTATGCCGCTGGCGCCCGTAATATCTACAATAGCGGTTATGGCAAATGCGTATGCTTTCGACAGCGCGCTTTTACCACATTCATTGGAAACCTGTACGGAATAATTTCCGTTTATCGTTGGTTTGTAGGTCTGGTCAACGGCGCCTGCGATACTGGCCCCGTTCAGGAACCATTGGTTGCCGGCGGCTGCACTAGACGATAGAATGCCATTGTTGAATTGTATGGTGGGGGTGTCTGCAATGGCCAGCGCCTTTACGGTAACCAGCACCGAAAAAGGAACGCCTGATCCGCAGGCATTTACCGGGATGGCCTGCAATTCATAAGTGCCGGCTTTTGTCCAGGCGACGGTTACTACTTCATCATCTGCGCGTAAACTGCCCATTCCTTTAATCTCCCAGTTATAGCTGTAGCCGTTAACGGTATTCACCGTATACTTTACGGGTACGCCGATGCAGGGGTTCAGGTCGCCGCTAACGGCAGTGGGTTGCAAAAGGTTGCGGCAGGGAGCGGTGGTAACGGTTACGGGTATCCGCTGACTAAAATCACCATTTTTTATTTCCAGGGTATCTGTGCCGGCCGCGAGGGCGGTTACCATGCCATCTGCCGATACACTGGCCACCGTTGTTTTGCCCAATGTATAGCGGGTGCCGCTGCTGCTGTTACTGAGATCGATGTTGTACAACTGCGTGCCGTTACTGGCATTGGCCGACAGGTATACCGGTTTCTGGAAAGTATAATAATCGAATTGCAGGCTGGGTGGAAAAACAGCAAAGCCGGTTGCATTGGCAGGTATTTTTCTTGTTATATGGATGGTATCTACCAGCAGGGCCCCATCCTGATCGCGAACCAGGGCCACCAGTGGTATATTGCCCACGGGAAGGTTGCCTGGGAGGTTCCAGGCGGCGGTATAAGAAAGCGTTCCGTTTAGCGCAACAATATCACGATCGCCCATGAACGCTATACCCGCTGCCGGCGTGGTGCCGGCCACTGCTACCTGCAGAGACAAGATACTGTCGGAGAAAGGATTGATGATGGCGCCGCTGACAGGAGTCACCCAGGTGATTTTTTTATTGGTCGCCTGGCCAAAGTCGAGCGGAATATGATTGGTATCTGGATGCAGGCCGCCCCTGAAGGCACTCCTGTTATTTTGTATGGAAGAAGAAAACAAACTGGCATTGTTTGAATACAACAGATCGGATACGCGCTGCTGAACAAGCGGAGAGTTGGTTTCAGAGAGTTGCCCTTTTGCTGTATTGGTATGGGCGGTATTGGTAAAAAAAGAGGTATTGCCCGCCGGCAGACCTCCCTGTTGACTGGCCACACCTACAATCGCATCATTGTCGGCATTGTCAAAAAGGCTGGCATGGCTGGTTGCTGCCAACACAAGGGTGAGTAGGTTTAATTCATTTTTTAGGGTGGTATTATCGGGCAGGTACGACCCGGCAATGGTATGCATGTGCAGGTTTTGCTGTTTGCCCAGGTTAATATATGCCTGCGAGGTGGGCGCAAAATCACGCTGTACACTGCCTATTTTTTTGCCCGCCAGTTTTGCAGCCGTCTGGTGTGCATACAGCAAGGGACCCAGCGGTGTTCCGCGGTGCGGCGTACCAAGGGTAATCAGTTTATGGATATATCCCTGGTTATTATTTTGCGCATTGTAAAAGCCCGGTAATAAAGTGGCGCCCCTGGCCATTAATCCGCCGAGGCTGTGGGCTACAATGTCTACCTGGTTAACCGCACAACCCAGGTAATTGTGGTAATAGGTTAAAACATCCAGGCATTTCTGTAGTACTTCCTGACGGCCCGCCATGCTTTCGCCTGATTGAGGGTCGAATGTCTGCGAGCTGCTGGCTGAGTAATCTGCGAGCTGCTCATCGCGCACTGTAAAACCTTTTTTTTGCAGGAATTGTTGGAACCCGCTTTCCTGCCAGGCCTGGCGGGGGTCCGACCACATACCATGTACCAGTACAACCGGTGGCGTTAGCAGATGAACACTGGTTGTGGCGATATTAGAAGGGTTGCTGACCGGGAAAGAAAGAACGGAGGCATCCCTGCCCCCTGAAGGATAAATACCGTACCCGTCTGGAACGGTATACACGGCGATCACATAACCGGTACTGCCGATGATTACCGGCGAAAGGGAAAGTTCGTGCTGGTTGGTCTGCGTGCCGTCGAGCGTTCCCAGCGAGCCGCCATCGTTCCCGTCAACCCTTATTACAAGCGGTTCGTTGGAAGGTTGTACCAGCAATAATTTTGTAATGCCATCGGTGGCAGCGAATCTGGCCACCGGTTGCTGAAAAGCTTTTACCGGGTCGTTTATGAGTTGGCCATTGCCATCAAACATGGCGGTGCCGGGTTGCAATACAGCCATACCATTAATAATCACCCTTATTTTACGCCTGTAGACAGATCCGCCCAGCGTAAGGCTATGTACTTCGCAATAAAAAGTACCGGAATATTTAAGGGCGTCCTGGAGGGTAACGATCTGAATAGGGGTAACAGGCAATACCGATTGAAAATAAGTGCGCTCGCTATTGGGAATTTCGTTGGCAGTCTTGTTCCAGGTATACTGATTGCCAAGGGAGGTATCAACTCCATCAAAAGATACGAAATCACCCATTTTTGCGGTGATGATCTTATTTTCCCCGATCGAATCCTGCGGAAAAATATGATTAAAACTAGGCGCTGCGGCCAATCCTGCAATGGGCAGCAGGTCGGAGATACTGAACTGGTTTTCGTCTACCAACAGATCGGTCAGTTTGGTATTGTTTTTTAAACTGGCGGGAAAAGTGCCTTTTAAAACACCGTTTTGATTGATATCGAATTGCTGCAGGTCGGGTAGGTTGCCGATGGAAGCCAGGTTGATATAGCTGAAATGGTTAAGCCATAAGATAACCGATTGCAGTTTTGTACAGGTAGCCAGAAAATCAGGTAGCGGGCCGGAAAACTGGTTATTGAAGAAAGCGATCTGTGTTAAATTGGTCAGCCTTGTAATGGAAGCCGGTACCGT
>CAXTMV010000230.1:0-1129 GCA_964245425.1 uncultured Flavihumibacter sp. | reverse complement strand
ATACAAAACAATGTATGTGAGCGCCGACATGTTACCGATGTTGGCGGGAAGCGCACCGGAAAACTGGTTGTCACTGAGGTTTAGGCCAGTTAAAGCCGTAAGTTGCGTCAGCTCATCCGGCAATGACCCGCTGAACTGGTTAGAATAAAGTTCCAGGCTGGTAAGATGGGAGAGCTTACCGATACTGGCCGGCAGGGTGCCGCTCAGTTTGTTGATACCGGCCGAAATGATTTGGAGGTTGGCCAGGTTTCCAATGGTTTCGGGCAATTCACCGCTGATATTGCAGGAAAAGACGTCCAGTATTTCCAGTTTGCTGAGGTTGCCGATGGCTGCCGGCAGCTGGCCCGAAGTAATATGAGACTTCATATGCAATTCCACTACGCGGTATTCACAGGTATTGCCATCAATCGGGTACGATCTCCATACCACGCCGTCCCAGTTATAGGGCGAAAGCCTGTCCCATAACAGTCCGGTAGTACTCCGCTGCAAAGCTTTCAGGGCGGCAGTGTCGTTTGCATTGTAAATAATATTAGCGCCGCATTGCGAAAAGCCCGCGGAGACAGCGATCAATTGTAATAACAGCGCGACCAGTATGGGTACCAGCCATTTTTTGCGGGGAAATAATAACAGCATAGAAGGGGTTTCGGGAAAATGACGGTGAATTTTATGGGCGGTTATTCACGAGAATGGGAGAGAACTGCAACAGCAGTCCGTAAATATAATAAAAAAAACACCGTACGGTTGAGCGAGAATTAGTTTGACCTTGGGAGGCCGCTGCAACATTTTTGAGCCGGATCAAAAAAATGCCAAAAAAAAGGTGTCATTTTTATTTATTGAAGAATTTCGATAAATAGATATACCTTTAGGGCGTTAATATGATTGTATGGACGCTAAAAAAGCAGAGAAGATTTCAAAAGCCCTGTCTGACCCCAACCGGCTTTGCATTTTGAAAGAGATCAAAAAAAGCAAACAATGCCTGTATTGTGTCGACCTCAACAATACCATCAACCTGGCCCAGCCTTCGATTGCCCACCACCTGAAATTATTGATAGAAAGTGAACTGGTACCCTCCGACAAAGAAGGCCGTAATGTTCGGTATTTCCTGAATAATAAACTGCTAGACGAATAC
>CAXTMV010000229.1:0-9249 GCA_964245425.1 uncultured Flavihumibacter sp. | reverse complement strand
GCATTGGTTTCACCCGCAGTGGTTACTGCAGAAAATTTTGAAACGGGAACCAAAACCGCTTACAGTACGGGTGATGTAAGTTTGGCCACCGGTACCTGGACTTTTAATGATGCCTTATTGGGAAATCTTTCGACCGACAAAAAAAACGGTACCCAGTCTGCCAGGGTCAGGAACAGCGGCAAGCTCACCATGAAATTTGATCATGCAGGCGGTGCTGCCACCGTTACTATCTTGCACGCTGAATTTGGTTCGGACGGTCCCAGCACCTGGCAATTATGGTACAGCATAAACGGTGGCACCAGCTATGCACAAACAGGCGGTACCATTAACACCAGTTCTGCTACCCTGGTGCAGGCCAGTTTTACATTAAATGTATCCGGCAACATACGTTTTGAGATCCGTAAAACGGACGGAACAGCCAACCGCATCAATTTTGATGATTTTACGATTACCGATTTTTCATCGGGCGGCGGTGGCGGCACTACGGCAAAGAAATTTTTATTTGATGCTACCAAAGCCGAAACGGCGGGTAATGCAGACTGGGTAATTGATGAAGACAATAGCACGCCACAACAGGTGCCCACGCCCGCACAGTCTACTATTACGGCAACGACGGCAGAAACTTACTGGACGGGCGCCTTATCCAGCTGGGGTATTGCACTGGCAAAACAGGGACACACCGTAACTACTTTACCCACCACGGGCTCCATTACTTATGGCAGCACTACCAATGCACAGGATCTTTCCAAGTATGATGTGTTTGTAGTAGACGAACCCAATATTGTTTTTACATCAGCAGAAAAAACGGCGATCCTCAATTTTGTGAGTCATGGCGGTGGGTTATTTATGATTTCCGATCACACCGTTTCCGATCGCAATAACGACGGATGGGATTCCCCGGCTATCTGGAATGATTTAATGACAAACAATGGTATTGTCAACAATCCATTCGGATTTAGTGTAGACCTTACCAATATTGTAGAGCTGAGCAATAATGTGTTGACCGGCAATACCAGCAATCCTGTTTTGCATGGCAGCCAGGGAAATGTTACGCAACTCGATTATCACAATGGTGCAACCTTAACGTTAAGTACAGCCGCCAATTCAACCGTGCAGGGCTTGATCTGGCGGTCGGGCGTAACACAAAATGCTTCTAACCTGTTATGCGCAACGGCTTCTTACGGTACGGGCCGTGTATTCGTAGTTACCGATAGCTCACCAATGGATGATGGCACCGGTGCATCTGGTAATACCTTGTTTGACGGATGGACAACCTATAGCCATATACCATTGTTCATGAATGCCTCTTTATGGCTGGCGAAATTGCAATAGAATAATAAGACAGAGACAGTATAAAAATAAACCCGGCTATGCCGGGTTTATTTATTTCCAATTAATAAGCTGTAAAATTTATTCGCATATAGATAACAGGATGCCTGCCCCCCTGCAATCTAATCATCTTCAAACAGTTCATATACATGTTAATTGATGAGCTGGTTCCTCAAAATAGTATGTTAAAATGGAATTTCTTCCTCAGTAAACAGGCATTTTTACTCAATATCCACCTGATAATCCACCTAATAAGCTAAAAGACATTCGTGGCCGGAAAATTGCAAAATGGTGGATATAAATTCAATATCGAATACAAATTTTCTGTTTTACAACTAAATCAAAAACAATGACAACAACTACTTTGCGTACAGTGGGAGCAATATTTTCGGCAGGCATCCTGCTCACCAGCTGCGTATCATCAAAAAAATATCACCGCTCGCAGGATGAAGTGGCTAAACTTCGCGGTGATAGTACCACGCTTGCCCAGCAATCCGCCGCATTACAGCAAAACCTGACTAGCAGCCAGCAAAAAAATACAGATCTGCAAAAGTCGGTAGACATGGCAGGTAATACCAATGCAGGATTAAAGAAGAATGTAGCGTATTACCACGATTATGCCGACAAACAACAGGCGTCTACTGCACAAATCAAAGGAGAATTGGGCACTACCCTAGCTTCGTCAGGACTCACTGACCAGGATGTAACAGTAGTGGATGGTAAGATATATGTTAACGTAAGCGAAAAGAGCTTATTTAAAGGAACCTCTGCTGTTTTAACTTCCAAAGGCCAGGAATTGGTAGACAATATAGGCCAGTTTGTTAAAAGCCATGAAGGGGTAGACATCAGCGTAGCTGACCTGCAACAGGCCACTTCCGTTTCTGAAAATGGTCAAGTAATGGCAACCAATACCGATGCAAATGCAATGTCGGGCAATAATGGTCAATCAGATGCTACTACTACAACTGTTTCGAAAAGCGGTACTAAAACAAACCCGGGTAATGCAAGTGTAAAGAAAGACTGGAGCGATAACGCCAGTGCCACTACAGATAAAACTGCACATAAAATGGCTGTAGTGCACCACAAGAAAAAAATGCAGGCCGCTACCAGTGGTGAAACAAAAGCCATTGCCTACTCATCCGGCAAACACAATAAATATATTGCCGAAAGAAATAGAAGAAGCATGGCACGTGCCATGGCCTGGAAACGCCAGAACGTTGTAGCAAATGCTTTACTGAAAGACGGTATTCCTAAAGTCAAAGTGGTTGCACAGGACAATGTCATAGAGAATTCTACTTCAGCTAAGGGCGTACAAGTTGTACTGGTCAATAATATGGATGAATTTTACAAACACATGAGCGAAGCGCCCGCAAACGGACAGCCAGTGAGTGCTAATCCATAATAACATCAAAATAATTTTGTAAAAGGCAGTGCTATTTTGTAGCGCTGCTTTTTATTTATGGCATCATCCGGCGGGTACTATACCTTTTACCAGCCTTTTCATTTTTTGCAAGCCAGTGCTTGCCACTGCCAGCGCGTCTTGCTGCCAATAAGCTTTATTAAACAATTCGAGCGACAGTATCTTGGTACCGCCCATTGCCAATAAGTTTTGCAATATTTGTTTGAAAGGCGCAACACCGTCGCCGGGGTATACCCGGTCTGCATCTGTTTGCTGGTTTACGGGTTTGTCGCCCGGGTAGTCGTTCATATGAATAATATCGATTACTTTCCCATTTACCAGCTGTAGACAATTGAAGCCACTTCCGCCGCGAAACAGGTGGTATACATCCGGCAGGATGCGTGCATCCGGATCGTTGGCCGCCGCCGCAACTGCCAGGGCCTGACCGAAAGTGTAGAGGGTACCCGAAGCGCCCCAAAATTCCAGCAGGGGCATTACACCGTTTTTTCTGCCCAATTCAATTGTCTCCCGGTAACGGGCACCCGCTGTCTGTACATCCAGCGGTTGTTGGGCCGGCACGCCGGCAGGCGGCGCTGCAATACGCTTGCAGCCAAGTACAGCTACCAGTTGCATTTCCTTTTCCAGGGTAACCAGGGCTGCGGCCCGTTTTGCATCATCATCTACCATCCACTCTGTAAAGCTGATGGCATTTTCTACCCGTATATTCCGGTCGCTAATATATTTTGCCAGCGCCTGTATGGAATTTCCCTGGTTCAGCCACTCAAGAATATCCCTTACCCAAAGTTCTACGCCATCGTAGCCGGCCGTTGCGGCTATATCAATACTTTTAAGCAGCCCGGGGTGCTGACCGCTGATAGTACTCATATTAAGGCAGAAACGGAAAGGCCCGGCAGGCCTGGCTGCGCCTGCCAGTACATGTCGGGGCAGTAAAATGGCCAATCCTGCACTGGCGGATAGTTGTAATAACTGTCTTCTGTTCATATTGTTTTATAGGTAGGTTAAGGTATGCATTTTCGGGTTGCAGCCAACGGGTGATGCAGTAATTTAACGGGCAAATTTGCCGGTTGCAAGAACAGGTTGACTTGCCGGTTTACAGCCGATTATATATATTTATACTCCATCCTTTTCAGAAAAACCTGATCGCTTATCTTTTATGTAATTGGTAAGCTAAGGTGCTGCCTTTACGTGTTCAACAGAATTGACTGACTGCTAAATAAATTATATGGGTAAGGAATCCGGATTCAGCCTCGTTGAAAAACTCATCGCGCCATTTCATAATATGTCTATTGTGCTTACTGCGGTGTCGGCCCTGTCTTTACATGTTTGTCTTACCCAATTGTTTGAGCCGTTAATACATATCTATTACGCGTTGTTGCTTACTTTTCCGCTTACCGTGGGATTGCTGATTGTGTTGCTGGTATTCTTCAATACCAACTGGAAGGATACGTCTTTTGCCACTGTTATTATGTCGCCTGTTGCGCTGGCATTGCTCTTCCTGTTACTTACCGGGATATCAGATAAATATGGACTGGAGAAGAAAGGCAGGGAGGAACAAAAAGAAAAGGCAATTGCGCATGACGACCGTGTAACAACACCCGCATCAGTCCTGAACAATGGTCAATCGGCGAAGCACCTGCATGAGCTGGTAACTGAAATGAGCCTGCAGGATTCCGTTGCGAAAGCCGCCTTGGCAAACCCGCCCTGGTATACAAAAATCGCTGTTACACGCAATATTGCTTCGGCCAGCTTTTACCTTGTGCAGCAATTCAAAAGAATGTACCATGATTATGGCCCCACCCGTTTTATCTCCGGCGTTGTACTGGCTTTTTTGCTGGCATGGTACATACAGGAAAAGGGTATAAACCGGCTGACAGGAAAAACAAAAGAAGCAGAAAAATGATCATGCGGCAATTGACCGACTTATCCGCCGCAAATTTCTACACGCAGCGCTTATAAGTGGATAAAAGAAGGTCTTCAGTAACCTGCCTACTACCAAAGAAACAAAAAAGCGATCTCCCGACCGCCTTTCAAAAAGTACAGTCAGCAATGCTATTTCTTTCCCATCGCCCATTCAATGCCGCCTAAAATATGTTGCAGGTATACCGGGTCGCTGTACGATTCTTTGGTATGGCCCATTTCCGTATAGAAGGCACGTCCGCCTTCATAATCGTGGTACCAGGCCATTGGGTGGTTATCGCCGTTTTCTCCGCCGGTATAAGACGTTTCATCAATTTTGATCAGCACATGCACATCCGGGTTCAGATCCTTATAATTATACCATTCGTCCCAACGCTCCCATACATCGGGCAGCTGCTTGGTTGACAGATGGGTTTTGTCTATCACCTTTAATTTGGCCTGCTGCTGTTTGGGGTGGCTTTTAAACCAACCGCCTACCAGCTTATTATACCAAGGCCAGTTGTACTCGCAATCTGCCGCGGCATGAATGCCAACAAAACCCCCTCCCTTATGAATAAAATTCTGCAGGGCCTTTTCCTGGTCTTCACCCAGTACTTTGCCGGTGGTGCTTAAAAAAACAATTACGTTATATTGCTTTAGATTGGCATCAGATAACATCAGCGAATCGGTGGTACTGTCTACCGAAAAATGATTTTCTGCTCCCAGTTTTTGAATGGCAATAATACCATCGGCAATGCTTTCGTGATGAAAGCCATTGGTTTTGGCAAACACAAGAATCTTATTGTTTTTTGACGGCGTGTTGAACACGGTTGCGCCGGGCAAACAAAAACCAATGACCACGGCCATCAGCAGAAAAATCTTTTTATATAAAATAGTTGCCAGCATACATGTCAGATTTACCTGCGTTAATAATAGGACGCTATTATTTTCTTCCGGCCAATGTGTGAACGGCCCGGAGAAAATAGATAGTAGTAATGCCCGGTTGGCGTATACCCGGTTCCATCGGGCGATTCTTCGTTATAGTTTCTTGATCTGTATATTTCTGTACCAAACCGTATTGCCGTGATCCTGCAGCGCAATTTTTCCAGTGGTAAAGGTTCCCCAGTCGGGCATGTCTTTAAACTTGCTGCCGGCTACTAGTTTTTTCCAGCCATCATCCCATAAGTTCGTGCTTACAACTGTTACAGCGTTCAGTTTCAGTTCCAGTTTTCCTTTATTGGAAATGATCTCCGCCAGGTTCCACTCGCCTACCGGTTTTACGGGTTCAGAGCTGCTTTTGATCAGATCGTACAGATCGCCGGCGCGGTGTTTTAAGATCTTGCCATCGGGATGACCATCGTTGTCAAGTACCTGCATTTCGGGTCCTGAACGATAGGTCTCTTTGTATTTGCTGGTATCTTCCTGCACATAAAACAGGATACCGCTGTTACCGTTTTTGGATATCTTCCATTCCAGTTTCAGGTCAAAATTATCGTAGCTGCCATCGGTTACCAGGTCGGTACCATGTTGTACCGATGTATCCATCATCAACGCACCGTCCTTTACCTTCCAGGTTGCATCGGCCGTGGTCTTTCCATAAGAATGCCAGCCGGTGGTGGTGGAACCATCAAACAGGTTCTGCCAACCGCTGGTGCTGCTGGTATCAATCGTTTTTGCGGCAGTGGTAGAATCAGCAGTTACTGTTGTAGGGCTGGTAGCAGAATTGCAGGCGGCCAGTACAACCAGCCCCGCAGCAAGCATCGGGATTTTCATATTTCTGTTGGTTATTTATTTTTGAGCAATAAAATATATTTCACCATTGCTTTGGCATCGTCTTTTGACAGTGCATCATGCGCCGTCATGGGTACAGAACCCCAGTTACCGGAACCGCCTTTGATGATTTTATCGGCCAGTGTGCTTACAACGGCATCGTCGCCAGGACCATATTTATTGGCCACATCGCGGTAGGCCGGGCCGGTAGACGTTTCATCTATTTTATGACAGGTAAGGCAATCGGAACCCGCCACCAGTGCAATTCCCTTTTGGTAATCAGGATTTTTGCTGAGATCAGCTGTTGCCGGTTTGGCAGCATCATCTTTTTTTGCAGCCGTATCAGTGGCCGGTTTTGTATTTGCATCACCACTGTTATTGCAGGCATAACAGGCAATAATAATCATTGAAAGCGACAAGATTTTTTTTAACATATATGCTATTTTAAAGTTGGAAGGATAGAAACGGGCTAAAGGTCAATATAAAATTACGGCAATCCTAAAACGGTTTTATTAAATTTCTCATCACTGCCGGTGCCGGCAAAATCATCGAAGGCTTTTTCCGTAACACGAATAATATGGTTTTTGATAAACACAGATCCCTCGCGGGCACCGTCTTCCGGGTGTTTGATGGCGCATTCCCATTCCATTACCGCCCAGCCTTTATAATTGTAGGCCGCCAGTTTACTGAAAATAGATTTGAAATCAACCTGCCCGTCGCCCAGCGATCGGAACCGGCCGGCACGGTCTATCCAGTTTTGGTAACCTCCATAGACGCCCTGTTTTCCGGTTGGGTTAAACTCAGCATCCTTTACATGGAACATGCGGATGCGCTCGTGGTAATTGTCTATATATTCAAGGTAATTGAGGCATTGCAATACAAAATGTGAAGGATCGTATAACAGGCAGGCGCGTGGGTGGTTGTTCACTTTCTCCAGGAACATTTCATACGAGATGCCGTCATGCAGATCTTCACCAGGGTGTATTTCATAGCAGAGGTCTATGCCTTGTTCATCAAATGCGTTCAGAATAGGCAGCCAGCGGTTGGCCAGCTCCTGGAAACCGGTTTCCACCAGTCCTGCCGGCCGCTGCGGCCAGGGATATACGGTAGGCCACAAGAGTGCGCCGCTGAAGGTGGCATGTGCATCCAGGCCAAGATTCCTGGAGGCTCGGGCCGCGTACTTTAATTGCTGCACGGCCCATTCCTGCCGGGCTTTGGGATTATTATGGTATTGTGCAGGTGCAAAGCCATCGAACAGCGCATCATAAGCCGGGTGCACGGCCACCAGTTGCCCCTGCAGGTGGGTGGATAATTCTGTTATCTCAAGACCGGCTGCATGCACAATACCCTTGATCTCGTCTGCATAGGTTTTGCTTTCGGCGGCTTTTTGCAGGTCGATGCAACGACTGTCCCAGCTGGGAATCTGCACGCCCACAAAGCCAATGCTTTTGGCCCATTCGCAGATCGTTTGCAAAGAATTGAACGGAGCCGCATCGCCTAAAAACTGCGCGAGAAAGATACCCGGACCTTTAAGTGTAGTCATTTATTAGCGTAATAAGTGGTAAGTAATAAGTTTTAAGTACAGCAGTGCAGCTAAAAAACAGCCATTTGAGTAGCAAAGGTTCATGGCTTACAGCTGGTAGTCCCACCATTTTTTATCCGACTGCGCTGATGCCACAACGTTATCTATAAAGGCCATGCCGCGGATGCCATCGTCTACGCCCGGAAAATCAAGCATTTCTTTTGTGGGTTGTTTGCCATCCAAATTCGATAATAATGTCAATGCGAAGTTGCGGTAGATATTTCCGAATGCTTCCAGGTAACCCTCCGGGTGTCCGCCGGGTGTTCGTGCATTGTGTGTTGCATAGCTGCTGAGGCGATCGCCGTAATTACCACCCGCCCTTAGTATTTGTGTGGGCTGGTCAAGCCATTTCACCAGCAGGGTATTGGGCTCGTGCTGGGCCCATTCGAGGCCGCCCTTTTCTCCGTATATCCTTATTTTGAGGGCATTTTCTTCACCGGCGGCCACCTGCGATGCCATCAGCACCCCGGCAGCACCGTTGTCGAATTTTAGTAACACGTTGCCGTCGTCGTCCAGCGCGCGGCCTTCCACCATAATATTAAGGTCGGCACAGAGCTGTGTAATTTTTAAGCCGGTAATATATTCAGCCAGGTGTGCGGCATGGGTACCGATATCGCCCATAGCGCCGCTTTTGCCACTTTTTTTAGGATCGGTTCTCCAGGCTGCCTGCGCATTGCCTTCCCTTTCGCTCATTTTGCTTAGCCAGCCCTGCGGGTATTCTACCCAAACCTTTCTTATTTTTCCGAATACGCCGTCTTTTACCATTTGTTTGGCCTGCTTTACCAAGGGATAACCAGAATAGGTATGTGTAAGACAGAGTATCAGCCCGGTTTCTTCTACTTTTTTCTTTAATTGTTTGGCTTCATCAGAAGTAAAGGCGATGGGCTTTTCAATTACAACATGAAAACCATTGTCGAGGGCCAGCATCGCCGGCGCAAAATGCGCAAAATTGGGTGTAACAATGGTCACAAAATCCATTCGCTTGTCTGCGGGCAGCACCGCTTCTTTTTTTATCATTTCATCGTAGGTCAGGTAAGTGCGGTCTTCCGGCAGAAAAAGCATCTGGCCCGATTCTTTTGCCACTTCAGGGTGAATGCTCAGCGCGCCGCAGCAAAGTTCTATCAGTCCGTCCATATTGGCCGCAATGCGGTGTACAGCGCCGATGAAAGCGTCTTTACCACCGCCCACCATGCCCATTCTTAATTTTCTGTTCATGTAAGTTGTAATTAATAGATTTCTAATATAGTAAGGC
>CAXTMV010000228.1:6520-9322 GCA_964245425.1 uncultured Flavihumibacter sp. | reverse complement strand
CGGCGGCGGTGGCTGCCGTGACGTCAACCGGGGAGGCGGTGGTGGAGGCGCACGAGGGGGCGCCGCTGGCGGTGGCACGGGAGGTAATACCCAGAATTTTTCTGTGGGCCAGCAAAATGGCATCAGCAAAACAAATGCAATAGGTATTAACTACGCAGACAAATGGGGGCCTAAACTGGATATGCAGATGAGTTATTTTTTCAACAACGCCAACAATGACTATGAAAACGAATTGCATAGCCAGACATTGAGCGGCACCACCACCCAATTCACCGATCAGAACAGTGTAACCCTCAGCAAAAACTACAACCACCGCTTTACCATGCGGGCTGAATATAAAATTGACTCCTTTAATTCAATTCTGTTTACGCCCAATTTAAACTTCCAGAATAATAATACCGTGGCCAGCGGCAGTTCTCAGTCTTACTACGGTGCAAACGATACGTCCAACACATCAGATGGAAGAAGTGTGGCCGATAAAAATGGCTATAACCTCCGGAACAATATCCTTTACCGGCATTTATTTGCCAAAAGAGGTAGAACATTATCCGTAAACTTTGGTACCACCTTCAATAAGAACAACGGCCAAAGCTATATTGTACAAAACCTACGGTTCTTTGAAAACAATATCCCAACAGACTCCCTGCAAAACCAGTATACAGATAACCCTACCAACGGATATACCATTACCACTAATATCGCTTATACAGAACCGGTAGGCAAGAAAGGACAGTTGCAATTTAATTACTCACCTACCTGGACAAAAAACAAAGCTGATCAGCAAACCTATTTGTTTGATTCTGTTGGCAAGGGATATACTGATTTCAGCCCGATATTATCTAACCAGTTCGACAACACGGTCACCACCAATAACGGCGGTATCAGTTACCGGCTGGGCGCTTCGCGTGACAACCAATTTGCCGTAGGCGTTAATTTGCAAAATTCAAAGCTGGAAAGCAATCGCATTTACCCCAGCGTAAGCTCCGTAGACCATTCATTCACCAATGTATTGCCCAACCTGCTGTACCGGCGTAAATTGTCAGCGCGCAGCACCATCAACATCATTTACCGGGCCAGTACCAATTTCCCCACGGTTACACAATTGCAGGATGTGCTGAACCTGACTAACCAACTGAGGATCACCAGTGGTAACCCCGACCTTAAACAAGCTTATACAAACTTTCTTTCTGCACGGTATATATTTACCAATACCACCAAAGGGCAGAGCTTTTTTGCCAATATCTTTGTGCAGCAACAGAGCAATTATATTTCAAATGCCACTTATTTAGCCCTGGCCGACTCTGTTATACAGCAGGGTGTGGTGCTGAAAAAAGGATCCCAGTTCAGCAAACCCGTGAACCTGGATGGTTATTGGAATGCACGTTCTTATTTTGCCTTCAGCCAGCCCATTTCTTTTATCAAATCAAACCTTAACTTGAGTACCGGGTTCATGTACTCAAAACTGCCGGGTATTATCAATTACCAGTCTACCATTACAGACAACTATACTTATAATGCCGGCGTTGCTGTTACCAGCAATATCAGCCAGTATGTAGATTTCAACATTGGTTATAATGCTGTTTTTAATACGGCAAAATCTACCGCTACTGCCAACCAGAATTCAGTAACACAGGTTGCCAATGTTCAGTTTAATTTGTTATCGAAGACAGGCTGGTTTTTCCAGAATGATCTTACCAATACCACCACCAGCGGTTTAACCGGTGGCCTTAACCAAAGCTATTGGCTGTGGAATGCCAGCATCGGAAAAAAATTCCTGAAGAAGCAGGTGGCTGAATTAAAGCTTTCGGCCTTTGATATCTTAAAACAGAACCAGAGCATTGTGCGTACCGTGCAGGATAACTATATCGAAGACTCCCGGTCCAATGTATTACAGCAATATTTTATGCTTACGTTCACTTACAGCCTCCGGAATTTTGGAACCGCAAAAGCAGCCAGTCCGGGGCAAAACCGGCGGATGCCTCCCAATTTTTAATTGTCTGTTGAGGTAATATCCCTCCCCATAAGGTTGCCGGGATGGGTCTTTATTGGTTAATGAAATTTTAATTTTTAAACCGGCCTTTTGCCAAACTGTTCTTTTTTTGCGTAATATCGTTTTCAGCAAAATTCTGTTGTCTTGGATGAGAGAACCTTGGTAGAGCAATTAAAACGGGGCGATGAGGGGGCTTTTAAGGTAATTGTGACCACCTGGCAGGATATGGTGTACAATACTGCACTGGGCATTTTACAAAGCGCCGAAGACGCGGAAGATGTTGCCCAGGAAGTCTTTGTGCAGGTGTACGAATCCATCCATACATTTAAAGGAGAATCAAAGCTGTCTACCTGGTTGTACCGCATTACTACCAGCAAGGCGTTGGATCATATCAGGCGCAAAAAGAGAAAGAAACGATTTGCTTTTGTGCAGCATCTTTTTGGGGAGGATAACGAGGTAATCATACAGCCGCCCGATTTTCATCATCCAGGCATTGTGCTCGACAATAAGGAAAATGCCGCAATCCTGTTCAAAGCGATAGACAAATTGCCCGACAACCAGAAAATAGCATTTGTGCTGAATAAGGTAGAGGGCTTAAATTACCAGGAAATCAGCGAAGTCATGAAAACCACTGTTTCATCTGTGGAATCCTTACTGCACCGGGCCAAAACAAACCTAAAAAAATGGTTACAGGAGCTTTACAGGAACCAGCACGACTAGCGCAGGTTTTATTATTATTTCCCGTCAAACTTATATAAGAACTGTGATTATGGAAAAGAAACCGCCAATTGACAGCATTTTAGACAGCCTGA
>CAXTMV010000228.1:2930-6500 GCA_964245425.1 uncultured Flavihumibacter sp. | reverse complement strand
GCCGGGGCCGTTTTTTTATACCCGTGTACGGGCTAAATTAGAGAAGGAAGAAACGGGTTTCTGGGGCAAACTGGCATTTTTTATTACTAAACCGGCGGTGGCGCTGGCCACCCTGGGGCTTATTTTTGTACTGAACGCGGCTGCTTTTATTTATCATAATGAGCAAACACCGCTCAATGCAGAACAGGCTGAACAGGTTGCAGCCGACGAGTATAATACAACCGTGGCTCTTAATTCCTATTACAATGAAAATGCCGAGGCACATTAATGAATAATTCCAGGAACAGGGTACTTATTTCTTTGGTGGTCTTTCTCTTACTGACCAATATTGCCATGCTGCTGTATTTCACCGTTTTTAACAAGCCGGGGGGAAGACCGCCCAGGGGGGACCGCCGAGGGGGTCCAATAACCACTTTCCTGCAAAATGAAGCCGGTTTCAGCAAAGAGCAGATGGATATGCTCGATAGCCTTAAAAAACAACACCGCACAGTAAGTAAGCCTTTATTTGACGCACTGGGTAAAAGCAAAGATGATTTTTACCAGTTGCTGGGTAAGCCCGGCATCACTGATTCTACGCTGACAGCCGCCGCAGCTGAAATAGGCAAAAAAGAAGCTGCGCTGGATCTGCAGTTTTTTCAAAACTTTATAAGTATCCGTAAACTCTGCACGCCACAGCAATTGCCCGCATTTGATTCTGCCATGCCTTCGCTGGTTACAAAAATGATGCAGCCCTGGCAAAAAAATGCTCCCTCACACAAAAAAGACAGCACAGAAACAAAAAAATGAGCAAAATCTGCTTTTGCGGCGCAGGTTTTGCGCGCTATATAGCATCCAACTAAAAAATCTTCTTTTATAACACTAAATTTATATGCGATGAAAAAGAAAATGCTATTGTTTGCAGCTTTTAGTTTACTGGCTTTTTTCGCCGTTAATGCCCAGGGCGGCCCGCGTATGACCGTGCCGGAAAGAGTGAAAACGGTAATGGACAAACTGGCGGATTTTAAACTTGACAAGGATAAATCCGATCAGACTGACAGCGCTTTCACCAATTTTTACAGGGGGCAGCAGAAAATGATGGAAGATATGCGTGCATCAGGTGCGCAGCCCGACCGCGACAAGATGATGGAAGGCAGAAAAAAATTGTCGGATGAAAGAGATGACAAGCTGAAAAAGATCTTTACCGATGATCAATTCAAAAAATGGAAAGATGAAATTGAGCCATCCATGCGTCAACAAAGACCCGGTGGTGGCGGTGGCGGTAATAACTAACATTGCAGCTACTTTAACAAACAACCGATAAATGGTAGACCCCGCTTCTGAAGAGGCGGGGTTTTTCTTGTAATAAAACCGTCTGCATTTGTGAGACAACATCCATCAGCTATTGCCTGCCAGTCAACCCATTTTTGTAATTATCTGCCCCCAAAGTTTTAAATTGGTTTGACAGAATCATTTTTAACCTACATCATTTTACAATGGGAACCATTAACTGGCTGGCCGTAGTAGCAGCCGGCATCTCCGCATTTGCTGCCGGTGGCATCTGGTATTCTCCTGGCTTGTTTGGAAAAGCCTGGATGAAAGATAGCAACCTGACCGAAGAAGACATTAAAAAAGGTAACAAGGGAAAAATTTTCGGTTTTACATTTATCTTTTCACTGCTGATGGCCATCAACCTGGCCTTTTTTTTACAAGACCCAAAAAGCGGCTGTCTTGACTGTGCGCCCAGGGTAACACTTGCCTGGGGTGCCATGGCGGGCCTGCTGGCCGGCATCTGGACCTTTTGCGCCATTGCCATTCATAGCCTGTTTGAGCTAAAGAGCTGGCGGGTTATATTTATTAATGGCGGTTATACCATTGTTGCGCTGGTGATAATGGGCGCGATCATCGGTGCGTGGAGATAAATAATATGAATGGTAAATAACAGGGGTACATACAACAGCAGATGCGTCATTGTGCCGGTCTTTGATATAAATTGATATGAGAACCGCTATTGTATGTATCCTGTTTTTTTGCGTGGCGCAAAAGCTCCTTTGCCAGCCAGTTAACTCGCCAAAAAATCCCTGCAGCCTGAACCCTGCTTACCGGCAGTTTGATTTCTGGATGGGCGAATGGGAGGCTTTTACCAGCAACAATAAAAAAGCAGGCGACAGCAAGGTGAGCCTGCTGCTGGATAGTTGTGTGCTACTGGAAGAATGGACCAGCACACAGGCAGGTTATGCCGGCAAAAGCTATAATACCTACAATACTGCTACCGCCAAATGGCAGCAATACTGGGTAGATAATAAGGCCGGTGTTACCGAATATTTTGACGGTCATTTTGAACAGGATCGGATGGTGCTGCAAACAGCCAATATAAAACAATCCGATGGCCAAAAAAAGATACTCAAAATGACCTTCTTTAACTTAGGCGCGGACAAGGTCCGCCAGTTTGGCCAAAGCTCTGCTGACAGCGGCCGTAGCTGGCAAACAGATTTTGATTTGGAATACCGGCGAAAAAAATAAAATTAAATCAATCCGGGAACAGCGTCTTATCTATATGCGGGATAATGCGGAAGGCATTTTTATAATAGATCTTTTTTAGGATGCTATCAGGCAATCCCATGCCATACATGCGCCAGAAAGCATGGTATTTCTTGTGATAGGGAAAATATTCATCTTCGGTTTCCAGCACCCTGAAATAAGTACTGTATTCTTCGGGCACCCAGCTGTCTTTTCCAAACATGATCCGGTCTTGGTATTTTTCAAAAAATTTCCTGGCAGCTTTTGGCTGCCGGCCCAGTTCTGCTATCACGGCGCCGAATTCTACATTTACATTGGGCATCGCATCCAATAAATGGCCGAGGGTGGTAAGATCATTCGGGTACCAGCCAAAATGAGCGGCAATAAAAGTGGTGGAGGGATGTTTTTTAAACATCCTGTGCTGTTCTTCAATGAGGGTTTCCCAGGAGGCCGGGGTGTTGGGGCCTCTTTTCCGGGCGGGGGGGGTGGTTATTTCCAACCATCTTTCATTTTTTTCATCAACAGGATCCCAAAAAGGTTTGGGATCTGCTGTATGTATTAATACCGGGATGTGGAGTTCACCGGCTTTTGCCCAGATAGCGTCCAGCCGTTCATCATCTACTGTAACACGTTTTTCTTTATTGTCTTTTACTGAAAGCCCGAGGTCTTTAAAGATTTTTAGGCCATTGGCTCCGTGCGCCACATCTTCCTGCAATTGTTTTACCGCTTTCTCCGTCCAGCCCGGCTCTCCGATACCGGAAAAGTTGATATTGGCAAATACTATAAAGCGTTTCGGATAATGACTATTCACATTGTCCATCATTTTTTTAAGTCCGCTGCCGTTGCCACCGCTCAGGTTTATCATCACTTGCAGGTTTAGCTTATCCATATCCGTTACCAGCGCTTGTAAGTCCTGGTTTTGCATATCCCACTGGTGATTGTGCACATCTATAAAAGGAAATTTGGCTTTGGTAAGCTTGTGTTCAGGCACGACCAGGTTAGAAACGGGGTCGTACTTTTCAAAATCCATTTTGCCTGATTGTGCACAGGATGACAAGCTAACCGATAAACAAA
>CAXTMV010000228.1:0-2920 GCA_964245425.1 uncultured Flavihumibacter sp. | reverse complement strand
AACAAAATAAAGCCGCAGCAATAATTTTTTTCATACAATTTCTGATGAAACGTTTGCCCGGAACGGCTGAGCAAAGGCTTTTTGAATTTTTATTGTTGATTGTTGATTTCCTCCTCCCGTATTTCTTTCCAGGCATTATCCAATCGTTCTTTCAGGGTGGCGTAATTGGTATAGCCCCTGGAAAGAAGGTAAAATTTTGTTTCGCTCGCCTGTAATAATACCGCGGGGAAGCCGGTTACCTGCAATTGCTTCACCAGGGCAAACTCGTTATAAGCTTTTTCTTTGTATGCCGGGCTGTGCAGCTTTTCGTAAAAAACAGGGGCCTCCAACTGGTATTTTTCCAGCAGGTGGCGATAGGCCTCATCATCGCATAAGTCGCGGCCTTCAGCGTGCAGCGCGTATTGCAGATCGGCCGCAAAAGCAACCTGTTTATCCGGGTAATATTCTTTAAAAATGATTAAGGCAATAGCCGGCTTTTCAGAGTTCGGGTACCAGTCGCTTTTATCGGGATTATTGATATGCCAGAGGTAATCGCTGCCAAATTTTATACCGGTATGTTCCTCCACCACTTTATAAGCCTCCCGTATATAGGCCGCTGTAACAGAAATGGGCCTGGGTGTTTCGGTAATGATCATGCCTCCGGACAATACTTCGAAATGGAAAACCTGCTGGTAATTATCTGCCAGTTCCTTTATCACCGGGCTAAACCCGTAGCACCAGCCACAATAGGCGTCATAACAATAAAAAACAATGGGTTGCATGTAATTATTTATCCGTAAAGATCGGCCTTTATGGCTGACCGTTACAAGATGTTTTACAAGCGGGCGGTTTTCAAGCTGTAAGGCATTAGGATTTGTACTGGTAAGAAAAAATCAGGCCTCTCAAAATCAGCCATCAGCCATTTTTAGTTTCTCCAAATAGAGGCTGATGTATTCCTGTTTCCTTTTCAACCGGTATTGCATAATAAAACGGGGATGCGGCAGGGGAACAATACTTTCAAAAAAATGCTCTTCTGCATTCAGGGCAGACAGGTATTTAAAATTTTTACCATCGCCCAGGCAAAAAGCAACCCGCCTGTTGATACCAAAATGAAACTGCTTTTTAAAACAATCCACTACAAAAGGCCGGATGCGCTCCTGCAATGTTTTATCATCGTAATAATTCAGGTTTTTACCCTTTTGGGTAAAGCCGAGCGGACTGACCGCCGTTATGTAAAACTGCCGGTAAAAATCAGCGGCACCGCCAAAAGCGCTTATCATTTCATATACATATAAAGAAGACAGTTCCTGCTTTTTTACCCAATCGTTTTCAATGCCACAATCGTTTTGCAGGCGGATAGGATCTGTAAAAGGAATACCTGTTACGCCTCCGCCAAGGCGGCCGGGGTTGATGCCGATGATCATGCTGCGGGATGACTGATCGCTGTAGAATTTTGTATAGAATTGTTCACAGGCCTGCCGGGTGGCCTCCTGGCTGAAGGGCAACATCACTTTTATACCGTTGGGTAATATAGCAGGAAAGCTAAGTTGCCGGTTGAACAACAAAACCTGTTCAGCAAATGTCATGGGCAAATGTATTTGAAACTATGCCTTTTTTGCGGCCATTTCCTCAAACCTTTTCTCAAAATCGGTTCGCAGGGTACCCATCAGGCGGTCCCATACTGTAAAATACAGGCCATAATTGCCTTTGCAAAACTGGTGATGCTGGTTATGGCTGACAGAAGTATTGATCCATTTACCCAACCAATGGCGGCTAAACCCGGCAGGATACAATTCATAGCCCAGGTGCCCGTACACATTGTAAACAATCATAAAAAAGAAAAAGATATAAAAATGGAGCGGGTGCACGGGTATCGTAAATAAGAAGAAGGCGAATACCCCTGCTTCTACTACTGCTTCCAGCGGGTGGAAGGCATAAGCCGCCCAGGGAGATGGATTATTGGATCGATGGTGAACCAGGTGAAAAATGGCAAAGAGTCTTTTATGGTGCATGAGCCGGTGGGTCCAGTAAAAATAGCTGTCATGGATAAGAAGCATCAGCGGAAAGGCTGCAAAGAAGTAGAACCATCCATAGTCGCCAATATTCCGGTAATAAGTGGTATGTATAACAACCGCAGGGTTCTTGATCAGCAATACCGGCACAAAACCAAAAATGGCAATGGTACAAATGGAAAAGCCTATTTCACGCAGGTAATCTTTGGGGCCCGGGAAACGCAATTGTATTTTTTTATACCCGATTTTAGCCCTTAATAAAATATAAAAAAGCAGGAAGGCAATGGCCGCCAGTATAAAATAGCGGCTGCCTATCTTTTCAACAAAAAAGAAATAGTCCTTCCAGTGCATACACGGGTATTTAAAAAAAAGTGCTTTGAAAGCCAGTCAAAGTTAATTGAAGCTGTTTTCAAAACACTTTATATAACCGTCCATCTGTATTTTATTAATGGTGCCTTCCGCCGCCACCTCCACCACCGGCTCTGTTACCTCCACCACCGCCGCTTCCGCCGCCGTAGGATCAACCGCCGCCACCTCCTCCGCCACCAATACCAGCGCCACCTCCTCAAGTAAAAATGGAACAGTTTACACCCCCTAAAATCGTTCCGAATGAAGAAGTTAAAGATCCACCACCAACTATTGATGTTTTAGAAACCAGCAAAATTGCCGCTATTACACAAGCCGGGGAAGATGACAAAGGTATTGTTGCACCACCAATCGAAACAAAAAGTGCTGGCGGAAATGCAATTGCTCCAAAGGCAGACCGTACACCAAATGAAGGACATTTTGAAACAGTGGAAATCGAGGCAAAATTTCCAGGTGGCCCTGAAGCTTGGAAAAGGTTTTTAGAACGTGCAATGAGCAATTACCCTGAAAAGGCAGTAGAAAATGGCACACAAGGCGTAGTAAGAATCCAAATGGTGGTAGAC
>CAXTMV010000227.1:9049-9342 GCA_964245425.1 uncultured Flavihumibacter sp. | reverse complement strand
GCTTGTAACATACCGGCCTGCCTTATTTTTGTTGCCTTGCTTATTTATGAAACCCCAATTGTATGGATTATTCAAACATCATCAGGAAAGCATGGGAGGAATACGATGCCACCAAGATTATTCATAAAATAGAAGACATCAGCCCCATGGTGTCTACCAACTATGTTTTCCGGGTTACTTTTGAAGACGAAGACATTATCATCGCCAAACTGTCTTACTTCGGAAAGTACGAGTACTTCAAGGAAGATCACCGCATTATCCACAGTTTATCAAACAACCTGCTTTACCCGTTC
>CAXTMV010000227.1:0-9039 GCA_964245425.1 uncultured Flavihumibacter sp. | reverse complement strand
GTATTGCACCGCATGCCCCGCCGGCTCGACGACAACCATATCCGCACATTTGGCCAGCAAACCGGCAAGTTTCACAAAGCCTGTTCTAGGTTAAGGAATGTACTGCCAAAATCAATTAAGACCCTCCGCACAGATATCAATGCCCTGCGCGATATACTTGATAAGGATAAAAAGAATTTTACGCCGGAGCAGGCTGATTATTTGCGTCACCACTGCGACCTGTTTATCAAAAACCGGCTTAAATGCAATGTGAGCTCATTTGAGATCATACCGGTATTTATAGACTGGAACATTGGCAATTTTTCAGTAACCAATAAGCTGGAACTTTATTCACGCTGGGATTACGATTGGTTCAGGATGAGCTACCGCACACTTGACTTCTATTTTTTCAGTCGCGTTGTTTCAGATGCCGGCGATAAGACTGCCTTCAGCTACCTGATCAACACTATGTCGGAAGATCGTTTTATCCTCTTCCTGCAGGAATACCATAAAGTAAACCCGCTCAGTGCCAATGAATTGAGGTTTTTGCGGGAAGCGTACCGGTTTTTTATTTTAAATTACGTAGTTAAGAATGGCAGTTATTTTTTCAGCGGTCAGTATGCAGAAAAAATGCAGGCAGAAGCATTTGATGTTTACCTGCCTTCCGTTGACAGGGATTTTGAACCCGAAAAACTGATCCAGGCACTGAAAATAAAAGAAACCTAGCACCGGCCACCAAACCATATATTATTTCATGACCAGGACAGACGACTTTAAGGCCATTATTGACAAGTACAAGATTATTTTTTTTGATGCTTTCGGTGTGCTCAAGAATTACCACGGCCTGGTACCCGGTATTGAAAAAACCTTTGCTTATATGGAGGCGCAGCAAAAGGAATATTATATTGTTACCAACGATGCCTCCCGCAGTCCGCAGCAGCTGGCCGAATCTTATCACAAGCTGGGCCTGCGTGCCATTACTGCCGACCGCATCATCTCGTCCGGTATGCTGGCCAAAGAATACCTGGATATGAAAGTAAACGATGGTATTGTTGCTTACCTGGGCACCAATAATTCTGCTCATTACATAGACAGTTCCGGGCTGCACACCTTGCCGGTCAGCGCCGTTAACTACAGCAATATAGACCAGGTGAATGCGATTGTATTGCTGGACGATGAAGGATTTAACTGGTTCGATGATCTGAACAAAACCATCAATATACTCCGCAAGCGCACCATCCCCGCCATTGTGGCCAATACCGACAATACCTACCCGCTTTCGGGCAATAACGAAGTAGCCATTGCCATCGGTGGTATTGCTTCCATGATCGAAAGTATTGTAGGAAAAAGATTTATCCGTTTTGGTAAACCGGATTCACAGCTTTTCATGTTTGCCTACGACTTGGTTCGCTGGCGGCTGGAGATCACCAAAAAGGATATCCTGATGGTAGGCGATACCCTGCATACCGACATCATTGGCGGCAACAAATTTGGCCTGGATACAGTGCTGGTGCTAACAGGCAATACCCGGCCGGACGACGTGGAAATGCGGATACACGCCACCGGTATAGTGCCCACCTATGTTTGTAAAGATGCCGTAGTAGGCTGATGCGGCCCCACCGGCGTGGTTTTTTGCGGAAGGCAAAGCAGGCAGGCGCCAATGATAAACAATTCAGGTATTATTTTATAACGGACAATGGCCCCCGGAAAAGGCACCACCAGGCCAATCAGTATATAACTGAACAGTCCGCTTAGCAGCAGCAGCCATATCAGCGGTTGCCTGAACAATGGACGGTATTGCGTTTTGCATGTAAACAATACCAGCAGCAACAAGGCCAGTACGCTTATGTTCTCCAGCACGGTAAACCACTGCAGTAATCCCTTTGCCTCGCCCGGAAAAGGACGCAAAAAAGTATTCAGCAAAGATTCCGGCAACACCTTCAGAAAACTCAGCGGCCGGTCGTTCAACCTGCCCAGCTGAAAGCGTGTATTGCCCAACAGGCTGAAAAATTCCTGCTGCCGGCTGGCAATGGCAGCCAGCGGGTTCAGCGTTGCCGGCAAAAAGAAGGAACTGCCGGCGGTGATGGCGGTGGCACCCAAATACAAAAGTGGAAATGTTTTTTGCGGTGCTGCCTGCAACCGGCTACTCAACCACCAGGCCAGCAGTGCCGGCACCAGCAAAACAGCAAATGAATCGCGCAGTATAAAATCCATGGCAAAAGCAGCCCCAAAAAGCAGGGCATGGTAAGTACGACCGTTTTTTAACCATTGATTAAACTGGTACAGCAGGGTGCCGGTAAACAGCATCAGCATTCCTTCTGCGCGGATGCCGCTGAGCCAGAACAGGGCGGGCGGAAACAGAAATATAACAGTGGCAGTGATGGCCTGGTTGCGCGGTTCCTGTTGCGCAGCAATCAGCTTGTACAGAAAATAGCAGCCAAAAAATGCCAGGAAATTAAAAAAGACAACGTTCACATAATAATTACCGCGGCTGACGATATCAAAAAGCGCAATCGTTTTTGTAATAAAACCATATTCCAGTTTTTCCAAATGGCCCAATGGTTTAAAATAGAAGGGTTGATCATAGGGATAAGGGTCTGAACCAGCAAATTCTTTTACAAACAACCAGGGCGATTGCAGCAGGCGGTTATATTGAACCCCGCCATCGTGTTGCAGTTTCCAGGTATCATCTCCGTTATAATAACGCTTGAAAATATATCCATACAGGCTTCCGGCTGCTATACGGCAGCCAAAAAAAACCACCACCTGGCCGAATGACAAACTGATTTTTTTATGGCGGATTATAATATATATCAACCGGCTGATGACCAGCCACCACAGCACAATAATAAGAACAACCAGCATGTTATTGTTTAAAGGGAGGAATATAAACTTATATGGGTAAAATTAGGTTTCTTTACAATATTAACACATAAGCACCGGTTCCTGCAAGGCATAGGCCTGGCGGCCATTTAACCAATCGCAATACCTACGATGTCCAGAATTTGTTTTGTTTCCAACAGCGCCTGGTCCATCTGTAATTTCCGGATGGACATTATCCGGCATTTTACCGGCAAGGGCCATGAAGTGCTGGTGCTGGCGGCGGCGGATGAATATGCAGAACAACTGCAACAGCCAGGCTGCCGGTTCATAGCCGTTGATTTTAATAACCGTACCGAGAATCCTTACAGCGATTATAAATTATACAGTCGCCTGAAAGCACTGTACCGCGAACACCAGCCGGATATCATCTTTCATTACGTGATAAAGCCGAATATTTACGGATCACTGGCGGCAGCTGCCTGCCAGATACCTTCGGTGGCCATTGTAACCGGACTGGGCTATGCATTTGCAAAACAAAACTGGTTGTATTTCCTGATTAAGCGATTGTACAGCTACGCGCTTAAAAAAACCAGGGAAGTCTGGTTCCTCAATAATGAGGATGCGAAATTCTTTACCGAACACCGTATGGTGAATATGGAAAAGATCAGGGTATTGCATGGCGAAGGCGTAAATACCAGCTGGTTTTCACCGGCAACACCTGCTGCCGCGGAAAAAAATACGGTGTTCAGTTTCTTGATGAGTACCCGTCTGCTGAAAAGCAAGGGCGTGTCTATTTATGCCGATGCCGCCCGCATCCTCAGGAAAAAAAATTACCGCATCAATTTTGATTTGATAGGATTTTATGAACAGCACCATCCCGATTCTATACAGCAGGAAGAAATGCAGAAATGGCAGCGGGAAGGATTGATCCAATACCGCGGCTTCGCAGACGATGTCCGCATCTTCCTGAGCAAGGCAGATTGTTTTGTTTTTCCTTCTTCTTACAATGAGGGGGTGCCCCGCTGCCTGATGGAGGCTGCCAGTATGGAGTTACCGGTCATTACTTCCCGCAACCGGGGATGCAAAGAAGTGGTAACCGATAATGTAACCGGTTATCTCTGCAATATGAACAATCCTTTCGACCTGGCGGATAAAATGGAAAAGATGATCAACCTGCACAGCGAAGAAAGGGCCGGCATGGGCCGCCAGGGCCGGTTGCTGGTGTCTAAACATTTTAATATGCAAAGGATCATCGACATCTATGAAGAAGCCCTGCAGCATGTACAGCCCGGCGGACCGCTTATTAATAACGGCCGGTAAAACGCGGCTTTTATAACCCGCTATCAACATTTTTTATGGTAAATCAGGATAAATATATGCCCGCAATTAAAACCGGGGGGCTTACTTTTGCGTTGCAATTTTTATTATGGAAATAACCGCTTCAACTGCTGCACAACTGCGCCTCACTGCCGAAGAATTTGAACTGATTAAAGAGAAACTGGGCCGTACGCCCAATTTTACAGAACTCTGTTGTTTCTCTGCCATGTGGAGTGAACATTGCAGCTATAAAAATTCTATCAAATGGTTGAAGACCCTGCCGCGGGATGGTAAAAAAATGCTGGTAAAGGCAGGCGAAGAAAATGCCGGCTTAATGGATATCGGGGATGGCTATGGGGTGGTATTTAAAATAGAATCGCATAACCATCCTTCTGCCATAGAACCCTTCCAGGGCGCGGCAACAGGGGTGGGCGGTATTCACCGCGATATTTTTACAATGGGCGCCCGGCCCATTGCCGCATTGAATTCACTTCGCTTCGGCAATCTCACAGAAGTTAAGACGCAACACCTGCTGCAGGGTATCGTGCACGGTATAGGCCACTATGGCAATTGCTTTGGCGTACCCACCGTGGGAGGCGAAATTTATTTTGAAGGCTGTTACCATACCAACCCGCTGGTGAATGCCATGAGTGTAGGCATATTGAAAAATGGTGAAACCGTTTCTGCCACCGCCAAAGGAATCGGCAACCCTGTTTTTTTTGTAGGCAGCGCCACCGGTAAAGACGGTATCGGCGGCGCTTCTTTTGCCTCCGCCGATATAACCGCAGAAAGCACGGAAGAATTACCCGCCGTACAGGTGGGCGATCCTTTCCAGGAAAAAAAATTACTGGAAGCCTGCCTGGAAGTGATTAAGACCGGTGCCGTAGTAGGTATGCAGGACATGGGTGCTGCCGGTATCATCTGTTCTACCTCAGAAATGAGCGCAAAAGGCGAATCGGGTATGCGGATCGATCTCGACAAAGTGCCTACACGCCAGAAAAATATGAAAGCCTGGGAGCTGCTATTGAGTGAAAGCCAGGAAAGAATGCTGATGGTGGTAGAAAAAGGAAAAGAAGCGGCCGTCACCGCGGTATTTGAAAAATGGGATCTGCCCTGCGCTGCCATCGGTGAAGTAACCGGCGATGGGATGCTTCATTTCTATATGAATGGTATGCTGGAAGCCGTTTTGCCGGCGTACGAACTGGTACTGGGTGGCGGTGCCCCGCAGTACAGCCGTGAAACCAAAGAACCGGCCTACCTGGAAAAAATAAAAGCCTTTAACCCAGACAGCATTGAAGTGCCGGCAGACCTGAAAGCCGTAGCTGAAAAAATAGTGGCCATCCCCAATATTGCCTCCAAGAAGTTCGTGTATGTGCAATACGATAGCATGGTGGGGGCAGGAAATGCTTCGGTGAATGCGCCCAGCGATGCCGCCGTAGTAGTAGCCAAACCCACCCGCAAGGGACTGGCGCTGACCACCGATTGCAACAGCCGCTATGTATTTGCAGATCCCTATAAAGGAGGCATGATAGCCGTGGCAGAAGCTGCCAGGAATATTGTATGCAGCGGCGGGCAACCATTGGGCATTACCAATTGCCTGAATTTCGGCAACCCCTACGACCCGGAAGTGTATTACCAGTTTGTACATGCACTGAAAGGAATGGGAGCGGCCTGCATAAAGTTCGATACGCCCGTTACCGGTGGCAACGTAAGTTTCTATAACCAGGGGCCGGATGGTGCCGTATACCCCACACCCACCATTGGTATGGTAGGGCTGCTGGACAATGTAAACGAAAAAATGACGCTTGATTTTAAATCCGAAAGCGACCTTATTTTCCTGGTAGGTGCTGCCAGCAGTGATATCAACTCATCTGAATACCTGCATAAGATACAAGGCGTGGAATACAGTCCCGCCCCATCTTTTGATTTGGACGAAGAATTTTTATTACAGCAAAAAATAGCCGCCTTGATCAAAAGCGGGGTAATACAATCCGCCCATGATGTAAGTGAAGGAGGCTTGTTTATAACATTGATTGAATCCTGCTTTAACCGGAACCTGGGCATAGATGTGGTGGCCGCGGATTTCAGCATCCGGAAAGACGGCTATTGGTTTGGTGAAAGTCAAAGTCGGGTAGTGGTGACCGTTAGCAGCGATGACGTGCCTGCCTTTACCAAAATGATGGATGGCCAGGTCTACAGCGAGCTGGGTTTTGTAACGGGCGGCAGCATTGAAGTGGATGGGATGAATTGGGGCCATATCCGGGAATGGAAAGATCGGTACGACAACGCAATTGACAACCTGCTGGCGGTGGCAGGCAGCGATAATACGGCCCTGTCGGCTTTATAAATTCCCGGAAGAGGGGGTGCCCGGGCTGAACGGCCGAAATTGGTATACCATGCAAACGAATTCAAAAATAGTAGTAACCGGTGCGGCAGGCTTTATCGGCAGCTGCCTGGTCGGTTTCCTGAATGCTAAGGGATACAACGATCTTATTATTACAGATGATTTTTCGAGGCTGGATAAAACACCCAACCTGGACGGTAAGCAATTCAGTCATAAAGTAGAGCGGGCGTATTTTTTTGAATGGCTGAAACAGCAGGAGCCCGCCATCGATTTTATTTTTCACATCGGTGCGCGAACCGATACAACCGAATTCGATTACGCCGTTCACCAGCACCTGAATGTGGAGTATTCCCAGCAAATATGGGCATATGCTGCAACGCATCGCATCCCACTGGTATATGCCTCTTCAGCGGCCACTTATGGCAGTGGCGAATGGGGCTATTCGGATGATCATGCCCTTCCGTTCAAATTAGCGCCGCTGAATCCATACGGTATTTCCAAAAATGAATTCGATAAATGGGCATTGCAGCAAAGCAGCCTGCCGCCATTCTGGGCCGGACTTAAATTTTTTAATGTATATGGCCCCAATGAATACCATAAAGGCCGTATGGCAAGTGTAATCTGGCACTCTTTTAACCAGGTAAAGAAAAATGGCCGCGTACAGCTGTTCAAGTCTCATCGCCCTGAATATAAAGACGGCCAGCAGTTGCGCGATTTTGTATATGTAAAGGATGTGCTGCAGGTTTGTTACTGGTTAATGGAACAACAGCCGGTATCCGGTATTTATAACCTTGGCACCGGGCAGGCAAGGGCCTTCGAAGATTTGGTCAAGGCAACTTTTGCCGGTATTGATCTGCCCGCAGCCATTGATTTTATAGATATGCCCGAAGATATCCGCGATAAATACCAATATTTTACAGAAGCCGATATGCGCAAACTGCGCAGCAGGGGATATGACAAGCCTTTCTTTTCACTGGAAGAAGGCGTGGATGATTATGTACGGAACTATTTAGCCCCCGGCAAATACTACTAAAGGGATTTGGACGGATGGCGAAGGATGAAAATGGATGGCTTCTGGTTACATCAGTTAATCACTGTAATCTTTGTTCCGAAGCCAAACAACCTGAATCCGTTGTACTTTTACCGCTTTAAAAGCAAACCATGAATAAGAAGATTGCCATTATTGGCGGGGGCAACCTGGGTACGGCCATTGCCGAAGGCCTGATACAGGGTGGCTTTATACAGCCTGGTCATATTATCATTACAAAAAGAAATATTACCACCCTGCAATCGCTGGAGAAAAAAGGCGTGCGGGTGAGTGACGACAATGCGGAAGCGGTTAGGTTTGGCGACCTGGTGATATTGGCGGTAAAACCTTTCCAGGTAGCAGATATTTTGGCCGGATTGAAAGGAGTACTGGATGAAAAAAAACACGTTATTGTTTCCGTAATAACAGGCATTGGCATTGATGATTTGCTACAGATGACCGGTCTTTCCATTCCCGTTGTAAGGGCCATGCCCAATACTGCCATTGCCATCCAGCAAAGCATGACCTGCATCAGCTACCGCGATGTTGACAAAGAAGTCAGGAACTATATTATGGATCTTTTCGGTCAACTGGGCAAAGTGGTAGCAATAGAAGAAAAACTGATGGATGCCGCAACCGTGCTGGGCGCCTGTGGAACCGCCTACGCCATGCGGTATATCAGGGCAAATATACAGGGCGGCATAGAAATAGGTTTTGATGCGGCCACGGCCAACCTGATTGCGGCCCAGACGGTAAAAGGAGCGGCCGACCTGCTGCTGACAAAAGGCACCCATCCCGAGCAGGAAATTGACAAAGTGACCACTCCAAAAGGATGCACCATCGCCGGGTTAAATGAAATGGAACACCAGGGCTTCAGCTCTTCCCTGATCAAAGGAATTATGACCAGTTACAAAAAAATTGCAAAGGACTAAGAATTTTCTCCTTTTATCCAACCCTTTGGGCATTCAATACGTAATATAAAAGATGCTATTTAGTAAATACTTGATTTACAGAATGGTATATTCATTCTACGATTTGCCTGCCCCCTCCTGCAACCGTGTTTTTAACAGGATTAACCAATAATATTTGAGGTGCTGAAATAAAAATCGCTATTTTCGCGTTCTCTAACGCCATATAAAAATCCCTGCACCTTATAAAAGATCAAACCCAATTATCTAGGTATGAAAAGGAACGTTAGTCTGCTAGTATTAGCATTTGAAATTACCGCTATCATTATTTTACACGCAGTCAAAATGAGCCAGGCGCATGAGACGGGCAGCAATTTTGCCCGGACCAGGGTTTCTACACCGGTGGTTAAACAATATCCACTGCTTAGCATAAAATAATCATTGTTGTCAGGATAAAAATATTTTTTTCAATAATAGACAGGTGCAATAAAGGTTTTCAGCGATTATCAATACAGGTACCCTGTTTCGACAAAATCGATTTCAGCGGCCTTGAGATGCCTCGCTTTTTGCAACAAATATTATTTTATTTTACGGGCGTTGCTGAATCTTCGGTTTGCGTCAGCTTTATTCTATAGCTGAAT
>CAXTMV010000226.1:0-9397 GCA_964245425.1 uncultured Flavihumibacter sp. | reverse complement strand
CCATCCGGCATGGCAACAATGGCAAAGGGATTGCCCAGTTTCTCTGCAATTTTATCCACCTTGTACCGGGTGGTTGTTTTTAGGGCGGCAACCCTGGTTTGGCCGGCAAAGCTGGGTTTGTACTGACTGTTAGGGGCTTTTGTTTCAACAGGGGCCAGCGTATCTGCGAGACGGAGGTTCGCAGAAATCCCAGTGATACCGGAGGCGCCGGTTAAAGAAACAAAGGCCACTGACACCGGCACTAATAATAGAAGGGCTTTTACTTGCATAACGGCTATGTATATTACCCGAAGATAAGCTGATTTCAATTAGGTGGAAGACTGGAACTGCGTAAAGGAGTGCAAACGATACTGGATTTTTTGCATTACCGGCCAGTATATATACGAAGATTTCTGTAAATACCGAAGCCTGCATATCGAAGACATTCCCCCTTGCAGGAGGGCCATCGCGTTATTACATTTGTACCAGAAGTTGATTGGTCAGTATCCTTATCCTTTGAAAACACAATATCCAAATCCTGAAATAACCAATCCAAGATCCTTTTAAAAGACCGAAAAAAATCCAGTATCAGTCAACTTTCTTTTATTTTCCAATATCCCCCAATCCCAATATCCTAACAAAGACAAATTACTTTCCGTATCCTCCTGTTGAATATAATATTCAGCAGGAGGTAATCATTTCTGCCACTGACGGGCATCAATAATTCCTTCGCTGTTTTTCCAGCCGCCAAACGCATCCATTTATCGAATAACCATTGCAACATTCAAGACAGCTTATTACATTTATGCAGTTATTAATACGCCAGCATAACCAGTAAAACAACAGCAGCATGCGACTACTATCGGCTCTTCAGCAGCAAAGAAAACAACAGTTGGAAACCGTAACCAGCCTGTTACAACAAAATATCCAGGACATGTTTGCGGGCTTACCGGTGCCGGCCATCAAAGAAATGATACAGGCAGATGATGCCGAGATGCTGCGTTCTTTAATTGAAGTTGCCTTGCAAACAGAAAACTATGAAATCTGTGATGCGGCCAGCCAGGTACTCAAAGAGCGGGCCTAGGTTTATTTGGATCGAATTCAATGCATAACCATCCCAACGCGATAAGACAAGTATTTTAAATAAAAGCCCCGTTGGCTGGGTACTGGTTCCTGCCGCAATGCCCGGCAAAAATCATTCACCCACACGCATCAAAAAAACCCACCAGGTCCTGATCACGTGTCAGTTCCAGCTTATTGCGCAAACGGTACCGGGCCGGTTCCACGCCTTTATTGGAAATATTCATAAAAGCCGCAATTTCCTTAGATGACCTATTAGATAACAGGTAGATCGAAAGATCCATTGTTATATTTTGCTGTCTGCACCAGGTTCCGTCACCAGCCGTGCCATGATCTATTCTGCCCATGGACCGCTATTGTTGGGGACAACCTTCAGCCAGCAAACGCGGATAAATGTGTCGGGATGGGCCGCCGGCATTTATATAGTGGAACTGCAAAATGAAAAAGGATCGTTCCATCAGAAGATACCGAAGCAGTAATTATTGTTTAATAAAAACGCCAGACAGCAAAGTCCCCGGTCAACGAGCCGGGGACTTTGCTGTCTTATAATTAAGGATTAACTTTTGTCTGTACTGGTGATTTCGCTAATGTTTATTGTTCGCAAAGGCCTGGAAAGCCCAGATGAGCAGAACGATGAGTGATACAGGTAACACAATTTTACGAAGGAATTTCTGGCTGTTGCTGCCCACCCCCGCTGCGCCGGGTTCATATACGATGCTTTCACTGATAAAAGTGGAATGGGCCCTGGGCGGCAGCGCTCCAGCTGTTTTCAATTCATCGTCATTATAAGAGCCGCTTTTTTCAGCTCCCTGGTTGATATAGGATTTTTGCATGGTAAGGCGATTTCCTCCAATAACGATTGCCGGGGTGGTAATAGTATTGCAGGGGAGCGTTGCACAGACTTTATTCCGGAGAATTTGGATGTCTTTAACAAATTTTATTGCCCAAGCGTAAAGATCCAGTTGCCCCATAGTAAATTTGCGGCCCTCCTTTGCCGACTCTACTATTTTAAATCGGCCAGCCAGCTTTGTGCAAACCCGCGGGCGCCTGCCACGGCTTCCCTGCCACAACGGTAATAAAACTTCCAGTTGCCGTCCTTTTTTTCATATTGCGGATCCGCAAACAGCATCGTTGTACCCTTTGCCACCAGCTTCGCTTCAAAATGAATATCAGTTGAGCCTGTTAAAAATTGCTGCAATTCGGTTTTAATGATCGATGTATAATCTTTCACCTGGGCCAGCTTTTTCTCTCCTTCTTCCTGCCGCTGTTTTTCAGCGCTCATGTCGGCACGCAGCTGCTGACCGGCCATTACTTCTGCATATTTCTTTGCGAAAGCAGGCTTATTGGTTGCATACAAGCCCTTGAGCATTTTTGCATCATCGGCATTTTGCTGAAAATCTTTAATGGTCATCCCGCCCATATTCATGGTGGGATTTTTTTTGAATAACTCAATCATGGAGGTGGCCACCTGCGATTGCGCATCCAGCTGCTGCACATAAATGGGTTGCAGGGTGGGATTGTTTACAGCCGCCTCAAATTCTTCCGTTTTCTTTGCCTTTTCTTCCGTCCACTTGGATTGGGTAGAATCGAATTTGGTAACCGGGTAGCGTGATTCGGCCCAGGCATAGTAGTCTGTCCTGAATGCTGCAGAAGCAGTATAGTCACGCACAATTTTACCCAGCGACATCATTGTTGCTTCGCGAACACCCACTGGTAATTTGCGGCACGCGTCTTTCACCTCTTTTGTATAAGAAGGCAGGTAAAAAGAACCGCTGCCGATCTCTTCCAGGGTCTTTTGTTTAACATCTGCCAGGGTTGCTTTGATATCTGAGAGGGTGTCGTTGATTTTTTGAAACGCGGAAAGAATACATACCGATGCTACAAGAAAGAGTAGTTGTTTTTTCATGTTGGCTGTTTGGGGTTGCGGGGAAGATAGCACTTTTTTTAATTGTCTGCCTGTGCTTCCGTTCCATGACGGCCAATTAGGTGTGCGGCGCAGATGTAAAATTACTTAACTTGTTACCTGGTGCGGTATATGACATTTTCCAGCATTGCCCATTCCATCATTCCGGCCACCGGCCCGGCCATATTAATTCGAAAAAGATGAAAAAAAGAAATTCGCTGTTACTGCTTTGCATGTTATCTGTAAGTGCATCTGTTTTTGCACAGTTATCATCAAAACAAATTGACTCAGTTGTACAAATGGCATTAACAAAATTCAATGTTGCGGGCGTTGCGGTTGCCATTGTAAAAGATGGAAAAGTGATCCATGAAAAAGGGTATGGTGTAAAATCCATTGCTACAAAACTGCCGGTAGATGAACATACCAATTTCCAGATAGCATCTAACAGCAAGGCTTTTACCACGGCGGCATTGTCCATTTTAATTGACGAGGGCAAACTCAGCTGGAAAGATAAAGTAAGAACCTATTTGCCGGAGTTTAAAATGTACAACGATTATGTAACGGAGAATTTTTTGGTCGAAGACCTGCTGTGCCATAGAAGTGGCCTTGGCCTGGGTGCGGGCGATTTGATGGATTTTCCTGATGGCACCAATTTTACCATTAAAGACAAACTGAGCCTCTTTCAATATTTTAAACCCTCTTCCAGCTTCCGGACGCAGTTTGACTATGACAACCAGCTTTATTTCATAGCGGGTGAACTGATAGCCAGGATCAGCGGAATGACCTGGGAAAAATTCATACAGTCAAGGATCCTGGATCCGCTTCAAATGGCCAACTCCTTTTCATCGATGGCCGCGGTAAAAGATAAAAGCAATGTAGCCACGCCGCATTCAACTGAAACAGGTACCATACGAACCATTCCGGCATTCCAGGACCAGATCAATGGCGCGGCCGGCGGCATCATATCCAATGTAGATGATATGAGCAAGTGGATGATCATGCAAATCAATAAAGGAAAATATGGACCCAATCTTGACAAGCAATTATTTTCAGCTGCCAGGCAACGGGAAATGTGGGCCATCCACACTGTTACGGAAGTAAACCCGGATCCGCGCTACAACGCGCATTTTGCCGGCTATGGCCTGGGTTGGGGCCTGGGAGATATAAAAGGTAATCTGCGGGTATCGCATACGGGCGGCCTGCCGGGAATGCTCACCAGCGTTACCCTGATACCCGATCTGAAACTGGGCATTGTTGTGCTCACCAATACCGCCGATGACGGGGGCGCTTTGTTCAACGCGGTAAACAGGACCATCATTGATAGTTACCTTGGCCTCAGTGATGCTGACTGGATAACCAAGTACAGTATGAATCTACGGGCAAGGACCCATACAGCCGATTCAGCGGTAACCAGCATCTGGCAAACCGTGGAAGCAGCCAAAAATACCAAAGTAGATGCGGCAGATTATACCGGCTTTTTTAAAGACAACTGGTTTGGAGAAATCGAAATTTTTTTAAAAGGCGATCGCCTGTGGTTCAGGGCACTTCGTTCACCAAAACTAAATGGCCCCATGCAATTGTACAAAGCCAACAGCTTTGCCATTAAATGGGAATACCAGGATATGAATTGTGATGCCCTGGCTATATTCAGCCTTGATGAAAATGGCAAAGCACAGAGTATAAAAATGAAGGGCATATCACCCGATATAGATTTCAGTTTCGATTTCCTGGACTTGGATTTACAGCGGGTAAAGAAATAGACCTGCTGTAGGGGCTGGCAGATTAGCTATATAAAAATGAAAAAAATCGGTATCATTTGCTCGCTGCTGTTGTTCTCGCAGGTGCTGGTTGCCCAGACACTCTGCAAATCAGCCTTTCATTTTAAGAAAGTCAATCAAAGTGTTGACATTACAGCCAAATTGCCCGCCACCACGAACCAATTATATAGCAAAAATGGATTTACCTGGGAAGCCTGGTTTAAACTGAATGCGCCAATAGAAAATAAAAGCCTGCTGATGAGTGTAGAAGACGCTGTTGTTTACCAGGATATCTTCTTTGGATTTGGCTGGGGGAGCACCCCCAATGCACTGTCCTTCCTAATTTCTGATAATGGCGGCACCAATTATACGGTTTATACGGAGTCTTTACAAGCGCTCACCGTTGGCACCTGGTATCATGCTGCCGCGGTATGCGACTACAATAATGCTTTATTAAAGCTGTATCTCAATGGCAACCTGGTAAGTTCAAAAGCAATTCCGGCAGGCATATTGAATAACAGGCTGTCAAACAACAGGCTTATTCAGATTGCCAACGCGTCTCAAAAATTAAGCGGCCCCGATGCAGATATAGACGAAATAAGATTTTGGAATGTCGCCCGAACCCAAGCGGATATTCAAAGCAGCATGAATGGCTGTTTACCCTTGCCGGCTGCCGGGCTGGTTGCCTATTTTAAGGCGGATGAAAAAACAGGCCTTGTTGCGAACAGTGCTGTAAATGCAAATTTTATCGGATCCCTGGTAAATGCAACCTGGGCAGAACAGGTACCCAATGCCACTTGTGCACTCGTTAAGATCGATGCCAATACCATTGCTTCCTGCAGAGATTTTAATTTCAGCGCTGCGGTAAACAATAGCACAGTAACGCCCACCTGGCAATGGGATTTAGGCGATGGTGCTACAGCGACGACCCAAAACATAACGCATGGTTATTCACGTACGGGGCCGGAGACAATAAAATTAATTGCAACAGACGCGGCAGGCTGTAAAGACAGTGCAATGCTGGCAGTAACCGTATTACCAAAATCATTCGCAACAATAAATCAAACCATTTGCCAGGGCCAAACCTATTCCGGCCATGCTGAAAGCGGTGTATATATTGACAGCCTGACTGCCGCAAATGGTTGTGATAGCATCAGGACCCTTAACCTGACTGTAAATAAAAAAACAACTTCAACCGTCAGCCAGGTTATTTGCCAGGGTCAGACTTATTGGGGACACAGCACCAGCGGTTCTTATGTTGACACGCTGGTTGCTGTAAATGGTTGCGATAGCATCAGGACCCTTAACCTTACCGTAAATAAGAAAACGACCTCAACCATCAACCAGGCTATCTGCCAGGGCCAAACGTACCTGGGGTATCATCTGTCAGGTACCTATACCGATACATTCAGCAACGCCAGCGGTTGTGACAGCATCAGAATATTACAGCTTACCGTGAGACCCCGTTCAATGGTTACTTTGGCAGCAACTGTCTGCAACGGGCAAAGCTACCTGGGACATTCACTCACCGGCACGTATACAGATACGCTGCAGACGACCGAAGGCTGCGACAGCATTGTAACACTGCACCTCACTGTACTGGACAGGCTGGGAACCCTTCTAGAAAAAACCATCTGCCAGGGGGATTCTTTTGAAGGTCATAACATGGCTGGCATTTATGTTGATACATTGCATGCTGCCAACGGTTGCGACAGCCTCAAAACGCTTAAGCTGACTGTATACCCAGATTCATCCCAGGTAATATTTAAGTCAATTTGCGAGGGCGATTCATTTGAAGGCAAAACTTCAACCGGCATTTATACCGACAGCTTCAAAAATGCAAATGGCTGTGACAGCATTCGGGTGTTGCACCTGTCGGTGTCAGGCAAACCTGCACCATTGCTTGCAGCCAACCAGGTATTGTGCACCGGCTCGGAACTGACTTTATTGCCCGGTGCATTCGATGATTATTTATGGCAGGACGGATCAACACAAAATAAATTAATTATTAAGCATGCTGGCACCTACAGCGTTACGGTTACGAACCGCTGCGGCACGGCAATAGCCCGAACAGTGGTAACAGAGACAGACTGCAAAATAGTGGTGCCGAATGCGTTTTCGCCAAACGGAGACGGCATTAACGATGCCTGGCAAATACCGAACTTAAGTGCGTATTCAAATTGTAAAGTCAGTGTCTTTAATCGTTACGGCACACTGGTATTTAAGTCTGAAGGTTATCGTACACCCTGGGATGGACGCTACAACAGCCATCCATTGTCAATGGGCGTATATTACTGGATCATTGATCTGAACACCGTATTACCCAGGCTGAATGGCTCCGTGTCCATTATTCGCTGACATAGGTGCGGAAAATTAATTTGACACGCAGCTATAATTTCCCGTTTGGTTTTTAATGCTTGCCCTGTTTTTACACCCGCCTAAAATACCGTATAACTACTGGATTTACCTGTATCCAAATTGAAATAACTTTCCATTTCAAACCATTCCCTTAAACCTTTTCATATGAATACCGGACCAACCATCAAAATCTATACAACCAATGATGAAGCAACCATCGTCTGGAAATACACCGCCAATATTAAAAACTGCCTTGGGTTTGCTGTTTTCAGAAAAAAACAAGGTGAAACAGATCTTGAAGCTGAACCCGTGCATACATTCGTTGGTTTTGCGGGTGATCCGCATAGCCAGGACGAGAACCGTCCCAGTACCGAGTGGCCGATACAGAAATATATGTGGATTGATTATTTTGTCAGCAAAGGCGATGTAATAGCTTACCGGGTCATCCCCATGATTCAACAGGCCACCGGAAAGCTGGAAAAATCCATGGCGTTTGCAACGCCCTGGTCACCAATGGTAACGGTGGGAAACATTGGTGGGGCTGAAGCGTATTTTAACCGGGGTCTTGTCTCTTCACAATTCCTGGCAAAAAGACTTAATAATATACCCGTTAAAGAACGTGTAAAGACGCTGAAAACAAACCTGCTGGATGCCAATTCCGCCATCCGTAGTTTTATGGGTGGTAATTTAATGCTGGCCTTACACGGCCTGCTGGACGAAGTGGCAAAAGATCCTTCGCTGCAACTTTATACGGCACTGTATGAATTAGACGAGTTTGAGCTGATTGCCAAACTGAATAAGCTGGGAAAGCGTGCGCATATTATTCTTGCCAATGGCGCATTTGGGCCGGGCAAACCCGATCCACAAGCCGTAAATGCCAAACGGCTAACAATAAAACCGATACGACGTATTGTATCCTCCGGACATTTTGCACACAACAAGTTTGTGGTAATCACGCAAAAACAAGGTGCGACAGAGACGGCCGTCAAGGTGCTCACCGGCAGTACCAACTGGACCACCAACGGCCTTTTTACACAGGTTAACAATGCGGTCATCTTACATGATGCCGCGGTAGCTGCTTATTACAAAGCCGAGTGGGATGCCATTGCTGCGGACTGCAACGGCCAGGGCAAAGGTTTGTATGCCGCACCTTACAGGGCACACAACAATGCCGCCTTTCAAAACAAAAAAGCGGATATCACTACTTATTTTGCGCCGGTTCCAAAACCGATTGATATGGATGCCGCAGATAAGTGCATCAGGGCGGCAAAACAGGGTGTTTTATTTTTGATGTTCAAGCCCGGTACGGAAGGAAAAAGCCGGATATTATACGATACCATTCTTGCCATGCGGAACAATAAGAACCTCTATGTCAATGGCGTGATGAATGCTGATCCCGGCGGCAAGAAAAACCCGACCATTACTTTCATGAACAATAACAAAGAAGAAAAAGGCGATTTGAGCGTGGTGTTACCGGCTGCTATCAATGAAGATTTTCAATTCTGGCAAAAAGAAGTCAGCCCGCAAAATGTTACCATCCACAGTAAAGCAATAGTGATCGATCCTTTTTCTGATGACCCGGTTATTATCACGGGCTCTCACAATATGGGCATTAAAGCCAGCCATGCAAATGATGATAACCTGAATATCATTCGCGGAAATAAGGCGCTTGCGCAGGCCTATGCGATCAACATGATGGGGGTTTATCATCATTATCGCTGGCGTTTTTTCCGTTCCAGGAGCACTTTAAATCCCCAATGGGATGGCAATATCAAAAATGATTCCTGGCAGAACTGGTACAAAACAGGCAATAAGGCGGCAGAGCTCAAATTTTGGCTGGGAATGTAGTTGCCTGGTACAAGCTCGGCATCAGCAAGGAGTTAATCAGATATAAAGCAATCTGTACATCATGCCAATCCCTATTTACTGTCTTTTATATTAGCTTTTTTTATTCGTTCGGCAGGCTCATTATATGTTGTACTGCAGACTCCGAGTGTAAGCCAAAATAAAAATTGACAAAATAGCATTCTACTAATTAAATCGTTGTTATGGAAGAAACGAAAATAACTGAAAGGGTTGACAACCCGGACATTCTGACAACTTCAACTTCTTTTGAGCCTGCTGTCTTAGAAGATATTGTAAAATCGGTAACGGAATCCCTTAACAAATCCGTCAGCTGGATAATATTGTCTTTTATTGTTTTTGCCATCGCATTATTTAGTAACAGCGGTAGCGGCGAGTATGAGATATTTAACATTAAAGTTCCGAAGGCCTGGACAAATATTTTGTTCTTTCTTTTTTTGATAGCCATCAATTATTA
>CAXTMV010000225.1:0-9410 GCA_964245425.1 uncultured Flavihumibacter sp. | reverse complement strand
GTCTATAACAACCATTTTCATAGTTATTATTTTGTTACTGGGTTTTCTGATCACCTTCCAGATAGCAAAAGCAAGCGAATATGTGGGTATCCTGAAAGGAGAAAAGAAAACACTGGACCAGAACAACCGCATCAACGCCTTCCTGCTCATCCTTTTCCTGGTAGGCGGCCTCATAGGGGTTTACTGTTGCCACGAATTGTTCAAAGGCAAAATATTGGGCGAAGCGGCTTCCGACCATGGCCAAAAGATCGACAAAATGCTGCACCTGACCGTTATTATTACAGGTGCCGTATTTGTGCTGACCCAGGTATTGCTGTTTTGGTTCGCCTTCAAATACCAATATTCAGACAAAAGAAAAGTTTACTACCTGCCGCATAACAATACGCTGGAACTGATCTGGACCGTGGTGCCTGCTATCTTCCTGACCGTATTGGTGGGTTATGGCCTGTTTTACTGGTTTAAAATTACCGGCGACCCGCCCAAGGATGCCATGGTGGTGGAAGTAACCGGCAAGCAGTTTAACTGGATCATGCGTTACCCCGGTAAGGATGATATTTTTGGCAGGAAATATTATAAGAATATTGATGATGCTGCCGATAATTCACTGGGGCTGATCTGGGAAGATGTGCCCCGGCTGAATCTGAAAGAAGACAAGGCCGCACAGGATGATGTGGTGACGGATAAACTGATGCTGATCAAAAACAAGCCGGTTAAACTAATCATCGGTTCAAGGGATGTGATACATGACGTAGGCCTGGTGCATTTCCGTATGAAGATGGATGCGGTGCCCGGCACGCCTACCACCATGTGGTTTACGCCATTGTACACCACCAAGGAAATGAAAGTAATGAATAATAACCCTGATTTTGTGTATGAGATCTCCTGCGACCAGATGTGCGGTAAGGGTCATTATTCTATGAAAGGACAGGTAGAAGTGGTAACCCAGGAAGAATTTGATATATGGATGCTGAGCCAGAAACCGAAATACGTAACAGCGGTGCTGGAAAAGAAAAAAACAGACAGCACAAAGACCGCTGCCGTTCACATAGATAGTCTCCGTATGGCGTCTGGAGTAGCGAAGCTTAAAAAATAAAGCAGGGACGAGAAAAAGAATAATGATTAAGTTATCAGATAAATGAATTTTTGATTATGAGTAATGAAGCCATTATACAGGGAGCAGCGGTGCAGACTTCACACGATGTGCACCACGACGAACATCATGTGCACCACCACAAAGAGACATTTATTACCAAGTACGTGTTCAGCCAGGATCATAAAATGATCGCCAAACAATTCCTGATTACCGGTATCATCTGGGCTTTTTTGGGTGGCTTGATGTCTGTACTGTTCCGCCTGCAGCTGGGATACCCTGACCAATCTTTTCCCTGGCTGGAAAACATTCTCGGTCACTGGGCCAAGGGTGGTAAAATACAGCCTGAATTCTATTATGCACTGGTAACCATGCATGGTACCGTACTGGTATTCTTTGTATTAACGGCCGGCCTCAGCGGTACCTTTGCTAATTTCCTGATTCCCCTTCAGATTGGTGCCAGGGATATGGCGTCGCCGATGCTGAATATGCTGTCTTACTGGTTTTTCTGGATTGCCAGCGTAATTATGCTTGCTTCTTTATTTGTACAAACAGGCCCTGCCAGCGGCGGCTGGACCTCTTACCCGCCCTTGAGCGCTTTGGGCGGCGCCTCCGAAGGTTCTAAAACAGGGGTGGATATGTGGATCATCAGCATGGCGCTTTTCGTGGTACAGTCATTGCTTGGTGGGTTGAATTATATTACCACTATCCTTAACATGCGTACCAAGGGTATGAGCATGACAAGAATTCCGCTGACCATCTGGGCACTTTTCTTTACGGCGGTGCTGGGCGTATTATCGTTCCCCGTGTTGCTGAGTGGTTTTATATTATTATTATTCGATCGGCATGGGGGCACCAGCTTCTACCTGTCTGATATTGTGTTGCAGTCGGGTGAAGTACTACCCAACGAAGGCGGAAGCGCTATCTTGTTCCAGCATTTGTTCTGGTTCCTGGGTCACCCCGAAGTGTATATCATCCTGTTGCCCGCCATGGGCATGGTGTCGGAAATATTGTCCACCAATTCACGCAAGCCCATTTTCGGTTATATGGCCATGGTAGGCTCTTTATTCGCTATTTCTATCCTGGCCTTCCTGGTATGGGCACACCATATGTTTGTAACCGGCCTCAATCCATTCCTGGGTTCTGTGTTTGTGTTACTGACTTTGCTCATTGCCGTGCCCAGTGCCATCAAGGTCTTTAACTGGCTCACTACCTTGTGGCGGGGCAATATCCGCTTTACCCCGGCCATGTTATTCTCCATCGGTTTTGTGAGTTTGTTTATTTCCGGTGGTTTAACCGGTATCTGGCTGGGTAATTCATCGCTCGATATTCACCTGCATGATACCTATTTTGTCATTGCGCATTTCCATATTGTAATGGGGGTGGCCTCCTTCTTCGGCATGTTTGCGGGTATCTATCACTGGTACCCGAAAATGTATGGCCGCTACCTGAACAATACGATGTCCTATATCCATTTCTGGATAACCATGGTAGGCGCCTATCTTATTTTCTGGCCCATGCACTACGAAGGTTTGGCAGGTATGCCCCGCCGTTACCTTGATTACAGCAGCTGGGAAAGTTTTCACTCCTTTGGCGGCCTCAACAGGTTTATTTCCATTGTGGCCATGATTGTGTTTTCCGTGCAGTTATTGTTTGTGTTTAATTTCTTTTATTCCATTTTTAAAGGCAGAAGGGTTACGACACAGAATCCCTGGGGTTCCAATACGCTGGAGTGGACAACGCCCATCCGCCCCGGGCACGGAAACTGGCCGGGCGAAATTCCGGAAGTACACCGCTGGGCATATGATTATGGTAAAGACGGACGTGAATTTATACCACAAACGGAGCCCATCGGTATAAATGAAAGCAACCATTAAAGGGCAATAAGGGCCGGTCACCGGGAACCCAGGAAAATAAAATCAGCCTGCCCTGCTGTTTGCTGACTTTCGGGGCATTTTATTAACGGGCAAAGGATAGAGTGATGCCGCCCATTAGCAGTTCCGGGGATGCTGAGTAAGTGTACAGGATACCAAAACCCTGGTTATTGAATGCAAAACAGACAGACAGATAATTCAAGTTCTTTCACATTGGCCAGCAAGCTACGCGATTACATGATGCTTGTAAAGTTCAGCCTTACGTTTATGGTGGTGTTTTCTGCCGTAATCAGTTATTTGCTGGCGCCGAAGATTGTAGGATTTAACGCAAAAATGATCCTGCTTTTGTTTGCGGGTGGTTTTCTGGTAACCGGCAGCGCCAATACCATTAACCAGGTAGTGGAAAAAGATACGGATGCGCTGATGAAACGCACCGCCAAAAGGCCGCTGGCCAGTGGCAGAATGAGCACAACAGAAGGATGGACCTTTGCAGTGATTTCCGGTGTGTTGGGGGTATGTATACTTTGGTATTTTTTTAACCCCCTGTCGGCCGGTCTTGCAACGTTCAGCCTGTTCCTGTATGCGTTTATCTACACGCCGTTAAAGAAAATAAATTCTATATCGGTGCTGGTGGGTGCGGTACCGGGGGCACTGCCCTGTTTAATAGGCTGGGCAGCGGGCAATGATGCGTTAAGTGCGGGGGGATGGGCCTTGTTTGCCATCCAGTTTTTCTGGCAGTTCCCGCATTTCTGGGCCATTGCCTGGATTGCACACAAGGATTATTCGGGCGCTGGTTTTAAATTATTGCCCAGTGTAGAAGGGCCAACAAAATATTCGGCCATACAATCGATCATTTATTCACTGCTGCTGATACCCGTTGGCGTATTGCCATTTGTGTTTGATATGAGCGGTATAATAAGCTTTGTGATTGTTTTTATAGCGAATATATTGATGGTCTGGCAAAGTGTAAGGCTGTATAAGGAAATGGAATTGAAGGCAGCCCGGCGGGTCATGTTCAGCAGTTATATTTACCTGCCGGTTGTATTACTGGCTTTGCTGGCAAATAAACTGCCGCCGGCCCGGCCCGACACTGGCAGTATACTTCACTGGATACAACTGGTAACAGGATAAAGTTGATTTTGAAAATGGTGACAAACAGTATTTTGAATCAGTATAAGAATGCTCCGCTGGACGGAGACCGCAACCAGCGGAAAAAAATTCACCCGTATAAATTTATATTATGGGTGGCCATCGGCAGCATTATTATGATGTTTGCCGGCTTTACCAGTGCGTACATTGTAAAGCGCGAGCAGCCAGGGTGGATAGGTTTCAGTATGCCGGTCATCTTTTGGTATTCTACCGGGGTGATGCTGCTGAGCAGTATTTTGATGCAGTTGTCCGTATCGGCGTTTAAGAACCGCGATATGGGCAAATACCGCAACCTGTTGGGGGGTACCACTCTTATGGGCATTGTTTTTATTGTGTTACAGGTGGCTGGTTACTGGCAGTTGAATAGGATGGGCGTGAAGGTAGAAGGGTCGGGTGGCGGCGTGTTCTTTATTATTATTTTCGGATTGCATGCTTTGCATGTGCTGGGTGGATTGATTACCCTGCTGGTATTGTTTTTAAGATCTTTAAGCAGCAGCCGGCGCAGTTACAATGCCGTGCCCGTGGAAGTAGCGGCCACGTACTGGCATTTTGTAGATGTGCTTTGGCTCTACCTGTTTATTTTCTTTATGCTGATACAATAGAACAGGCAACTGTTTTTTAAAGGAGGCCGGTTAACCGGATACTATTTTACATTTGAGAACATATTAAACAACGTACATGTCACAAACAATTACGGCAGACAGAAAATGGTGGAGCGGTGGGAAGAGCCCTTTTAATGTTGAGTATGGCAAACTGATGATGTGGTATTTTTTAATGAGCGATGCTTTTACTTTCGGCGCTTTCCTGATCTCTTATGGCACCATCCGTTTTTCCAGTAACAGCTGGCCCGATCCCAACCATGTATTCCGTGCTTTTCCGGTAGTAGGGGAAATGCCCGTGCCGCTGGCCTTTGTGAGCCTGATGACCTTTATCCTGATCATGAGTTCAGTGACCATGGTACTGGCAGTAGGTGCCGGCCATGCCAATGACCGCAAGAAGGTGATGTTCTATATGTTCCTGACCATCCTGGGTGGCATTGCTTTCCTGAGTTGCCAGGCCTGGGAGTGGACGCATATGCACGGTGAAGGCGCCTGGTGGGGCCGGAACCCGTTTATGAATATCGATGGATCACAGTCGAGCACCAATTTTACCAATTTCTTTTTTACCATAACAGGTTTTCATGGTTTCCACGTTTTTTCGGGGGTCATTATCAATATTATTATGCTGATCATGACCTGGCGGGGCGTTTTTGATAAGAGAGGCCATTACCTGATGATAGAAAAAGCCGGTTTGTACTGGCACTTTGTAGACCTGGTATGGGTATTTGTATTTACCTGTTTCTATTTGTTCTAAAAAATAATCAACAGGCGCCTGTCGGGCGTCCATTCGTCACCATCAGAATCTAATCGTATTATGGATAATGTACACACCGTTGAAGAAATGACCCATGCAGAGGACCATGTTTTTGACAGCAAGCCCATTTGGAAAACCTTTCGTATCCTTTTATACATTACCGTTGTAGAACTGATTTTGGCGATCAGCTATTATGAGATCAACTTTTCCGATCCGCACCTGGTAAAACATATCCTGAACGGGATCTTTATCATACTTACGCTGGCCAAGGCCTTCTTTATCGTAGCAGAATTTATGCACCTGGGGCATGAGCTCCGGAACCTGATACTTACCATTGCTATTCCGGCCATGCTGTTTCTCTGGTTCATAGGTGCTTTTTTATGGGACGGGAACTCTTACAAGAACCTGCGCAATAATTACGACCGTAACCACCTGGAACAAAGCAAGGAAAAAGCGCCGGTAAAAGAAGAGCACGAGGCCAAGAAGCCCGGGTCTATTGAATAAGCATTGGTGCGGTAAAATAAAATTTTCATTTCATCAACCATTGCCCTCCAGCGATGGTTTTTTATTAAACTACAAGTAGCGTGAGTAAGAAAGCATTGCTGGCCCTGTGTATCGCTATCGTATTTCCGCTGATCAGCTACCTGCTGGTAAAACATTATGGCGATGAAGCTGTAGTAATGCCCAGGCGGTTTTTCGAGGATTCCATTATTACAAAAATTACGGACGGCAAAGAAACCACCGATACCGTATGGCACCGGGTTAAAAATATTGAACTGACCAACCAGCTGGGCAATAAAGTGCACCTGGACGATCTGCAGGGAAAGATCATTGTGATTGATTTCTTTTTTACCCACTGCGGTTCTATCTGCCCCACGCTTACACAACACATGAAACAAATGCAGGATGCAGTAAAGCACCAGGACAATATAAAATACGCAGATACCAGCTTTGTACAGTTTCTTTCTTTTTCGGTTGACCCTGAACGGGATTCCGTGCCGGTACTCAAAAAGTATGCAGACCGGTACAATGTTAACCACGATACCTGGTGGATGCTGACCGGCCCCAAAAAAACCATCTATGATTTTGCCTTTGAAGAACTTAAAGTAGATAAATACAACGATGATCCCATCGACTCCTCTTTTGTACATACCAGCCGGTTTACTTTGCTGGACAAGGATCATATTGTGCGGGGATATTACAATGGACTGGATGACACTTCACTTTCCAAGCTGGGCAGGGATATGGTGTTGCTGATGCTGGAAAAAGACAAAAAAAAGAAATCAGCATTACTGGTTGAACTAACCGCCATCTGGCCCGTGTTCATCATTACTATTCTGGCGGTAGGCATATTTTTATTCATCAACAGGAAACCGAAATTTTAAATGGACAATTTATTAGCGCCCTCCCTTCAGAAAAATGATCGAAAGGCGGCCATCACGATATGGATCTTCAGCGTTGTTATATTTGCACTGGTGGCTACCGTGGGTGCTTTTCACCTGAAAGTTGATTTGGGTTTTGATGTACATCTTTTTGCAAAGATCAATGCGGTCATCAACAGCATGGTGACCCTGTTACTGGCAACAGCATTGGTAGCGGTTAAAAAACGGAAATTATTATTACACAAACGGCTGATGCTGGTGGCCATGGTATTATCCCTGATTTTTTTACTTTCTTATGTCTGCCATCATTTGTTTGCAGGCGACACCAAATACGGAGGCACCGGCCCCCTGCGGTATGTGTATTTTTTCATTCTGATAACACATATTTTCCTGGCAGCTGTTATCATGCCGTTTGTATTGTTTACCGCCTACCGGGCACTAACAGGAGAATTCTCCAGGCATATGAAACTGGCCCGCATTACCTGGCCCATCTGGTTCTATGTGTCTGTTACCGGGGTAGTAGTATACCTGTTAATCAGTCCTTATTATCATTAAAGTAACCCGCTATGCCACGCAACAACGTTTATACAACTGCAAAACCACTGAAGGCGCTGCGGATACTGCATACAGCCATGCTGGCAGGTATGGTAGTGTTTTGTGTGGTATCTGCCGTGGTGCATCTTTGGCCTAAGATGGCCAGCAACAGTACGGTGAATAAAGTATTGCAGGTAACAGTACTGGCCATCAGTTTCGCGTCTGTAAAAACAGGCCTATCGATTTTTGATCGAAAATTGCGCGCCATCGATCCTGCTGCAAGCCCAGAGCAGAAGCTGTCTGTGTACCGGGTAGCCGCTATTATAAAATGGGCGATGATAGAAATGCCGGTATTGTGTACGGTGGTCTGCTTTATGATTACGCGTAACTATGCATTTATAGTGCTGGCATTTGCCATGATCATTTTCTTTGCTTTGCAGGCGCCCGCAAAAATGAAAATGATGCTGCAGTTGCAGCTTACAGAAGATGACATGAATGTGCTGGAAGGCCCGTCACAATAAAATGGTAGCAGGGTCCCAGAATTTTTTATCAAAATCCACCACGGTATCATTTTTCACGTAAGTGCCTTCTTTCTCCAGCAGTTGCTGCATTTTATCGCCGCCAAAATGATGTTTGCCACTGAGCATACCATTCCTATTCACCACGCGGTGTGCCGGCACTTTGGGTTTTATATTGCCTGCACCGTTCATGGCCCAGCCTACCATACGGGCAGAAAGTTTGGTACCCAGGCAACTGGCAATGGCGCCATAAGAAGTTACCCTGCCCCTTGGTATCTGCCGGGCCACTTCGTATACCAGTTCAAAAAAAGAAGCTTCCTTTTTGCCGGATGGGTTTACAGCCTGTAGCTTTTCTTTTACCGCCGATGTTTTTGAAACTGCTTTCTTTTTGCGGATGGGCATCTTTTAAAAAATTAGGGTGAAAAGTGTAGGGTTTGGGGGTTTTTAAGGCGTAAGGGGAATGGTAAAGGGCCTTTGCACAGGTGCCCTACACCCTACGGCGCTCTCTTCAGTTGTTCCTGTAAAAGTTTATCAATATCGGGTAGCGGTTCCGCGGGTAGGGTGAACTGCAAATAATGGATGCGGTTGCTGTTGGCAATGTCCAGGCCTTCATAATGCGTTTTGATGTGTAGCTCGTCGGAAATCTTCTCTTGCTCATACAGATTTTCATAGTCTAGCAAAGGTTTTATCCCGTACAAGGCCAGCACCTCTTTTGTGAATTGATATAAATCGGGCGAATCGGTTTTCAGGTGTATACGACCGCCCGGCCGGAGAATTTGCTGGTACAATCGTAAAAATTTAGGATGGGTCAGCCTTTTTTTTGCCTTTGAAGTACGCAATTGCGGGTCAGGAAAAGTGATCCATATTTCCTCCACCTCGGCGGCTGAAAAAAAAGTATTGATCTTATCTATCTGCGACCGCAGAAAAGACGCATTGCCGATTCCTTCGGCCAGGCATTTTTTGGCGCCTACATAGAGACGATTTCCTTTCAGGTCAACGCCTATAAAATTCCGGTTGGCATACAACCTGGCCAACCCAACCGTGTATTCGCCTTTGCCACAAGCCAGCTCAAGGGTAACCGGGTGGTTGTTCCTGAAAAAAACATGCCATTGGCCTGCCATGCCTTCGGGATACTGCAGCACATTGGGAAATCCTTTTATTGCCTCAAAACGGACCAGTTTCTTATGTCCCATAATGCGCAAATGTAAAGACTCCTGCAGCGTAATGTTCAAGTATGACTAGTAAAACCTCTTGTTTACTTACTAACGATTGTTATTTTACGTTTGCGGCGCGTTAACAAATAAAATCCCCTTAAAAGCGTTTTAAACCTGCGTAACTATAAATATTCCAATACACCGTGATAATCCGCCACCCGCTTAAAAACAGGATCCTGTTGTGCCTATTGGCATTGCTGGCCATACATAATGGTTTTGCGCAGGATAGGGCCACTGAAAAGACAGGGTTGCTGCACATAAAGCCCACTACCGACTTCGACCAGCGGTTTTATTAT
>CAXTMV010000224.1:4574-9412 GCA_964245425.1 uncultured Flavihumibacter sp. | reverse complement strand
TAGGTATGGTGGTACCACCCGGTGTACCCAGCACAATATAAGGCTGGTTGTTTTTTAGTACGATGGCAGGCGTCATGCTGCTCAGCATTCGTTTGCCGGGCGCAATGGCATTGGCTTCGGCACCTACTGCACCATACATATTAGGCACCCCGGGCTTCACACTGAAATCATCCATTTCATTATTCATTAAAAAACCGGCACCGCCCACCACCGTCTTGCTCCCATAGCCGCCATTCAGCGTGGTTGTAATGGATACTGCATTGCCGGCCTTGTCGATTACGCTCAGGTGCGTGGTTTCCTCACTTTCGGGGTTCACAGCACCTTCTTTTGTATTGTTGCTGTTGCCGGCTTTGGCCGGGTCAAAATCAGCCATCCGATCATTGATATAGGCTTCACTGGTCAATTTTTTTACGGGCACTTTTACAAAATCAGCATCGCCCAGAAAAGCAGCGCGATCTGCATAGGCGCGGCGTTCCGCTTCTACCATCAGGTGCACCGCAGCTACCGACTGAAATCCCATTTTAGCGATATCCCTGCTTTCAATCATCTTCATGGTCTGCTCAATAATAATACCGCCGCTGCTGGGTAAGGGCATGGTAACGATACTGTATCCTTTATAAGGAAAGCTGAGCGCTGTGCGTTCCTTGGCCTGGTAATTTTTTAAATCCTCCAGCGTAACCAGGCCCTTGCCTCTTTGCATTTCCGCCACTATTAGCCGGGCTGTCTCACCCTCATAAAAACCCGCCTGCCCCAAATCGCGGATGCGTTTTAGGGTAGCGGCCAGGTCTTTCTGCACCAGTATATCACCGGCTTTCCAGGGAACGTCTTTCACAAAAGCAGGCTGCATCGTATTGTACTTAACAAAAGCTTCTTTTGTACCGTTTAGCGACCGGGCTTCATTTTCTGAAATGGCAAATCCATTTTCGGCCAATGCAATGGCGGGTTCTATCAATACTTTGAAGGGAAGTTTCGCATATGCAAGGGAAGCAAATAAACCGGCAATGGTACCCGGTACACCAGCAGCCAGGTGCCCGTTCTGGCTAAGACTCATTTGTGGATTGCCTGATTTATCGAGGTACATATCCCTGCCAGCCGCAGCGGGTGCTTTTTCACGGTAATCCATGGCAATATTTTTTCCATTCTGTAACCTAGCCACCATAAATCCACCACCCCCGATATTGCCGGCGCCGGGGTACACCACTGCCAATGCCAGCTGGGTGGCAATGGCCGCGTCTATGGCATTACCGCCTTTTTTCAGCACAGACACACCGGCCTGGCTGGCCAGCGGATGCGCAGATACTACCGCGCCGTTGCTGCAGGTAATGGTCTTTTGAATGGTATAGGGCGTTGCAGTGGAGGCGGTGGTTTGCGCCTGCGCAAAAAAAGCCAATAGCAATAGAACAGCCGTTAAACAGGTTTTGGTAGTCTGCATATTAATAGTATGGTTAGGTGGCAGAAGAAGCCGAAGATAAGCATTGCCATGGGTTTTGAAGCAGCTAAACGGCACCATTGATGATTACCATTCTAATAATTTGCCGTGCTCACCTTTTAGCACGCAGCAAGATGCCCCCGGCAAATAGTAAAATTAAAATTAACTTACAGGCGGCCCCGCCAGGCGCGGGTAGCCGATGAGGGCCGCGGCAAAACTGGTAAGCCTTTCTACCGCTTAAAAAACAATATGAAAATTGCAGCCATACAGACCAGGCCTGTAAAAGGAGATATCGCAGGCAACCTGCAGCAGCACCAGTTGTTTATCAACCGGGCTGTAGAGGAAGGCGCGGAGCTGATTGTCTTTCCCGAATTGTCACTGACTGGTTATGAGCCTTCGCTGGCAGCAGCACTGGCAATCAATCCGTCTGATAAAAGAATGGAAGCACTTGCTGAAACCAGCCTTACAAAACGGGTAAGCATCGGCGTTGGCATCCCCACAAAAAATAAAAACGGCACCTGCATAAGCATGCTTTTTTTCCAGCCCGGCCAACCCATACAGGTGTATTCAAAAAAATATTTGCATGCCGATGAAGAACCTTTTTTTACCAGCGGCGAAAACCTGCCGCTTATCACCGTTAACGATACCGCCGTGGCACCCGCCATTTGTTATGAAATATCCATTCCGGCGCATGCGGCAATGGCCTGTCAGAACGGCGCCGGCCTGTATATGGCCAGCGTGGCCAAATCTGCCAGTGGCACCGAAAAGGCTTTTGACCAATTATCGGCTATTGCTCACCGGTATTCTATTCCGGTAATGATGGCCAACTGCGTGGGCGCCTGCGATGATTTTGACAGCAACGGCCAAACTGCCGCCTGGACCAGCCAGGGCGAACTGGCAGCTGCCCTGAACAACAAAGAAGAAGGCATGCTGATCTTTGATATGAAAACCAATCGTGCCAGCGTGCATCCATTCAACCTGTAAAAATAAAACCAGCAGTAAACCATGCAGCAAAGCGCCGGCATATTATTATACAGGATGCTGAAAAACGAGCTTGAAATATTGCTGGTACATCCCGGCGGACCTTTCTGGAAAAATAAAGACGAGGGTGCATGGTCCATCCCCAAAGGCGAATTCACCAATGAAGAAGATCCGCTGGCGGCCGCCAAAAGAGAATTTGAAGAAGAGACCGGTATGCATTGCAACGGTGACCTTATGGCGTTGTCGCCGGTGAGATTAAAGTCGGGCAAGCGTGTGCATGCCTGGGCCCTGGAGCAGGATATCAATGCCGCGGCGGTCAAAAGCAATCATTTTGAGATGGAATGGCCACCCAAATCTGGTAAAAAACAACGCTTTCCTGAAATTGACAGGGCTGCCTGGTTTACAACCGCCGAAGCAACGCGGAAAATTAATCCTGCCCAGTCTGCCTGGATACATGAATTGCTACAGAAACTAACAAAATAAAGATCATTTGATGCCCCATCCCCATTTCAGGAACACCGGCATAGCTTTGGCCCAGGTGGCAATATCATGCCTTCCTTCCTGCAGTTCCAGGTATTGAATATCCTGTTGCGGATCATAGCCTTTGCTGATCAGATCATCAATGAGGCTGAGCGTATCGTCAATAGCATCAATGATACCGTTGTGATTGCGGTCCATGGTCTCATCCAGCGCACCGGCTTCAAAGAAAAATTTCAGCCAGGGATAGAACCCACCTTCTTTTACCTGCATGTGCATGATCCGATCGGTATCTTCATTGTATCCGTCTTCCAGTCCGCGGGTACGCCACCACAAAGACCCCGAGAAAACACCGGCCACCAGGAATTCGTGCGGATGGTTCCATACAATATCCAGGGCGCTTAGCCCGCCCAGTGAGAAGCCGGCAAAAGACTTACTTTTGAAAGAAGGTACCGCATACGTGCGGTGTATAAATGGTAAAAGCTCTTCAAAAATAAAGTGGGTATAGGCTGCAGCTTTTGCACCACGTCCCATATAATCGGCACATTTTGCCGTGCCATATTCTGCTTTCCGATCTTTCCCGGTATGAATGGCCACGCAAACCAGCGGTTCAATTTCCCCATTGCCGATCAGGTTTTCCAGCATGCCGGCCAGCCCCAGTTCTTCCATATTCTGTCCGTCGTTGATCAGCAATAAACCCAGCTGCTCCGGGTGTTGTACATGCCTGGGCAAAAAACAGCTGATGATGACCGTGCGTTCCAGGCGCTCAGACACCAGCAACAATTCTTCCGTTAAAAGGCCGGTTGTTCTCTCTGCATGCATATCGCTCAAAAATAGGCAAATCATCTGTATGTTGTATATGCGGCAGGGTTGCCTGTATTCTTTGCGCCGGGTCATCTCCAAAGCCACGGGCGGTTTTAAAATATTTTTTTTTATGGGTCGATAAAAATATATTTGATTAAGCAGGCAACCGCATACAGGATGCCCGTTTACTACCGGCAGCGCACCGAATATTGCGTGCTGCTGTTCATGTGTCACCATATTTAAAATAACGCATCATGAAAAAAATAGGCATATTATTCGGGCAGGAACGCAGTTTTCCGACGGCATTTATTGAAAGGGTGAACAGCAAAAATATTCCTGGCATTACAGCGGAAGCAGTGCGTATTGACAAGGTAATGCAGGGCGAACCATCAGGATATGCTGTTATCATTGATCGCATCAGCCAGGACATTCCTTTTTACCGGGCTTACCTGAAAAATGCGGCGTTGACCGGCACGGCAGTTATCAATAACCCTTTCTGGTGGAGCGCAGACGAAAAATTTTTTAATAATTGCCTGGCTACCAAAATTGATGTACCGGTGCCCAAAACGGTTATCCTTCCGTCGAAAGATCACCCGGATGACACCTCCGATAATTCATTTTCCAACCTGGCTTACCCGCTCGACTGGGAAAACATTTTTAGCTATATCGGTTTCCCGGCTTATATGAAGCCATTTGCCGGCGGTGGCTGGAAAAATGTTTATAAACTGAATGATGCGGCAGATTTTTTCCAGAAGCACGGAGAAACCGGGCAGCTGGTGATGCTGCTACAGGAAGAAATTGTTTTTGATGAATACTATCGCTGCTATTGTATCGGTGGCAAATATGTGCGCATAATGCCTTATGAGCCACGCAACCCGCACCACCTGCGCTATGTAGCCGATTTTTCGCCCAGCCCTGAAAGGCTGAAACTGATGGAAGAAATTGTGCTGCGCATTAACCATTACCTCGGATACGATTTCAATACCGTTGAACTGGCCCTGCGCGATGGCGTTCCTTACGCCATTGACTTCTGCAACCCGGCACCGGATGCGGATATCAACAGCGTAGGACAGGACAATTTTAACTGGGTGGTTGAAACCGCTGCCAATTTTGCTATTGAAAAGGCCCTGGCACAACAAGATGGCGC
>CAXTMV010000224.1:0-4564 GCA_964245425.1 uncultured Flavihumibacter sp. | reverse complement strand
GACAACCTGACCTGGGGAGAATACATCAAACGCGGCAGCGGAAAACAACCGCTGCTGTAAAGTTTACCGTGCAAGGTGTAAAGTTCTTTGCCTGCAGAAAGCTTTACCCCGTCATTGACCTGGTTGATCGCTGCGTTCCTGAACTTACAACGGAAGGCTTAAAACTTATCACTTTTATGGCAAATATCAGCTACAAACATTTTACCCTTGGTATAGAAGAAGAATACATGGTGCTGGATCCGCATTCAAAGGAGTTAAAAAGCCATGAACAGAAAATTGTGCATGAAGGGCAAAAGATGATAAAAGACAAGGTAAAAGCGGAAATGCACCAGGCCGTAGTAGAAGTAGGCACCGATATCTGCCAGGATATTGACGAGGCTTTTAAAGACGTAAGCCTGTTAAGAAAAACCATTTCCGGCATTGCAGAATCGCTGGGCCTTTGGGTAGGCGCATCGGGCACCCATCCGTTCAGCCATTGGGAAAGCCAGCTGATCACCGATCATGTGCGGTACAATGAGATTGTAAACGAATTACAGGAAGCCGCCCGCAGCAACCTGATCTTCGGATTGCATGTACATGTTGGTATGGAAAACCGCGACCTTGCCATGCACATCGCCAATTCTGCGCGCTATTTCTTACCGCATATTTATGCCCTCAGCACCAACTCCCCTTTCTGGGAAGGAAGGAAAACGGGCTACAAGTCTTATCGCACCAAGGTATTCGATAAATTTCCCCGCACCGGCATCCCTGATTATTTTGAAAGCATCGAGGCTTACGACCGGTACGTGAACCTGCTCATAAAAACGAATTGCATCGACAATGCCAAAAAGATCTGGTGGGACCTGCGGGTGCATCCCTTTTTTAATACGGTAGAATTCCGCATCTGCGACGTGCCCATGACGGTGAAAGAAACCGTTATCATCGCCGCCCTTTTTCAGGGCATCTGCGCAAAGCTCTACCAGTTGCGTTCAAGAAATATGAACTACATGATGTACCAGCGCGCCCTTATCAACGAAAATAAATGGCGCGCCGGCCGTTATGGAATAGACGGCTACCTGATAGATTTTGGAAAAGAAGAGGAAGTGAATACCCGGGTGCTGATATACGAATTACTGGATTTTATTGACGATGTGGTTGATGCGCTCGGCAGCCGGCACATCATAAACATGGTTTCTTCTATGTTGGAGAATGGAACCGGTGCCGACCGGCAACTGAAAGTTTTTGAGCAAACCAATAGCCTGGTAACCGTAGTTGATTATATCCACGACCAGTTTTTACATGAAATCTGAAAATCTATTTATTAGAGGCTAAGTGCAAGCCAGTAGCCTTTGTAAAAGAATTGTCTTTTACAGGATAATACTGAAATAAATAACACCGACCGGCTTAATTAGCAGCCAACTGTTGTAGCTTTGTGCACTTAATTCATATTCTACCAAAGCCGATCCGGCTCTGCATAGCAACTTACTATAACATCAGCGAAACCGTGCACCGCAGGCGTGCCATCTGTTGCATCGTTATTAAACGAAAGAATAGCAGGGACGGTTATGATTACGCAGCCAGCCCGGTATTTATACCTGTGGCTGGTTGTCGTTTGTAGACGGGCCTGTTTACATCCATCCGCTCATGGCAGCTTTCCATTTCTTTTTCGGCTACATACCGAGGCAAAACAATCATTAGCAGCAGTACAACCAATTGGTCAATTGCCTGCCATGATAGTGTGGCCCGTTTACCAGCCTAACGGTTCTTCGTTCTTACACGCCCGGTAATAACAACAGCGTAAAAAGAATAAATAATATAATTTGTTTACCGGTCTTCTTCGCGATCCGTTTATTTCATCCGCATGCTGTGGTGTACAAATCTTTAGCAGGGGAATGACTTGAAGTATTCAAAATACAGTCAGCCTTATTTATCCAAAGCCAGTATATTAGCAGTTGTTAAACAGGCGGCATATTTACAACCCATGCCCGAAAAAAAAGATGTATGAAGAAAATATTAGTCGCAACCCTGGTTGCCTGTTGCATGGGCTACAAGCCTGCAACCAACGTAGATTTAATAGTGCAGCATGCTACCATTTATACATCGGACAGTTTATTCAGTACAACGGAGGCCCTGGCAATTAAAGACGGAAAAATTATAGCCACTGGCAGCTCGGAAGCCATTCAAACAAATTACACGGCGACGCAGACCTTGGATGCCGGCGGGAAATTTATTTACCCCGGCTTTATTGATGCGCACGCCCATTTTGCAGGCTATGCCATGGGTCTGCTAACCGTTGACCTGGTAGGCACAGAAAGCTGGAACGATGTACTGAAACGCCTTGCCGCCGCTGCCAAAGATACCGGCAGCAGCTGGCTGGTGGGACGCGGCTGGGACCAGAACGACTGGCCGGTGAAAGAATTTCCCAGCAAAGCAGCGCTGGACAGCCTTTTTCCGAACCGACCCGTATTCCTGACCCGGGTAGACGGGCATGCCGCCATCGCCAACCAGAAAGCATTTGATATGGCCGGCCTTACAGCAGGCTATACCATTGCCGGCGGACAGGTAGAAACAAAAAACGGCCGGCTAACGGGCATCCTTATAGACAATGCAACAAGAATGGTAGGAAATAAAATACCGGGGCCAACCTTCCTGCAGATGAAGGAAGCTTTGCTGCAGGCCCAGCAAAACTGTTTTGCGGTTGGACTGACAACCATCGACGATTGCGGCCTGGATTATGAAGCCATCCAGCTGATTGAAAGCCTGCAAAAAACAGGCGAACTGACCATGCGGATCTATGCCATGCTGAGCGATAACAAAAAGAATTTTGATTATATCAGCAAAAGGGGAAAGATAAAAACAGACCGGCTCGATGTACGTTCGTTTAAAGTGTATGCGGATGGCGCGCTTGGCTCAAGAGGCGCCTGCCTGCTGCAACCGTATCACGATAAACCTGGCTGGTCGGGTTTCCTGCTCAGTCCCGCCAGCCATTTTGATTCAGTGGCTGCCATCATTTACAAAATGGGTTTCCAGATGTGCACCCATGCCATCGGCGACAGCGGTAACCGGGTGGTATTACAAACCTATGCACGTTACCTGAAAGGCAAAAATGACTACCGCTGGCGCATCGAACACGCACAGGTGATCAGCCAACAGGATTTCAACCTCTTTGGTGAGAATAGTATTATTCCTTCTGTTCAACCAACCCATGCAACTTCCGATATGTATTGGGCCGCAGACAGGTTGGGACCCGAAAGAATCAAGGGGGCTTATGCCTACAACGATTTATTGAAACAGAACGGCTGGATGCCGCTGGGTACCGATTTTCCGGTAGAAGATATTTCGCCCCTGAAGACTTTTTATGCAGCAGTGGTTAGAAAAGATGCCAAAGGCTTTCCCGCAGGCGGCTTTCAGCCGGAAAACGCCCTGAGCCGGCAACAGGCATTAAGGGGCATGACCTGCTGGGCAGCCAGGGCGAATTTTGAAGAGAATGAAAAAGGCAGCCTGGAAAAAGGTAAATGGGCCGATTTTGTTCTGCTCGACCAGGATTTAATGAAGACAGCACCTGATAAAATACTCCAAACACAGGTTATCGCTACCTTTGTAAACGGCCGGCAGGTCTATAAAAAATAATAAACGCCATAATAACTTCGACATGAAAAAAACATTTCTTGCCTTTTCTGTTATTTGCCTCTTAAGCGCCTTCCTACCCGTGCAAAAAAAACAACGGGTTGTATTTTTTGGTGACTCCATTACGCAGGCTGCCGTAAAACCCAATGGCTTCATTGTGCGGCTGGGTGAAATGCTAAAGCAAAAAGGGCTGGATAATAATTATGAATTGATAGGCGCCGGTATCGGCGGCAATAAAATATATGATTTGTACCTGCGGGTGGAAGACGATGTGCTGGCAAAAAACCCCGATGTAGTAGTAATTTGGGTGGGTGTAAATGATGTATGGCATAAAAAGACCTCGGGTACGGGCACCGATGCCGACAAGTTTGAGAAATTTTACAATGCGCTCATCAAAAAATTCCAGGCAAAAAATATAAAAGTATTGATCTGCACGCCTGCTTCTATTGGCGAAAAAACAGATTTTACCAATGAGCTGGATGGCGATCTGAATAAGTATTCCAATATTATCCGCGACATAGCTAAAAACAATAATTGTCCGCTGATTGATCTGCGCAAGCTGGTGCTGGCGTACAACCTGCAACATAATACCGACAATAAAGATCGCGGTATTCTTACACTCGATGGGGTGCATTTGAATGATACCGGCAATAACGTGGTAGCCGAAGCGCTGTACAAAGCGTTGTTCTGAAAGCTGGTTTTTGATCTTGGGATGCTGAGATTTTTTTGCGGTAGGGTCGGGTGCCCATCACGCAATCGCAAAATCTCGACGTTACAATTGTTTGGATAAAAATATTTTTTTTCAACAAAAGGCAGCTGCAACAAAGGTTTTCAGCGATTATCAAATACAGGTACCTGGTTTGCGGCAAAATCGACACCAGCGGTCTTTGAGATGCCTCGCTTTTAGCAACAAATGTTATTTTATTTTACGGGCGTTGCTGAATCTTCGATTTAGCAA
>CAXTMV010000223.1:0-9454 GCA_964245425.1 uncultured Flavihumibacter sp. | reverse complement strand
AGCGAACATCCATCCCGCCAGGACAAAGAGGAGCTACGTGAGTTGCTGAAGCAATACCAGAACCTGAAAACTGGTCGCCCCCATGGCTTTTTAGAGGAAGAAGCTTTTGAGAAAATCATTGACTATTATGATGAACAGGAAGAGATGCCGATGGCACTGGAAGCCGTTGAGCTGGCCACTACCCAGTATCCCTATTCATCTTCCCTGCACCTGAAAAAAGCGGATCTTTTTATTGCCACCCGGCGCTACGCAGATGCGTTGCAGGTGCTCGACAAGGCGGCTGTGCTGGACAGCAGCGACATCAACCTGTACATCCTTAAGACAGATGCTTACCTGGCACTCGACCAGCCGGAGAAAGCCGTTTCCCTGCTGGAAAATGCATTGCAGCAGTTTGAAGGAGAAGAGCGGATCGATTTGCTTTTTGAACTGGCAGATGTATATGACGACTACGAAGAGTTCGACAAAATATTTGATTGCCTGAAACTGATACTGGAACAAGACCCGGTAAACGAAGAGGCGCTGTACAAAATCTGTTTCTGGACGGATTTTACCGGCCGCAATGAAGAAAGCATCAAACTGCACAAAGCCATCATTGACGAGTTTCCCTACAGTGAACTGGCCTGGTTTAATCTGGCCGCCGCCTACCAGGGCATCAAACTGTATGAAAAAGCAGTGGATGCCTATAAATATGCGTTGGTGATAGATGAGAAATTCGATTATGCCTACCGCAACATGGGCGATGCTTATATACGCCTGCGGAAATACAAAGACGCCATAGAAGTATTGGAAAAAGTACTGGAGCTGTCGAGGCCCGAAGAAGTGATATATGAGGCTATTGGTTACTGTTATGACCGGCTTAAAAATTATGCGCAGGCGCGTTTCTATTACCGCAAAGCCACGCATTTAAACCAGGGCAACTCCAAGCTGTATTATAAGATCGCCCGCACTTATATGAACGAACAGCAATGGGTGCAGGCCGTTAAACAGCTGGATACCGCCATGCAGATGAACCGCAGCTATCCTGATTACAACCTTGCCATGGGTGAATGCAAGATGAACCTGGGCGAAACCAAGGAAGCCCTGCATTGTTTCTCCGTAGTGGTGAGGGCTCGCCCCAAAGGCATTGCGGGCTGGGAAGCACTGATCTGTTGCCTGTACCTGGCAGAATTTTATGAAGAAGCCTCGGAACAGGTGCAGGCCGCACTAAAACATACCGATAACAAGCCTCTTTTTTTGTATTATTACAGCGCTATCTGTTTTGCTTCCGGCAAATCCAAAGAAGGCCTGCTTCAGCTGGAAAGAGCCCTGCACAAGGCACCCAAACTGGTCAGGAAATTTGTTGAGATCAATCCTTCCATTCTCCGCAATCAACAGGTGGTTGATTTACTAGCCCGGTTCAAGCGCAACAGGAAACGTTGATTTTCACATCCCTTTAATTTTACGGGCACAGATGTTTGCCTTACTTTCTTATTTTTGCGCGCATTCCGAAAGGGATGTTATTGAGAATTAATTTTTATACAGATGAATTTTAGTCTTTCACAGATTCCTGAAAGAACCGGCAAGCCCCGCTCAAACGGACTTACCATGGTGATGGATAAAGGATTAAGCGTAGAAGAAGCAAAGAATTTCCTGAGTGTTGCCCATCCGCATGTGGATATTATTAAGCTCGGTTTCGGAACTTCTTTTGTTACGCCTAATTTAAAAGACAAACTGGCTGTCTACCGGTCTTACGATATTCCGGTTTATTTTGGGGGCACCCTGTTTGAGGCTTTCCTAATACGCAACCAGTTCGACGATTATATAAACGTGTGCAAAGAGTTTGGTGTGCAGTACATGGAAGTAAGCGATGGTTCCATCACCATACCGCATGCCGAGAAATGCGGGTATATTGAAAAGCTGACCCGGCATGGCATTGTGCTGAGCGAAGTGGGCAGCAAGGATGCCGAACACATCATCCCCCCCTATAAATGGATTGAACTGATGCGCGCCGAACTGGCCGCCGGGTCAGCCTATGTAATTGCAGAAGCCCGTGAAGCCGGCAATGTGGGTATTTACCGCGGCAGTGGTGAAGTAAGGGAAGGCCTGGTACAGGAAATACTGACCCAGATACCCGCCGAAAAAATATTGTGGGAAGCCCCGCAGAAAGGACAGCAACTATACTTCATAGAACTGATAGGTGCCAATGTAAACCTGGGCAATATCGCCCCCACGGAAGTGATTCCACTAGAGACCATGCGCCTCGGCCTGCGCGGAGATACTTTTGATCTTTTTCTTGATAAAGCCACCGCAAAATGAGACAGTTCGGCCTGATAGGATATCCGTTGTCGCATTCCTTCTCAAAGAAATATTTTACGGAGAAGTTTGCAACGGCAGGGATGGCCGACTGTTCCTACGAGAATTACCCAATGGCTGCTATCAGTGACCTGCCAGCGCTTTTTTCCGCGCGTCCTGCACTGGAAGGCATCAATATAACCATACCGTATAAAGAGCAGGTGATTCCTTTTTTATCGGCACAATCTGACGTGGTAAAACAAATACAGGCCTGCAATTGCATAAAGATTCAAGACGGGCAGCTGAAAGGATATAATACAGATGTAACCGGCTTTGAGCAATCACTGCTGCCACTGTTGCAGCGCCACCATCAGCAGGCCCTGGTACTGGGAACAGGCGGCGCGGCAAAAGCGGTTCAATACGTATTGCTGAAACTGGGCATCGGTTTTCGTTCGGTATCGAGAACCCGTACCACCGGCCATCTTACTTATGATGACGTTACAGCAGCGTTGTTGTCTGCGCATACGCTCCTCATTAATACCACGCCTTTGGGCATGTACCCGGCCACCGATACCTGCCCGCCGCTGCCATATGCGGCCATAACAGCCGGACATTACCTGTTCGACCTTGTATACAACCCGGCAAAGACACTATTCCTGCAAAAAGGCGAAGCACGGGGTGCTGTCGTCAAAAACGGTTCAGACATGCTACAGATACAGGCAGAAGAAAGTTGGAAGATCTGGAACGAAGCTGCTATATAAATTGGTTTCTTACTTTCTCCGGTACAGCCGCTATTTTTTTTGTTGCGTAATTAAAACAGACCATTCCGGTTCTGGCCATTGCCGCTGTAACCGGCCCGCCGGCCGTTTCTTTCTCCAGTTTATAATAAAGGATAAAACCTACCTTACTCATCTCCGTTAGTGCAACGGAGGTTTTGACCGTATCGGGATAAAACAATTCCTGTTTAAATTCTATGGCCACATCGCTCATGATCAGACCGGTACCGGCCATATCCATCTCCGTATAACCGTACGAGTGCAGGAACTGCATCCTGGCCTCGTGTATGATAGACAATACCGTATCGTTTCCAACATGGCCGCCGTAATTCAGATCGGTAATACGAACCGGTATCAGGGTAGAAAACGGAAAGCTGTTAGGCAGATCAATTTTTATTCTTGGCATATAATGCGTATTCCCGCTAAGATAACGGTTTGCGGATGCGTTTGAAAAAACGTTTATTTTTCCTGTACCAGTTCTTTCAGTTCAACGATGTCGAGAAAATTAACTGCGGCGGGGAGGTAGGCCGACTGGCTGATCTTATTGCGCCATTCCTGGAAGCGTTTTTTCCAGATGCTGCTTTCTTTAATAACCCTGTCGAGGTATTCTTCGGTATCGCCACTGCTCCCATTCAGGTAACGGATCAGGCTACCAAATTTGGAGGAGATGCGGGTAAGCTGACCATTGGGCCCGGTTACCACCAGGTAATTACTATTGGCCATCAGCACATCGATATCGGCTACCGGGTTGCCATTGGCATCCAGGATGGGCGGTGCGGTTACCGCAGCTGTCTGCGGGTGGGAAGGCAATACGTTTACGGCGGCATACCGCATGGCTGCTGCTGGCGCTTCCGCAGGGGGCGCTGCCATCGATGGTTTTTCTTTTACCGGTTGTTTTAAAGGATGTTCATTTATAACCAGTGCGGGCGGTATGGGTTGTACCGTGTGTTTATCAGTGGCAGGCAACGGCGCCTGTTTATCTGGCGGGTTACTACCGGGATGCAATGGCGGTGGATTATTTTGTACCAGTTCGGTGGCCGGTGCTGTTTTTTTCAGCCATTGCCAGGCACCGATAACTAAAACGGCCACCACGGCTGCAGCGGCTGCCGCATACATCAGCCGGCGAAAGGGTATAACGGGTGTTTTTTCTTTCGGGGTGCGGTCGAGGGTTGCTGCAATATGGTTCCAGGTGTGTGCGGGCGGCAGCACCTCGTAGTTATGCATCTTTTCAGACAATGCCGCATCAGGGTCATTGTTGTTGATACGGGCTGCAATCAGGTCCCAGGCGGTGGCAGGGGGTGCAGGTTCGTACCCGTTCATTTTTGCAGATAGAACAGCGTGCTGGTCATCGCCCGCAAGCCTGGCAGCAATGGCTTCCCATGCCGTAGCCGGGGGGGCCACTTCATAGCTGGTCATTTTATGTCTTAGCTGCTCAGACATTATGGGCGGGTTAAGGATTTACGTTTTCCGTCCAGGAAGTCCTGTACGTTTTTTTGCAAGATGGCTTTTGCCCTTGCGAGCTGTGATTTGCTGGTGCCTTCGCTGATATCCAGTATCGCTCCGATCTCTTTGTGCGAATACCCTTCAATCACATACATGTTAAATACCGAACGGTAGCCGGGCGACAGCTCCTGTACCAACTGGATGATATCGCGTTCGGCCAGGTGGTCCAGTACATTCCAGGCACCGTCTTCAATAGAGCGTTCTTCTTTTTCACTGATGGTATTCAGGGTCACTCTTCTGCGGTAATGTTCAATGGCCGTATTCACAAAAACCCTTCGCACCCATCCTTCAAAGGAACCTTCTTTCCTGAATTTCTCCAGGTTCCGGTACACTTTTATAAAACCTTCCTGTAACAGGTCCTGGGCATCATCTGCATTGTTGGCGTAGCGCAGGCAAACCCCGTACATTTTGGGTGCAAAACGCTGGTACAGGAGTTCCTGAACGCGCCGGTTGCCTGCAAGACATCCATTTATTAAGTCGTGCTCAGTCAGGTTATGGTTGCTTAGCTCAGTCAATTTATCCGTCTTTTTAATGGTGGCGCAAGTTAAACCGAACCCTTCATTTGCCGTAAAAAAGCCAGCAGTTTATCGGCCGCTTTTTTACGATGGCTGTATAACTCCTTTTCTGTCAAGGTCATTTCGGCAAAGGTTTTTACCGATCCTTCGGGTATAAAAACAGGATCGTAGCCAAAACCCTGTTTACCGGCAGGTGTTTTCCCGATACGGCCTTCGCAAATTCCCTCAAACAAATATTCTTTACCGGACAAGATCAGTGATATAACGGTTCTGAAACGGGCGACGCGATGGTGGGCTCCTTCCAGTTTCGACAATAGCTTGTCTACATTTTTTTCGAAGCCCCTGTCTTCGCCGGCATAGCGGGCGCTTTTTACACCGGGTTCGCCGTTGAGTGCATCGGTGAAGAGACCGGTATCTTCGCTAAAGCAATTGATGCCGGAAAGCTGGTAGATGGTCCATGATTTTTCCGAGGCATTGCCCTCCAGGGTATCGTGGGGTTCGGGGATGTCGATATCGATGCCGGCGGCGCGCAGGCTTACCAGTTCAAAAGCATCGCCGATGGCGGCCTGCATCTCTTCAACCTTGTGATCGTTGTTGGTGGCAAAAATTAATTTCATGTTAGCTATTGGCATCGCACAGCGTTCACAGCGCCAACGGGACCGCTGTGATGCTCTTCCTGTTTGCGCTGAAGCTGCTGCGACTATTTAAATACCGAATAATTGTTTCAGTGAAGCCCAAAGTTTCCCTTTTAAGGATTTGCTGTCGGGCCGGTGGCTGTTCAGTTCTTCTGTTGCGGGCGAACAGACCCATTGGCAACCGTTCTGTATACCGATGGTAAAAGCGGGAAGTTCGGGCAGACCCAGGGTGCCGGGCAATACGCCAAACAGCAGCAGGAAGGTACAGCCCACCTGTGTTTGCAGTTCCCGGAACGAAAGGGCATACTGCTGGTGGTTTACGATGGCCACATCGCCGAGGTTCAGTTTACAGGCCAGTAAAATATTTGTCAGGAAATCCAGTTCCGTATCGGGCAGGTACACCTCATTGGGATAGTTTACCAGCAGGCAAATCTTTTGCTGGTTTTTGCCGAGGTACTGGATGGTTTTTTCGGGAAGCCCTTTTTCAACGGTTGTTTTGGCGGCGATCGTTTTTTTAACGGGCAGGGCTTTGGTATCATCGCCTTCAATCAGGGTTGTTTTATATAATTCCTCTATCAAAGCGGCGGATAGATTGATGTGGTTCAGATCCATTTGGTAGTGGTTGGCTGTTTACATGCAAAGGTGCGGAATAAAGTTTTCCCGGGCTTGGAAATTTACCCGGCAGGAAAGAGGTTTGCGCGTGGTGCGTGGAACCTGAACCTATCATTTATCTTAACTCTGAAAATAACCCATCGCTCCATGAAGATAAACTGGAAAATGATAGTCGGCTGGCTGCTCATTTTTGGCAGCTTAAGCGAACTGTTCGAACAAACAAATGCCTATGGCATTGCGGGTTGTTTAACAATGGCCGCGGTGGGTATTTACCTGGTTATGAAAGGAAGGCAAAAAAAGAAAGTATACTGAATGATACCAGGTTGGGCGATAAAAAAATTCAATGGGCAAAAAATGAGCAATGGATAAGCCATCCGGTACAAATGTGCAGCAGGCCGTGCCGTTTTTTACGGTGCCTGATATAGACAGCTCATTGCAATTTTATACCCGGGGCCTGGGTTTTGAAATAGAAAAAATAGGGGAACCGCGGGGCCGGATAGAATGGTGCTGGTTACAGCTGGGCGGCGCTGCTTTGATGCTGCAGGAGCACCCAAAAACAGGTGAACCGGCAACCCTATGGCAGGGAGATAAAAAGGGGGTTTGCGTGTCCATCAATTTCACCTGCCTGGATGCGATAGCTTTGTACCGTCCTCAGTGTTAACGCATTGCGTTTATAAGATATATAAAGTTGTAAATTTGAACCATGGCAAAAGCAAGAAGCCCGCGCAGAAAAATAGGAGACTAAACTGGCTATAAACGGCACGTTTTCCGGTGTCATCAAAGCGCCTCTTATGCCTATGCCTACCGGTAAGAAGGTGCTGCCGAAAAAAAATAAGCCTAAGAAGAAATGATTTATTTAAGTTTATTGAATGCGACCTAAATCAATTTTGACTATATTAACGCCGGTTGTCGTAATTGTCCTAATAAGTTGCAATTACGTGAGCGAGCAACCGAATTCCAAGCGCGAGCCACACATAAAAGCGTTAATGGTTAAATACGATGATGGTAAAGCTATCTTTAATAAACATTGCGTTGCCTGCCATTCTTCACCTGATAAGGAAAAAAGTGATCAATACGCATTCATAGGATTGTTTGAAAGATTGCCTTCCCCACCTGAAGATTATCTTGCCAAATTTCTTCTTGATAGTAAGCAGTTAATAATTTCAGGAAATAAATACGCTATAGCTGTTCACAAAGCATTCAGTTCAAACTACCTGCACGAATTTAAAAACAACCTCTCAGGTGCCGACATTGATAATTTAATTGTTTACATACGAGTTGCGGTTAAGCAAAGACGGTAACCCTACCTTATCCCAACTCAAATATAGTTGCCCTACATTTTTCCAAACACCCGTTAGTTTTTTTTGCCCGCCGCCCAATAATTTGTTTCTTTGTAAAAATTTGGTTTTATGACGGGTACACTGGATATACAGGTTACAAAGGCAGACAGGAGCAAGCTCAACGATATCCCTTTCGATAATATTCCTTTTGGCAAATATTTCAGCGATCATATGCTGGAAGCCGATTACGAGAACGGCGAATGGAAAAATGTGGAGATCAAGCCCTACCAGCCCCTTCTGCTCAGCCCATCCTGCGCCGCCCTGCATTACGGCCAGGCCATTTTTGAAGGCATCAAGGCCTTTAAAAATGCCGCCGGCGAAGTATCCATCTTCCGCCCCCTGGAAAATTTCAGGCGCTTTAACCTGTCGGCCGAACGCATGCAGATGCCCGCCGTGCCCCAGGAAATCTTTATCGACGGCCTTTGCCGCCTCATTGAACTGGACCATAACTGGATACCGGCCCGGGAAGACCATTCCCTCTACATCCGGCCCTTTATGTTTGCTTGCGATGAAGTGATCGGCGTGAAACCTTCCGACACCTATAAATTTCTGATACTGTTAAGTCCTACCGGCCCTTATTACGCTGCGCCCATGCGCATTTATGTGGAAGAGCACTATGTAAGGGCCGCCGCCGGTGGCGTTGGCTTTGCCAAAAACGCCGGTAATTATGGCGCGTCCATGCTGCCCACCGCCGAAGCCCGTAAAAAAGGCTACGACCAGGTGCTGTGGACCGATGCCAACGAGCATAAATATGTGCAGGAGATCGGTACTATGAACCTGTTTGTGGTCATCGGCAAAAAAGCCATTACACCGGGCCTTGACCAGGGCACCATCCTGGACGGCGTAACCCGCAGCAGTGCCATCGTACTGCTCAAAGAAATGGGTTATTCCGTGGAAGAAAGGCTGCTGTCCATCGACGAGCTGGTAGCCGCCTACAAAGCCGGGCAGTTGCACGAAGTATTCGGAACCGGCACCGCTGCCACCGTTTCCTTTATAAAAGAACTGCGGTACAAGGATTTTGTGATGCAGTTTGATACCAACAGCTGGACGGTGACCCCCGAGATCAAGCGCCGGATGACGGCCATCAAAGAAGGAAAGGAGCCGGATACCCACGGATGGATGTACAAGATCTAAGGTATCGCCCTGTTTTTCAACCATAAATAACTTCTTAGCCGCCCCCGGGCGGCTTTTTGTTGACATCGGGGGAAAAAAAATCCGTTGTTTTTTTCATTATTGGTTTCCAAGCCTTACCTTTGCCGTCCCAAATAAAAAAGGTACGAATGCCTACAATTCAACAGTTAGTACGTAAAGGAAGAGAAATTATCAGGGCTAAAAGCAAATCTCGTGCATTGGATGCCTGCCCGCAGCGCCGTGGTGTATGTACCCGTGTGTATACGACAACGCCTAAAAAGCCCAATTCTGCGCTTCGTAAAGTAGCGAAAGTGCGTTTAACCAATAAAGTTGAGGTCATTGCCTATATACCGGGAGAAGGTCATAACCTGCAGGAACACTCTATTGTGTTGATCCGCGGAGGAAGGGTAAAAGATTTACCAGGTGTGCGTTATCATATTGTACGCGGCAGCCTAGATACAGCCGGTGTAAAAGACCGTAAGAAGAGTCGTTCTAAATATGGTACCAAGAAAGACAAAGGCGGCAAAAAATAATTCATTTATCAATCATATTCTTGCGTAACAACGCAGCATAAATTCAGTTACAATGAGGAAAGCTCAAGCCAAAAAATTACCACTGGCGCCCGATGCAAAGTATAACGACAAAAACGTTACCCGTTTTGTGAACAATAT
>CAXTMV010000222.1:0-9469 GCA_964245425.1 uncultured Flavihumibacter sp. | reverse complement strand
CTATCGATGCCATAGCAATGCATCTAACAGCTCAGGCATATTGCTCGATAATTATAACAGCCTGGTCTTTTATGCAGGCAATGGGTTCTTATACGGTGATATCAGCCATGCCAGCGGATACCGGCCCATGCCCGACGACGGAGGCAAAATAAGCGATTGCAATATCGCACTGATTAAAAAATGGATCGATACCGGTACGCCTAAGTAAAGTCATTAGCCGCTAATTCGGACTAATGGTAACGGCCAACCGCTAATACTTAATAACTGCTAATACCTATATCATGAAGCTTGTAAGTATTCTATTATTTTCTTTGTTCCTTTTTCAGCGAACGCAGGCCCAGGATGACATCATGAAATCGCTGGAAGACAGCAGCGCCAAAAAGGAATATGTAACCAATGCATTTAAATCATCGAGGGTTATCAACGGCCATTCCATGGAAATGATTGGTAAAGGCGTACTGGATTTCCGTATCCTGCACCGGTTTGGCCCTGTAAGCCAGGGGGTGGGCCAGTTCTTTGGATTGGATCAGGCCAGTTTCCGGATGGGTTTCGACTACGGCATCAGCAAGAATTTTACGGTGGGCATTGGCCGTTCTACCACTAATAAAGATATCGACGGGTTTTTAAAATACCGGGTATTGCAGCAATCTACCGGGCCTGGTGCAGCCCCTTTTTCCATTGTATTGGTAGCGGGTATGTCTATCCAGACCTACAAAAATACCGATTCGGCAAAGGAGCTCACGCTTACTTCAAGAACGGGTTACTATTACCAGGTAATCGTGGGCCGCAAATTCTCACAACGGTTCAGCCTTCAGTTGAGCCCCACCCTGGTGCACCGCAATGAAGTAGATCCTGGCGATAAAAATGACATCTATGCATTGGGTATTGGTGGCCGTTATAAATTCAGCAAACGAATGGCCCTGGTGGTGGATTACTTCTATGTAGCCAATGGCCTGCCACACTCCGCCGGCACCAACCCCCTGTCTATCGGGGTGGATATAGAAACCGGCGGTCATGTGTTCCAGTTACATTTCTCCAACAGCAGCGGGATGAACGAACGGGCCTTTATTACGGAGACCACCAATAAATGGGGTAAGGGAGAAATCCAGTTCGGGTTTAACCTGTCGCGTGTATTTAATGTAAAAAAGACAAAAGTGCCAGCCAGTTAAGCCTGCAAAGACGTATATCTTTTGTGTTCAGGAGGTATAGGTATAGGTAAGAAATCCTGCCTTTTTTTGGGCAGGATTTATTTTTTAGAAATTATAAGCATCCCAGTAAACATTCTCCTTCATAAACAACTCGTACATTTCTTTCCAGCCGTTGAACATTTTTTCGGTGCCTAAAAAATGATTGTGCCAGATGGTTACCAGCAGGCCATTCAGCTTTTTGATGGTATTGTAATAATATACGAGCTCTTCATACGCCTGGCGGGGTGTTAATTTTTGCTCATAAAAGGCATTTGCATCCATAAAACAAAACGGGAAAAGCTGTAAGGGCGTGGATTCATTTTTTTCCAGGTCGAACCAGTAAAAGGAAGAGGAAACCGATGCGCGAAAGCCATTAATGCTGCCGTAGCCCATTGAGTAATCTTTTAACAGCCCGCATTCAATATAACGCCTGAAATGCTGTGGCAGCGTAAATTTTATATAATGCTGGCGGCTGTGTTCCACCGGCCGGTCGATGATTACTTCCAGCCATTCCTTTTCCTCCAGCAATACCTGCTGAGTGGTTGCTACACTGCTTTGCCAGGAGGGATGCAGGCCTACTTTGTACACGACGGAAAAATAGGCAATCAGTTCCTGTAATGCCTTGGAAGAAGTGGGCGTATTTTTATCGTACCCCTGTCTTTTTTGTGCAACCAGGAAAAAGTAGAGGGGCTTTATTTTACAATACAGGTGCAATGCATCCAGCCATTCATAAGAATCATAAGGATCGGGATGTTTGTTCTGTAATACATTCCATCTTTCTTTCAGCGAATGCCAATGCCCCTTTTTCAGCGAAGCAAGATAGCCGCCCATATTGCGCAGGCAGCCTTTGTGCCGGTAAGACCAGGCAATGTCTATATCGTAAGAGGGAATGAATTTAAACGGCCTGCGCCTGAAAACGAGAGACGGAAATTTCTTTTTGAGTTTCTTCTTAAAGTCATCGAGCCAGATATTGATCAGCGGCTGGCGAAGGAAATGCTCTTTAAACGCCAGCGAATTGGTGTGGGCATAACGGCCATATATGTCTTTCTGGTGTGGCAGGTACTCTTCATACCTTGTTATCAGGTAAAAAGAAGCAGCCAGCAGATCAAATGGATAATCGCCGCTGGTCTGAAAAAAAGCGGTATGATAATCTACTTCAAAACATTCTACCGGCTGTGTTTTTATACCGGTTTCAAACAGCAGCGGAGTAGCCTTAATATAGAATTCCTGCTCTGAGAAATCCTGTTCTGAATAATTGATCCTGGGTTCGGCCGACTGCCTGAACTGGTCGGCATCGGTGGTAAACCTGATGGGTTCGTCAAACAGTTCTTTACTGATGAAGTCGATAATATACTGTAAGCGGGGGGTAATGGTATGCGTGTAGAATAATAACATCCGTATATAATAATAGTCAGCCAATCTGCCGGCTGCCTACAAATATATTCTCAAAACCCTTTACTGCATCATTCTTTGTGCTGTGCTTTCCATAACTGGTTAAAAGTTTTTTCGGCAAAATCGAGATCGCCCCGGTGTGCCGTCCAGCCTTTAAAGAGTTTATTGACCGACCAGTTCTTTATTTTCCGGTTGCCTTTGTTCATCAGGTTTCGGTTCAGGCTGGCTGTTTTCCAGATCTTCCAGGCAATGCGCTCTGCTCGTGTTGCCGCTCCCTGTACTACCGCCTCGTGCCGGTTTTCCAGCAACAGTTCGTGTAAATTGATTTTTACTGCGCATACTTCTGTACAGTTGCCGCATAACGATGATGCATAGCTTAAGTGTTTCCACTCATTCATTTCTTTCAAATGGGGCGTTATTACAGCGCCAATGGGCCCGCTGTATGTAGTACCATATGCATGGCCACCTATATTCTTATACACAGGACAGGCATTAAGGCATGCCCCGCATCGGATGCAATACAGGCTTTCCCTGGTTTTGGGATTGGCTAAAATCTGGGAGCGCCCGTTGTCGAGTAGTATCACGTACATCTCGTCCGGGCCATCGGTTTCTGCCGGCTGCCGTGGGCCCGTTACCACCGTATTGTAAACAGTCATTTTCTGACCGGTGCCAAAAGTAGAGAGCAGTGGCCAGAATAAGGCAAGATCGGTCAAAGAGGGAATTATCTTTTCGATGCCTGCAATAGCGATATGTGTTTTTGGGAAAGCACAACTTAACCTGGCATTGCCTTCATTTTCCGTGATGGCAATACCACCGATATCTGCTAACAGGAAGTTGGCGCCCGTGATGCCGATTTCGGCCTGTATATATTTCTCGCGCAATTTTTCCCTTGCCACCAGCGTAAGTGCTTCCGGTGAAAGATTGGGTGCGGTATGCAGTTTTTCGTAAAACAGTTTTGCCACATCCTCCTTGCTTTTATGCATGGCAGGCGTAACAATGTGATAAGGCGGCTCGCCATCCAGCTGTTGTATGTATTCGCCCAAATCGGTCTCAATGCTTTCAATGCCTGCTGCGTGCAGAAAATCATTCAGCTTCAGCTCTTCGGTTACCATGCTCTTGCTTTTTACTACCGTGCGGCAATTTTTGGCTTCGCATATTTTTTTTATTTCCTGCAATGCTTCCTGGGCATCTGTTGCCCAGATTACTTTACCACCGCGTTTGGTAAATGCTGCTTCAAAACTTTCCAGTTGCTGATCCAGGGTTTCCAGTGCGCGCCATTTTATATTCTTGGCCCGTTCGCGGGCATTGCTGATATCTGAAAATTGTTCTTTGCCGGCGGGTACGCTGCTGTTGTACCGGCCAATATTAAAATTGATCTTCCGGCGGTGTTCCAGGTCGGCCGATTTAACGGTGCTTTTTGCTATAAAGGTGGATGCAGATTCTGTCATAATCTATAGTCGTCAATAGTTCGAACGTTCGAACTATTGAATGAACTCATTTCTTCTTGTCTTTAAAATATTGCGCTGCCACCTGTTCCAGCAGGCCATAAAAATCTTCCCCGTATTTTCTCACCAGGGCTTGTTTCAGGAAAACATAGGTAGGTACTTTTAGTTTTTTGCCCAGGGTACAGGCCGGGCTGCACATGTCTTCCCTTGGTTCATAATTCAGCATCTCATATTCTTTGCTCTTTTTTATTTTAATGGGGTAAAGATGGCAGCTGATCGGTTTTTTCCATTGAATTTTCCTTTCATTAAAGGCCTGCTCAAATGCGCACATGATGATACCCGTTCTATCGCGGTAACCGTAAGCACACATTTTTCCCTTTATGGTAGGTGTAACCCAGCCAAATTCCCTGTCGTACTGGTACCGGCCTTCTTTTTCGGTAACTGCAATACCTTCGGGCGTCATATAAGGTTGTACGATTTCGTAGGCCTTGTTTACTTCTTCCAGTTCCTGCTTGGTAAGTGGGGCGCCGGCGTCACCGTCTTCGCAGCAGCCGCCCTTGCATTTGTTAAGATCACAGACAAACTGCGATTCTATTACTTCATCGCTTATCAGTATATTTTCTATCGCTATCACTATCCGGTTGTTTATACTGCAAACTTATGACAAACCGGCCGAAGGTGGGTCTCTTTTCGGGCGGCATGCTTTCATTACTTCCAGGTAAAACTGTTTATCAGGTGTTTCATATCCTGCTGCAGAAAATGGTTTACGATGCCCAGTGAGTCTGCATTGGGGGTGGCATCAAAATACAATGCCCCGCGCAGGAAATGCTTTACGGTGTCAGTAACCAGGAACTGGTTGGCCGTGGCGGCGTTGCCACCAATGGTAAAATATACGCCTTCTACGCGGTTGGGAGTGGTAAAAGCGCTGTCGTCTATAGAAGATGCTTTATACGTGTGTTTGTAAGTAAGGGCATAAGAACTTTTTACCAGGTTATCGAAATTGTTTATCCCGGTAGAGTCGATGTAATTGCCTTTTGCATCACGGATCTTGAAGCGGCTTTTGCCACCAATCTCTATGTAGCTGATGTATATTTTTCCATTGAACTGCGGAAATTCAATATTAAGCCAGTAGGGATTTTCGGGTTGCTGCTCAAAATAAGTGCTGTCTTGTAAGATGTTTGCGTAAACAGGGTATTCAAACCTGTAAGGATAGCCCGGTTTGTCAAACACCTGGTACTGGTGGGCTGGGAAGGCTATTTTAAAAAAACCACGTGGCCGGGGTGTATAGGTACTGTTGCAGGAGAAGAAAAAAAGGGTAACGGATAGCCATATGACGGCGCCGGGCCAGTTTTTCGGGCAGATCTGTTGCATAGAGAGGTATTATTTATTTGCCGGCTTAACGGATATTTTTACTTTTTTAATCCGGTTGCGGTCCAGTTCCAATATGGTAAAGTCAAAATCGCCGCTGGTAATTACGTCGTTTACAGCCGGAAAATGGCCGGCTATTTCAAGTATCAGTCCGGCCAGTGAATCACTATCGCCCCTTACCCGGTCAAAAGTGTCAACCGGCAAATCCATTACTTTACAGACATCATTGATCATGGTTCTGCCTTCAAAGAGATAGTTGTAGTTGTCTATTTTAGTATCGGTGTTTTCTTCCTCGTCAAACTCGTCTTTGATATCGCCGGTAATTTCTTCCAGTATGTCTTCGAGCGATACGATGCCGCTGGTACCGCCAAATTCATCTACCACCACGGCAAAGTGTATACGCTTTTCCTGGAATTCTTTCAGCAGATCTTCAATCAGCTTCTGTTCGTGCACAAAATAAGGCTGGCGTATCAGCTGCAGCCAGTTAAAGCCGTCGGCTTCATTCAGGTGTGGCAGCACATCCTTGGTATGGACAATGCCTGTTACCTCGTCGAGGCTTTCGTGGTAAACAGGCAGCCTCGAGTAATGCAGTTCTGCCACGTTTTTGATCAGTTGCCGGAAAGAGACAGCCTGGTTAATGCCGCAGACATCAAGGCGGGTAGTCATCACCTGCTTTACCGTGATATTGCCAAATTTCACAATCCCTTTCAGGATATTTTTTTCTTTTTCGGTGGCGTCTGTGCTGGCGGTGATGTCAATGGCGCTGTCCAGCTCTTCCAGGCTGTAAGAAGTTGCTTTTTTACCCAGCAGCTGTTCAATACTGTCTGACATATTTACCAGCCAGGTGCTGGTTCGTTTGAACAGGTAATGAATGATTTCAACAATAAAAGATGCATTGTAAGCAAAGCGGAGATTATTTTGTGTGGCCCATACTTTGGGCAATACCTTGCCAAACAGTACCAGGAAAAAACTGATGATAATAATTTTAATAAATGCCAGCCAGATGCTGGTTTTTAACTCCGGCAGCATCTGGTCTATCAGGAAATTGGAAAGAATAATAACGGCAATATTTACAAGGGTACTGGCTATGAGCAATGAGCCCAGCAATATTTTCGGATCCTCCAGTAAGCCTACAATTCTTTTCCAGCCTGCATCCTGCTTGGTTTTAAGCATATTTACATCTTTGTAACTAAGCGAAAAAAAAGCCAATTCAGCGCCGGAAATAAAAAAAGAAATCACCAGTAAAAAAACAATCAGCATGGCCAGCAAAGCAATGCCTTGCGGGTTGCCGGCCAGTAAAAGCAAAGATGGGTGATGAAGATAGGCACTAAAATCCGCGAGGTGATCCAAAGCAGTGGGTTTTCGTTATAAATCTGCGTTTACTAATAAAGGTGTTGGCGTGTAATGAACCGGATAAACGCAAAGTTGCAATAAATAGTAATCAAAAAGGCAGGTCGCCGGAATGCTCTCCGGGCATGGGGGTGTCGGGGTTACTCAGGTTGTCGAGGCTTCCATCGTGACCGGCACCATGGCTGCCGTCGTTTCTTTTATCAAGCATAATAAGATTGTCGCCTACTACTTCTGTTGCAAATTTTTTATTTCCTTCTTTATCTTCCCAGCTGCGGGTGCGCAGGCGGCCTTCAATATATACCAGGCTTCCTTTGTGAAGGTATTTTTCTGCCAGGTCTGCCAATCCACGCCATAGAACAACCGTATGCCATTCTGTTTGGGATATCAGTTTTCCGGATCTGTCTTTATAGGTTTCTGTAGTTGCCAAAGAGAATTTTGCCACGCCGATATTACCTTCCAGGTATTGTACATCCGGGTCTTTTCCAAGATTGCCAATCAGCATTACCCTGTTAACGCCACGCATAGTTGATAGTTTATTGTTAAATAATCATCGCCGGGTATAAATCTCTCTTTAAAGTTAGATTTTTTCAGGTAAATAAATGGATTTTTTTAGCTCTTATGAAGGTGCTTACGGCAATGGTGGTAACCTTTTAGCAGCCATCGGAATACCAGCTATAAACATGCCATAACCCCGGTGCGGATACTAGTTGCCCGCGCAGGAAGCCGGTTCGTAACGATTAAAATACCAGCTTTCCAATTTAATGTTATCCGCTGCGCAGATGAATAGGTGTTGGGCCGTTGCCGGCGGTCAAAAGAGTTGCAGGGGCTTGCTTTCCTGTTGCAACCAGGCAGTGATAAACCGGGGGAAGGGATAATCTTTAATGTGAGCTGCCGGTACCAGTTCATAGCCTGTCAGTGTACCGGGAATCTTATCCGTTTCTATTTCGATAAACTGCCCAACAATCGTTTGGTGGGTAAGCTGTTGCTGAAACAACGGCGAAATAATACCCAGTTTTACTGCCTGGTTGCCAAATAATAATTTTAGGATTGGTGCCAGGGTTTTTTTATCAGGTACCAGTACCGCTTCACTTTCATATAAAACAAATTGATACAGGTTTTCCCAGATATCCTTTTCTGTTCTTTTCTGCAACAGGATACTTTTGTTGATGCGAACGATAAAATAATACAACCAGCGGTTTTTTCTTTTCAGCTGCTTCTCTTTTACGGGCAGGGCGGTTAGGGTACCGTGCTTCAGTGCCTGGCAGTCTTTTTTTTGCGGGCATTGCCCGCAAAGTGGTTGCTGGGGCCTGCAGATAACGGCGCCAAAATCCATAATAGCCTGGTTGTAGAAACCGGGATTTTTTTTGTCGAGCAGCTCCATTGCCAGCAGGGTATATAATTTTTTACCGGCAGGCGTATCGATGGGTGTGGCAATACCAAAATACCTTGCCAGCACCCTGAACACATTTCCATCTACCACTGCATGGGGCAAATTAAAGGCAAAGGATGCGATGGCTGCCGCCGTATAAGGCCCGATGCCTTTTAAGGAGAGGATGGTGTCATAATCATTCGGGAACAGCCCTTTTTTTTCCTGGCTGATGAAGCGGGCAGTTGCCAGCAGGTTTTTGCAACGGGTATAGTAACCCAATCCTTCCCATAATTTAAATACTTTTTGCGGGTCGGCGGCCGCCAGTTGGTCTATGGTTGGAAAGGCTTTCACAAACCGCTCATAATAGGCGAGTCCCTGTTCTACCCTGGTTTGCTGAAGAATAATTTCACTCAACCAGATTTTATAGGGGTCTTTTTCGCCCTTCCAGGGCATTGTGCGCGTATTGTGCTGGTTGTTCCATTTCATCAGTTTTGCCGTAAAATCAGCTTTCATAGCGTGCGCTGCCTGTTTTTTTAGACGAAAAAGGGTAAAATTAGGTCCATTTTCGGCTTTTTTATCCTTTATTCTCAAAACCAATATTTTATCTGGCCCCGGCGCTCATATAAAAGCTCTTTTATATTATCTTCGTAATTGGTTATGAACCACATATGAAAATGACGAAAGTTTCGTTTTGTTACATAATATTATAAACCCTCAAGTTTTCAACAAAATGAGAAAAGCCGACTTAATCAATCAGATTGCCGAAAAAACCGGGATTCCAAAAATTGATGTCCTGGTAACCTTAGAGGCCATGTTCAAAGAAGTAAAAGATACATTGGCCCAGGGGGAAAACATTTATATCCGGGGTTTCGGCAGTTTTATCACCAAAAAAAGAGCCGCTAAGATTGGGCGCAACATCAAAAAAAATGTAGCGGTGCACATTCCCGAACATTTTATTCCTGCATTTAAACCTGCCAAAGAGTTTGTGCAGGAAGTTAAAAAACTGGAAACAGTAAAAGATGATCAGCCAAACCCCGACGCTGAGATGTAAATTGCATCCCTAATTGTGTAATTAAGTGAAGAAACAGCAATTTATTCTCGTAGGTTCAGGTCTTATCTTATTACTGCTGATTTATTTTTTTGGGAATACCATGCCTCCCCGCAAGCCGTTAACCACGGCAGACAGTGGAGAAGGGAACCTGCCCCCTAAACTCGATGCTTCCGCCATTCTTACTGCGGCGCGGCAAAAGCTCTCCCCGTCTCAACAAGCCTATGTGGCGTCTCTCGAATCATCGGTGGTAAGAGGCGACGTGAAAGACCAGCAAATAAAAGTCTATCAGCAGCTGGCAGTGTTCTGG
>CAXTMV010000221.1:7839-9500 GCA_964245425.1 uncultured Flavihumibacter sp. | reverse complement strand
GGGCCATCCTGACCGGCTTAATATTTTTTCCGGCCGGATGATAAAACACCGCATACCCGGTACATTTGCTATTATTGCAGTCATGAGTATACAATACCGGCAGGCAGGCGACCAGGATATCCCTGCGCTTTCGCTTATCCGTTCCGTGGAATGGGAAAGCCCTGCCTACTGGCAATTACGCATCGAAGGCTATATGAACGCCAGTTTGCATCCGCAACAGGCCCTGCTGCCGCGGATCATTTACCTGGCCACCGACAATGAAGATACCATTGGGTTTATCGCGGGTCACCTGACCACCCGTTTTGACTGCGAAGGAGAACTGGAGTGGATCAATGTTGTTCCGGCTTACCGCAGAACGGGCACGGCCGTTGCGCTATTACAGCTTCTGGCCGCCTGGTTTGTGCAACAAAATGCCTTTCGTATCTGTGTAAATGCGGCAGAAGACAATGATACCGCCCGGCGTTTTTATAGTAGGAACGGTGCGGTACCTTTGCGCGCGCACTGGATGGCCTGGGATGATATCAGCCGGTTGACAACTAAATAATATTTTTTTCTACCCATCAACTGATCAACTTTTCAACCAATGACCTACATCGTTCCCGCCCAGGCACGTATCGGGCATGTGCATTTAAAAGTAGCCGACCTCGAACGCTCCCTGCAATTTTACCGAGACCTGCTGGGCTTCACGATCATGCAGCGTTATGGGTCCAGTGCCGTATTTATTTCGGCGGGCGGCTATCATCATCACATCGGGTTAAATACCTGGTACAGCAAAGATGGACCACCCGCGCCAGTGAAAGCCGCCGGGTTATTTCATACGGCCATCCTGTACCCCACCCGAAAAGATCTCGCGGGCATCCTTAAACGATTATTAGAGGCGGGTTATCCGTTGACAGGCGCCTCTGACCATGGCGTGTCGGAAGCCATTTATTTAAATGACCCCGACAGCAATGGCGTAGAACTTTACTGGGACCGGCCAAAAGAGGAATGGCCCCTGGATGCGGAAGGAAATCTTGTGATGATGACGGAGCCACTGAATGTAGAAGGGCTGTTGGCTATTTTGACTGTTCCTGAATAAGTTAACATTTCAACAGTCAATAGGATCATTTGCGCGAGTATTCCTCCAGCGATTCTCTTTCCTTCCTGGAAAGGCTCTTGATACCCTGCTGGTTGATCTTGTCGAGGATGCGGTCTACTTCCTGTTCGCTGTTCCGTTTGCGGGTATTGTAACGGTCGTCTACCGTGTAATTGTACTTATGCGTAAACCAGTAATTGTCTACAAACAGCAAGGAAGGCTTTGTAATGATAATGATCATGAATGCGATGGTTGGCAACAACAGCAACAGGATCGTAACAGTGTTATTCATTACTGCAGCCGGCTCAAAAGCGATCGCGATCAGCATACCGGCCAGGGCGCCGCCCAGGTGCGATTCGTGCCCGATATTGTCTTTCCGTGATCGGATGCCATAAATAGAATACAAAATAAACAGCAGGCCGAACAACCATCCCGGTATGAAAATAATGCGCAGGCCCGGAAAAAGCGCAATTGCAGCAAACATGACGCCATTGATGGCGCCGGAGGATCCGACAGAACTATAACCAGGATTTTTACGGTGTATGAGCAGGGCCAGCAGGTTGCCGCCTATTTCGCTGGCAAAATA
>CAXTMV010000221.1:0-7829 GCA_964245425.1 uncultured Flavihumibacter sp. | reverse complement strand
TGAAAAACAGCAGGGTAACCATATTAAACAACAGGTGTTGCCAGTTTACATGCAGAAAGCCCGAGGTAAGCAATCGCTTGTAATCGCGGTAAAGCAATATCTTCTCTACCTCGAACTCGTATTTGGCATAAAAATTACTGCTCTTAAAACCTTTATATGAGATAAAGCAGGTGGCTGTTATAATAATAAGACTCACAATGCCCGGAATGCCCATACGGTACTGCTTTTTATAAAAAGTTTTATTTGTTGTTCTATCACCAAATTTAATAAAAAATGCTACAATTTCACCACCCTATAATGGGCGGGAAGGTCGGCAGGCAATTGAATGGTTTTAGCAAACAGGCCATAGACCGTACTGCCACTGCCACTCATGGCAGCATACACGGCGCCCATCCGGTACAGGTTTTCCCGCAAGGCGGCCATGGCAGGGTATTTTTCAAATACGGGCTTTTCAAAATCATTGATCAGCAAGGGCGGCCAGTTTTCCGGCGACTGCCCCATGGCCTGCCGCAAAGGAATATAATCCGTTAACAAATCGTTTACATTTAACTGTGAGAATGCCCAGCCGGTATTTATGTGGATGCCCGGGTTTACCAATACCAGTTGGTGGCCGGACAGATCAATGGGAACAGGCGAGAGCAGTTCCCCGCGGCCACTGGCCAGGCAAGGCTGGTTAAGGATGAAGAAGGGGCAGTCGCTGCCCAGCTGCAACGCATAGCCGGCCAGTTGCGGATCGGTAATGGCCAATTGGAAGAGGCGGTTCAGCAACTGCAGCATAGCGGCGCCGTCTGCAGATCCGCCACCCAGCCCTGCACCGGCCGGTATATTTTTTAACAGGTGAATAGCTACGGCTGGCAGCGTTGGGAAGTCTTTTTTTAATAGCCACCAGGCTTTCATGCAAAGATTATCTGCCGGATCGCCGGCAATGGGCAGTCCATACACCGTTAGCTGCGGCACCGCTGCCGGTGGTAAAGTGATTATCTCCAATGCATCTCTTACCGGAACCGGGTAGAAAATGGTTTCAATATCATGAAAGCCATCTGCCCTTTTCTGCAATACCCGGAGACCAAGGTTTATTTTACAATTGGGAAAAACAACCAATGGATTAAATGTGATAAATGAGGAAAATGTGATAATGGGATGCGTGCGACAAACGTGAGAATGAGTTGCCGACAGCGTGCTTTATATCAGCCATCAGCCATCTTATCCCTTCCGTGCATTGATTTCATCTCTTATAACGATGGCCCGCAGGTAATCTTCGTGTTCCAGTACTTCGGTCAGCAGGGTATGCAATTCTTCCAGGCTCAGGTTTTTCAGATCTTCCTGGCCGGTTGTTTCGGTGGTTGGCTTGGAAGGGCCATCGCCCTTTTTCTTTTTGCCGGTATCTTCCATCAGGATACCTGCGCTTTCCAGGATGTGTTCGTAGGTATAAATGGGGCATCCAAACCTGACGGCCAGCGCCAATGCATCTGAGGTGCGGGAATCGATCTCTACGGTATCGTTTTCGCTCACACAAACCAGTTTACTATAAAAAATGCCTTCCTGTAGATCGCTGATAATGATCTCGGTAAGGTCTACGCCAAAAGCATGCATGAAATTTTTCATCAGGTCGTGCGTAAGCGGCCGGCTGGGCTGCATTTTTTCCAGCGCAACGGCAATGGCCTGGGCTTCAAAGCCACCGATCACAATGGGCAGCCGCCGGAGGCCATTGATCTCTCCCAATACTACGGCATAGGAATGTGTTTGGGTAATACTATGCGATAATGCCACTATTTCCAATTCGATTCTTTTCATAATAAAACACGAAAATAACGGAATTTTGAAAACAAATGCAAGGATGTTGCCGCTTTTAAAGGGTTTGGTAATATGGCGCTAATTAAGTAAGTATGTGCTGTTTACAGATGGCGCTGCTGCTCATTTTCCATTTTGAATGCGGGCGTAAACAGAAAAGCACCGCCTGGCGGCAGTGCTTTGTCGCGGGTGTACATATAATCACTTATGCCGTAGTTTGTCTTTGAAGACCTGTTCAAATTTTTCCAGTTTGGGCCGGATAACATAATAACAATAAGGGGCAGCACCGTTATTACTGTAATAATCCTGGTGGTATTTTTCCGCCGGATAAAAATTCCTGAAGGATTCTATTGCCGTAACGATCGGTTTGCCAAAAGCATTGCTTTTGTCGAGTTCCATTTTATACCGTTCCGATTTTTTTCGCTGCTCTTCATTGTGGTAGAAAATAACGCTCCGGTATTGCGGACCTGTATCGTTTCCCTGTCTGTTCAGCGTGGTGGGGTCATGTGTTTTCCAGAACACTTCCAGCAGCTCGTCAAAACTGATGGCGGCCGGGTCGTATATGACCTGTACCGCTTCTGCATGACCAGTATTTTTTTCACAGACCTGCTCATACCGGGGGTTTACCACATGCCCGCCGCTGTAGCCGCTGGTTACTTTCAGAACGCCATCCAGTTCCCGGAAAATGGCTTCTGTGCACCAGAAGCAGCCGGTACCCAGTGTAGCCGTGTCTGTTTTCAGGGAGCCTTCATTGCTAACTGCAGGTGCCGTGGCGGTAGTTATATGATTCATAGACTTATTAGGATTTAAATTGTTATTGCAGGCGGTTAGGGCCAGCAGGCCGATCAATAAAGGAGAAAAAGCATGTAAAAACGGCATCGCATTCCATTTAAAAATCAAATTTTCAAATTTCGTGCAAATTATTGTTATCATGCATTTGTTTTTGAAAGTGCTGCCACCAGCCCTTGTTTTTGTGAAATCGCTAACAATAATTGCTGTGGGGGTTAACCCCGGTTTGCCTGTTCTAACGGCCGCGGTTGGCAACTGTAAGGAAAAACAGGGATTGAATAATGTTTGCATCATATCGATAACGACTAATCAATAAAAAGGGACACATGAAAACAGTATTATTCCCGGCTGCGGAAAGAGGGCAGAAGGACATTGGCTGGCTGAAAAGCCAATTCACCTTTAGTTTCAGCGATTATTATAACCCAACGGCGAGTGCTTTTGGTACGCTGGTGGCTTTCAATGACGATCTGTTGGAGAAAGGCAAAGGATTTGGCATTCATCCGCATGTAAACATGGAGATTATCTCCGTATTGCTGAAAGGTAAGATGAACCATAAAGATTCGATGCAGTACAGCACGGTTATCAGTGAGGGCGGGGTTCAGATCATGAGCGCAGGCAGTGGTCTTCATCATGAAGAATACAATATCGGGGAAGAAGAAGTAAATTTCTTGCAGATATGGATCCAGCCCAAGCTGCAGCATATTACGCCACGGTACCAGCTGAGGCATTTTCCGAAAGAAAGCAGGAAAAACAAACTGGTTACTATTGTATCTTCAGAAGAAGGGCTCTCGCATTGCTGGATCAACCAGAATGCAAAACTATCGTTGGGATACTTTGATGCAGGGCAGGAAATAGCATACCCGCTTAACCCGGTCAACAAGTGCCTGTTCCTGTTTTGTATCAAAGGTTCGCTCCGGGCGAATGATGTATTCGTTTCAGAAAAAGATGGGTTGGGCGCCTGGGAAGGCACTGAGCTCTTTATCCAATGCAAGACAGATAGTGAGTTTCTGATCATTGAAACGCCGGTGAACCAGAAATAAATAAGATAGCCAGCAGGTTGGCTGCTTGTATTTTTATTTCAGCCCCCTCGTTTATTTGTTTATTGGTTTCCGAAGCGCCTACGCGTATCAATTCATTTGTTTAAAAACCGCGTAGTTTCACCTTGTATTTTTCCATTACGCCTATTATCTTAGCACCGGTTTTTCATAGGATATTGGATTTTAAGACGGGGCCGCATTTCCATGCAAGCCCTTTTTTATTGCCCTTAGCGGAAGATTTTATAATGGGAATGGCTTACAACCGCACCTTTACTAATTCCTTACCACCTTTCTGCAGGTTGTATTTTACCAGTTGCTGGTGATTGGTATCCGTAACCCAGAGTTCATCGCCCAGTACCAGCAGGCCGTTGGGCTCATCAAGACCTGTAACAAGGGTGCGAACGATGTTGTTTTTCAAAGAAAGCGCTTTTACTTTACCGTTATAAGTATCAGCAATATAAAGAACACCTTTGCTTTCCGCCAGCCCGCTGCAATGCTGCAGTTGCGCAGCAGCTGCTTGCCCGTCTTTGTCTCCAAATTCAAATAGTCCCTTGCCGATGATTGTTTTCACAGACCTGGTTTTAAGATTGAGTTGCCGGATGGCGCTGGCCTCGGGGTCTGCCACATACAGGATATCGCCCTGCCGGGCCAGGCCGCTGGGCTGACTGAAACTAGCCTGCTCAATAACCGAATCCTGAATGCCTTCTTCGCCGGTACCTGCAAAGCGGAAGACCTTATTATCGGCCAGGTTCATTTTCAATAGTTGGTGGTTGCCGGCATCCGCAATGTATAAGTCATTGTTAACAATGAGCAGGTCCCAGGGACTGTTGGGTAACACCGGTTCATTTCTTTTTTCATTGTCATAGTAATAGCCCATTTCCCCGTTGCCTGCAAGGGTACTTACCTGGCCGTTGGCAAGATTGGCTGCCCGGATAACATTGTTTTTTGCATCTGCGATATAGAGGATATTATTTTTAACCGCCAGGCCCTGCGGCTCGTTAAAGCTGGCGTTGGCAAAAGGACCGTTTGCCAATCCTTTTTTGCCGCTTCCGATCACAGTTAGGATCTTACCCGTCTTATCTATTTTTAGAATGCGGTCGTGACCGCTGTCTGATAGCCAGATATCACCGTTTTCATCTGCCATCAGTTTGGAAGGAAATTTTAATACCGATGTACTATCAGCCTGCTCCCGGGTGCTGAACACAAAGGGTGTATTGTTGAGCTGCCCCGCATATTGTTCGGCCAGTTGGCGGATAGAAGACCTAAGTGTTTCATATGCATCTTCGCCTTCTGTTTTTTTGGCAATCTTTCCATCGGGCGTAATGAGCACCAGCGTAGGCCATGATTCCACCCCGTAGGCATTCCATACCTGGTAATCGGCATCGTTGAGCACGGGGTGATCGATTCCGAATTTTACAATGGCATCTTTTATCCGTTGATCCTGTTTCTCCGATTGAAATTTTGCCGAATGGATGCCCACCACCACCAGTTCTTTCGGAAAACTGTCTTCGAGTCTTTTTATTTCCGGTATTACATGCTGGCAGTTGATGCAGCCCAGGGTCCAGAAATCGAGCAATACTATCTTACCCCTGAAATTTTTTAACGAATAGGATTGGGAGGAATTGAGCCAGCCATACCCGGAGTTCAGTTCCGGCGCAGGCATTCCATTGATGGTAAAAGATGGTTGGGGCGCGGCTTTCTGCCGGCAGCCGATGGCGGTAAAAAAGCAAGCGACAATCAACAGGAACGGAATCTTTTGCTGCATAATGATTGAATATGGTGCAAAGATACAGGCGGCGGGTATACTGAACCGTCCGGCAGGCGACAGACGAATGCTCAGGGCAGGTTATATTTGCGCCTGTTCTCCTCAGACAGGGGCGCTACGGATCTGCTGTGCATCCAGTCGTTCAGGCCGAGCGGCAGCGGGTAGCTGATAGCAGGTTCATGCCACTGATTAATTAATATTGTTTTCTCATCGGCAGACACATAAAAATCCTGGGGATCACAGGCAATATGGGTCAATATTGTCTTTGTTTGTATGCTCCACAGATCGATGCCCCGCTCCGTTTCTGTTACCAGGTATTTACCGTTTTGGATCAACTGGCCTGAAAGCACTACCTGCAGCATTTGGGTGCCTTGTTGATTGTAGGAGATAGTATCCAGCAGCTTTGATGCAGTATGATAAATTAATACATTATAATCCCCTGTAAAAGCGGCAATCATGTTTTCGTCTTGTGATACGCTGAAAGAAGACAAATGTCCTTTTCCAAGGCTATTTTTTGAAGGGAGGTCATATGCAGCAATCGGAAAATCAAGTGTATGTAACGAATCGCCGTTTTCATTCCAATACCGGATATAACCGCGTTCGGTGGAAGCGATAACGGAATTGTCTTTGCTGTATTCAAAGTGGGTTATTTTGTCTACATCTGTATGAAAAGGTACCACTGCGGTAAAAGTTGATAAAACCTGGCCGCTGAAATTTACCCTGTGTAGAACGCCGCCTGCATCCAGGACCAGGAATTCTTCTGCGCCTTGCTTTTTTACGGCGGATAGAAAGGAAATATTGGGAATGGGAGGCGACTGCCTGATTTTTCCGTCGCCAAAGATTGTAATATAAATGGTATCAGGCTCCAGGCTGGTAAAATCTCCGTTATGTATTGTGCCGGAAAATAAAAAAAAGTCTTTGCCGGAAGGTAAAATGGAAAAGAGCCTGTTTTGGAACAAACCGTTGAAGTGAACCAACAACTGCGCGGCCTGCTGAAACGCGTCATCTTCAGAAACAAGACTATTTTTATCTAAAAACCAATGGGTCTTTCCAACTGTTTTTTCTGAATGAATATTCCAAAAACGGATATGATTGGCTGTGCTGCAGAGCAGCACGGAATCATAACACTGAATCTGTTCAATTTGTCTGCCTTTTTCCATCATTGAAATCAGGTGGCCGTGGCCGATGGTGTCATAAACAGATATCCCTAGCTGGTTGTAATTTGCACTGGTAACAATCTTGCCGGCACAAAATAAGGCCCACGATACTAAGCTTTCCCTGTAATCTATTTTTTTGTGCAATTTGCCGTCAACACCCCAGATGCTGAGGGTAGAATCAAAAGAGTAGGTGAGTATTTCAGTGCTATTTTCTGAAAAAGAAGCATTCACTCCATAAAAAGAGTCAGGCAGATCGGCTATTTTGTCGCCGTTTGTTTTCCATACGACTGTTTTTGATGAATGACCTGTAAAATCGTCTGTCGCATAAGCTGCTAAATATTTCCCGTTCGGTGAGAAATTGGCAAATTTCACCGTAGGCAGGTACTTAGAGACTATTGAATCATTTGCCAGGTTCCAGCAAACCACGCTGTCCGAAGTTGTAAATAGGAGCTTATTATCAACCGGATGCCAATGGAAATGTTTAGGCTCGCCATCATACGTTAACCGTGTTTTGATTGCTTTTCCATTGTCCAATCGTCTTTGCAGCACTAAAATCCCTTGGCCGCTGTCCGTTACCGGCTCTGCTGTAATAAAGGATTGGCCGTCTGCGGCAATAGAAAGCCCTGAATATAAACGGGCGTATTCGAACGCCTGCTGGATATGCCCACCGTAGTTGTACCGGATGATTGTTTTATTAATTCCCGAATTATTTTTCAACGAATCGGAATCCTCCGATGGCTGATTTTTAAATAAAACCAGCAATTCTTTTTTCCCCGGGATGAATGCGATGTCTTCAATATTTTGTTTTTTATACTGAATTGTACTAAGCGGATGGCCATCTATATCAGTTAAAAAAGCGGTTGTTTGATCATCTTTACCACTTGCGCTGAATATGGCCAGGTATTTTTTATCGGGTGAAAGGCGGAACACCGGATGTAGCAACCTGGTATAGATGTCTTCCTGGTAAAAAGGGGTTGTTTGTGAACTGTTGTACAAGGCATAGCTATTTTGCAAAATGCCTTCCTCGTTTTTTAACAAAGAATCCGCTGCCACCAGCAAGTGTAGCGCTTGTGTTGGGTCTGTATTTATTAACTTGGAAGCCTCAGACGAAAAGTACAGGGCTTTTGATCGGTTGGCCGCCTTTATACTGTCTATGTACAGCCAGGAGGCAAGTACCAACAGCCCGCAGACCAGCCCCACTGCCAGACGGGCCGCTGTTTTCTGGCGTTGTTTTGTTCGTTGGTTTTTTGCTCGTTCCGCTGCACTGATTTTTATCAGTTTTTCTTCTTT
>CAXTMV010000220.1:0-9501 GCA_964245425.1 uncultured Flavihumibacter sp. | reverse complement strand
GAAGAAATAAGCTTCTTCAAAATTACGAATCATACAAAGTCCTGTCAGTTTGCCGGGACTTTTTTTTGCTTGCCCGGATAAAAAAGCCCGCGCAGCCTGAAATACAGCGCTAAGTTCTACATTTGTTTATTGTTTTTTTAATGCTGTAATATGATAGATAATAGTTTTATCGCAGACCAGTTCTCTTTGCTTTCCAAACTGATGGACATACATGGCGGCAATTCCTTTAAGTCGAAATCTTACGCGGCGGCAGCTTTCAACATTGAAAAATTACCGTTGCCGCTGGCAGATACCCCGCCCGATAAACTGCCGGCATTAAAAGGAATCGGCGATTCCACCGCAAAAAAAATTACTGAAATACTGGCTACCGGCAAATTACAGGTGCTGGAAGACCTGGTGATGGCCACACCTGCCGGCGTTTTGGAAATGCTACAGATAAAAGGACTGGGCCCGAAAAAGATTGCTACTGTCTGGAAAGAAATGGAAATTGAGGGCCTGGGTGAATTATTATATGCCTGTAATGAGAACCGGTTGTTGCTGTATAAAGGCTTTGGTGCAAAAACACAGCAGAATGTGCAGGAAGCGATTGAATATTACATGCAAAACCAGGGCAGCTTTTTATATGCAAGCGTAGCAGCCCTGTTTCCATCCATACAGGCATACCTCGAAAAAAGTTTTACCCCCGGCGCGGTAGCTGTTACCGGCGCCTTTCGCCGCCAGGATCTGACCATCGATGAACTCGAGTTCGTTATCGCCAAACAAAACCACGAGGTAAAACCTGCTTTCCAGACCGCGCAACCGCCGGAATTGCTGGAAGAAACCGGCGACGGACTTGTCTACAAATTAAAAAATGGTCTGAAGCTTCGTTTGCATACCGGCGGCAGCCCGCTGCCGCAACGCTTATTTATGACCACGGGACCCGCCACATTTACAACTGCTTTTACCACAAAATTTGCGCTGAACAATCTGAGCGCTGCAGCAGATAATACAGATTTGTCCCTGTTTGCAGCAGCAGGCATTTTACCAGTACCCGCTTACCTGCGGGGCGTGCCCAATATTCTTGAAAAAACAGCTAAGGGCCTACCAAACGTAATAACAGACAAAGACATCAAAGGCATCATTCATACCCATAGCAACTGGAGCGATGGTACCAACACGATTGAGGAAATGGCTAAAGCCTGTATAGCAAAAGGCCACGAATACCTGGTCATCAGCGATCACAGCAAGAGCGCTTTCTATGCAAACGGGCTGAAGGAAGATCGCATCAGGGAGCAACATATGTATGTAGATGAACTGAATGATAAATTCAAACCATTCAAAATCTTTAAAAGCATTGAGTGCGATATACTAAATGATGGCAGCCTCGATTACGCCGATTCCATACTCTCAACTTTTGATTTAATAATCGCCTCCGTACATGCCAACTTAAAGATGACAGAAGAAAAAGCCATGCTGCGACTACTGAATGCCATCAGGAACCCTTTCACTACCATTTTAGGGCATTTAACCGGCAGGCTGCTGCTGAGCCGCAAAGGATACCCCGTAGATCATGCCAAGATTATTGAGGCCTGTGCAGAACAGCAGGTGGCCATTGAGCTGAATGCGCATCCCCGGCGCCTTGATATGGACTGGTACTGGATCAGTGAAGCCATTGAAAAAGGGGTATTGATCTCGATAGATCCGGATGCACACAATACGGAAGGATTTGATGATTGCCGGTACGGGGTGCTGGCAGCGCAAAAAGGCGGACTTACCGCAGCACATAACCTGAGCAGTTTTTCATTAAAGGAATTTGAAGCATATATTTCCAACCGAAAAAAACTAAAAATGGCTGTTGTCTAAACTAGCTCACTATCTTAAACAACGGGATCTTAGCAAAGAAAACAGAACCCCCATTTTCCTTTGTTTCAAACCATAAATCGCCCTTGGCCTGTTCAATGATATTCTTGCTCATGGCCAGGCCCAGGCCGGTGCCGGATGATTTGGTGGTAAAATTGGGCGTAAATATCTTTTCCTGCACCTGCTGAGGTATACCATGCCCGTTATCGGCGATTTTTACAATTACATAACCTTCTTCCAGCTCTTCCGACATCACTATCTTTTTGTTCTCTACATTGTCGCAGGCTTCTACTGCGTTCTGAAGCAAATTGGTAAACAGGCGGTTCAGCTGGGTTTTATCGGCAAACAGTACGATGCGTTGCGGTACCGGGTGCCATTGAAATTCCAGGTTATCGGTGGCCGTGTACAGCGAAACCAGCGAATGGAGCATATCATGCAAATCAAATACCTCGCTGCGCGGATTACCGATATTGGCGAACTGAGAAAAGTCGGCCGCAATTTTAGACAGGTGATCAATTTGTTCTACCAGGGTTTTGGCTACGCCCGATGTCATTTCTTTTACATTAGGAGAATTATTGTCGATGGCTTTTTGCAGGTACTGGATGCTGAGCTTCATGGGCGTAAGGGGGTTCTTGATCTCATGCGCCACCTGCCGGGCCATTTCACGCCAGGCGCCCTCGCGCTCGCTTTTGGCCAGCTGCGCCGCACTGCCTTCCAGCTTGTTCAGCATTTTATTGTATTCCGTTACCAGCCCGCCTATTTCATCGTTGCGGTGCCAGGGAATTTCTTCATTGGTTTTACCCAGGTTGATGGCGCGCATTTTATTACTGATAAGCGTAAACGATGAAGTAATGCGATTGGTAATAAACAGGGCGATGGCACCCGCAATCAGGAAAATAAATGCATTGAGGTTGATAATTGTAACCAGGAAATTGGAAATTTCCCTTTTTAATTCCATTTGCGAATCGAAAGACGGGATATTAAGATAGGCATACGCATTGCCTTCGGCATCACGCACCGGGCTGTAAATGCTCTGGTAACTGACCTTGGCCATCTGTTCATCATTGATGTATTGGATCAGGTTTACATTGTGCAGGTTATAATAGGCCTGCGGGTTCATTTTCTGGCTCAATATACCTTTGCTGTACACGAACTGGTTGGAAGACACCACCAGGTTGCCATTCAGATCGTAAAAATTGATATCGGTTCCATGTATTTCGGCAATCTGCCGGGCAATCGTTTCCAGTTCATCATTGGTATGGGCTTCGTAGAATTTTACCATATCGTCGAATACCTCGCCCCTTTTGATCATGGTCTGTACCTGGTTGTTCATGATCTGGATGGCCTTGCTAAGCCTTTCGATATTGTTCTTTTTATAGCGATGTATAAAGAAGAAGATCGTGGCAATACCGATTACAATAAAGGAAATAAGCGTAATAAAAATAAAAGTGCCGTGTATCTGCGATCGGAGGTTGACCTGGAAGAACTGTTTCAGCAGGTGCCAGCGCAAACGGGTTTGTATCAATACAGAAAAAACACGGAATACGGCCAGCAATACCAGAAAGGTGCGGAAGAGGTAAGCAAAAAGCGTCATCCCTTCTATCAGGTAATCGTCTTTCTTTACGATGACCACTACCTTATCGCCGCTCGAATACCAGAGTTCGTCGTTGTCATCTTTTTTTCGCTGCTCAAATTCAAGTTTGGGCACCTGGCTGGCCGATAATATGGTCGGGAACGGGTAATCGTAATAATAATCAACCAACCGGCGCCCCCGGTACACGGCAAAGTTTGAATTGGAAGAATATTCCGGCAGGTATTCCTGCTTCTGTCGGAACAGTTCAGGTATCAATGCGTCGTTCTTGTATCTTTTGGGCTTTGACAATACGAAGAAATAACCCACGGTATTATCGTTGGTATCTTTTACTGCTTTGCGATAGATATAGGAGAATTTATCGAAGGATTTTGAAAAATAACGGAGATCATGCACATTGGTGGGGCGGCCTTCGATCCTGAAAATAATATCAAGGGTATCGAAAGAGACCGGGTCTTCGTCGTTGAACAGCGGCTTGTGGTTTTCTGAAGAATCAAATGTGTAGATCCAGGTGTCGTATTTGTTGAGATAATCGGTAAAGTTCCGGTTGATCAGGCTGTCTTTTAGCTGGTGGTTGGATGACTGCACACGAAACCGGTCGAAGCTGCTGAATAAAAAATCATTATCGAAATAGGTTAATGCAATGCTCAACATGTGTTCGCTGGTTGGATCGGCCTGGTTCGAAAGCCTTTCGGCAGTCTGCTTGCGCTGCAATAGTTCAATCCGCTGGTTCTCTATTACAATGATAGAAGAAATAGAAAAAGAAAATATAAACAGCCATACCAGCACTTCCGACACAGCCAGCCTGAACTCGCTGGTAGACGTAATCTGCTGTTGCATAAACCACACATAGCCCAGCAACCAAAGCAGCACATAGATGTTCAGCTGTACAAAAGAATAACTGTGTATAATGCTGAGCAGGATCAGGCCTGCTATGGAGATCAGCACAAACAAAATATATTTCCGCTCTTTCACCAGCGGTGAGACCAGCTGCAGTATCACCTGCGACAAAAAGAAAAAACTAAGCGATAGCGTTGCGAGCACAATAAAACCACCCAGGCTGTTGATGTTTACCAGGCTGAAAAAATTGGTTACATTAAAGGAGATGCGGGCGTCTGCGATGAGGCTTTTTATGATGCTGGCAAACACAAACGTGGTTACCACCAGTATGATAACAGGCAGGGTAAGGGCAAACCAGTACCAGAGCTTGCCCGGCCGCAGGTTGAACCTTTTATCTGCCGTCTCGCGGCGGATAAACAATACTATCCAGCAAAAAAGGAACGCATTGATCAGCAGGTCGCCCAGTGAATTCAGCACGGCATTGGAGCTGTAGGTACCCGGGTCAAAAAGATCGTACTGCCGGAGGTTGAGTACTGAAGGAAATAAATAAGTAAGTGATCGCAAAAACAATACCATGCCAATCAGGAACAGGATCCCCTTCAGGTAGCCATAGGTGACCGAAAAATAATGCGCGGCGTTGTGCACAATGATAAGCAGCAATATAATGGCAACAATATTAAGGGTAAGCGGCAACCAGTTGGTGCCTTCAGCTTCTGACAGGTGTTTGGCCTGCAGGTAAAAAAGTGTTTTGCCGGTAATGCTTTTTACCGGGTAATCGGTTTCCCCCTCCGCAATGGTCACACTTTTCTCTGCCTGCGGGTAATTGACAAACTCACGTTTCAGGTTGGTCATCTCCAGGTAATATTCCCGGCGAACCAATACCAGCGCAACAACCACCAGCTTTTTGTTTCCTGCCACGGTTACCTGGCGGCGGATACATTCGTATTGCCCGTTTTTCAGTTTTACCAGGTCGTTGATTTCATTACCCTGTAACAGGCTTTTGTCTGGTAGTACCACTTGTGTATTCCAGAATTTCAGATCGGCCAAACTGGAATCATTGTTGTATAAAAAAAGGCTATAGGGTTTTTCGGTAAGTGTATTTAATTCATTGCTGTTGTACCGCTGGGTTACCAGCCGCCCCAGGAGGGCGGTATCTTTTAGCAGGGCATCAAAATCTCTTTCCTGCACCTGGATATCATTTTCAATGTTTTTACGCAGGTATTTGGCAGAGGAAGAAGAATACCAGTAATTGGTGATCAGAAAAGCGATGGTAGATAACCAGGCAGCTGCCAGCAGGAAGAAAACACTTTTTTTAATAACCTGTTGATAGAAATTTTTCAAGATACCGGGTTTTGCTTTTTGATGCTATTCCAGATAGCGTCCATTTCAGTAAGGCTCATATCTGCCAGCTGCCGGTTTTGCGATGCAGCCACCTGTTCCATTTGGGTAAAACGCAGCATGAATTTCTTATTGGTTTTTTCAAGGGCGTTCTCCGCATCCACTTGCAAAAACCGTGCATAGTTAACCAGCGAAAAAACAAGATCTCCAAACTCTTCTTCTGTTTTGCCTGCATCCTGCAAGGCTATTGCCTCTTTCAACTCTGCGATCTCTTCTTCTACCTTGTCCCAAACCTGCGCCGTGGTATCCCATTCAAAGCCCACCTGCTTTGCCTTTTCCTGCAGGCGCATGGCTTTTACCATGGCTGGCAATGATTGGGGCACGCCACCCAGTACAGATTTTTTCCCCTCTTTTAATTTCAGTTTTTCCCAATTTTTTTTAACATCTTCTTCATCATTTACGGACAACAGTCCATCTGTGCCCCCGGTGGTGGCATAAATATGCGGGTGCCGGGCAACGAGCTTTTCCGCCACCCCCTCCAATACTTCCTGCAGGGTAAATTTGTTTTGCTCGGTGCCGATTTTTGCATAAAAAACAATATGCAGCAGCAGGTCACCCAATTCTTCTTTAATACCCTTCCAGTCTTCGTCGGTAATAGCATCCGCCAGTTCATATAGTTCTTCGATGCTGAGTTGCCGCAACGTGTGAATGGTCTGCTTTTTATCCCAGGGACATTTTTCGCGCAACTCGTCCATAATGGTTACCAGGCGGGCAAATGCTTCAAGAGGAGCTTCCATGTAAAATAATTTATTCGTTAAAGGGAGTGCGCAAAAGCCGGGCTATGGCTAAAAAATCAGCCCTTTAAATGCCGGGGGGCTGTAAATTTGCTTAAAAATAATTATGAAACTTTTATTGGCCTAAAATACATTACTTCGCCACCAATTTCCGTTATAAAACCATGAATAAGATGCTGATTACCTCTAAAACGCGGGTTCTACCCCTTTTGTTTGCCCTTGCGCTCACAACCATTGCCGCCAAAGCACAGTATTATTATAAAGACATCGTGTCTACCAAACAGATAATTGCCAATTACCTGCTGTTGCGCGACAATAAAGTAACCCATGTTACCCTTAACCCGGCGGCGCTGGACCCTGCCCAGAACGCCGTGATCCTGCAACAAACCGTCTATCCTTCGCAGAAACTGGTGGTTACCTATACCAAAGTGCCTTATGCAACGGAATCCTGGTTAAAATCTTATTATAGTGATAAGGGCTTGCTGGTTAAAACAGTTGACAGTTCTGCTGAAGTGGTAACCAGTTCGGAATATGCATACAACGAAATGGGGAATATCACCAGCATCAGCAGCAATTCTGTTCCGGTAAACGATCCGCCCGAAAAAGAAGTGCATACCTGGACCTACAACGATAAAGCATTGCCTGTAAAAATGCTGAAAATAAAAAACAATACCGATACCACCCAGGTATCATTGACCATCGACGAACAGGGAAGTGTAGCGGAAGAAAAAGCAGTCCATAAAAAAAGCAGTCCAGTTACCTATTATTACTATTACAATGAGCAACGGATTCTCACAGACATCGCCCGGTTTAATAACCGGGCCAACCGGATCCTGCCCGATTATATGTTTGAATACAAGGATAATGTTTTTCAACCCACCCAGATGATTGTAGTGCCGGAAGGCAGTGCAGATTACCAGACCTGGAAATACTCTTACAATGCAAAGGGGCTGAAAGAAAAAGACGAATGCTATAATAAACAGAAACAGATGGTGGCGAGCATTGAGTATGTGTATACGTTCGGGAAATAAGTGGTAAGTTTAAGTGGTAAGTTTTAAGTCCTTTTGCCTGCAATATGCAAGACAAATACCTTGAGACTGAGCAGGTATAACTTTTACTTCTACGGGAACGAACTATGAACGTGGAACTATGAACTATATATCCCCGCAAAAGGACTTAAAACTTATGACTTAATACTTGCAACTTTACTTGTCATAATTATATACCTCGTACCCCCAGGCATTCAGGTTAAATGAATAACCTGCGGCTATCGGTTCCCTTACTTCCATAAAAACATTTTTTGGGTTACCTGTCAGGGTGCTGTCGTTGATGGTAACGGTTTGTTCCCGGTTCGACAGGTTCAGGATCACGGCTATTTTGTGCCCATCTTTTTCTCTTGTAAAAGCAAAGAGGCCCGTATCATCGCCTACCTGTACTCTTTTAAAGGATGCATCGGTTGCCAGTGCCGGTGTGGAAGCGCGCAGTAATAGCAGCGTTGTATAAAAAGACGCTCTTTTGTATTTGCCAAAGGGAATAGGATTTTTATAAAAGAAGCTGATGCTGTCCAGCACCGGCTCTTCCTGGCCGCTGTAAATAAGGGGCAGGCTGTTGCGCATGGTTTGGGTAAGTACTGCAAAAGGCTCGTGTATATTGCCGGGCATGGTGCCATAGTCTGCCTTGTTCCAGCTGTTCTCATCGTGGTTGCTGGTAAAATACATGCGGATAGCGCCCGCGGGAAAGCTACTGTCCTGGCGCATCAGCACGGTATCTATTGCTAAGGCATTTTTTTCTCCCATCGCAATTTTCTTCAGGGTGGCGAACATATCCCAGGGGTAGCTGGCATTGAACCCATCGCGGTGCAGGCTGCCTTTATCGCCTTCGGCCAGCATAAAAATTTCTTTTGTTTTCCGGAGCTGGCTGATGCAGTCTTTCCAGAAATCGTCGGGCACTTCCCCGGCCACATCGCATCGGAATCCGTCGATGTCCGATTCGGTGATCCAGAATTTCATGGCGGCGATCATGCTGTCGCGCAATTCTTTGTTGTCATAGTTCAGGTCGCGGGTATCGGTCCAGTCGAAGGCCGGAACCGGTTTACCGTCTTTACCCTTTGTATAAAAATCAGGATGGCGGTTTAGCCAGACATTATCTGCACCGGTATGATTGGCCACCCAGTCGGTAAGTACCTTAAAGCCCAGCTGGTGTGCCCTGGTGACGAGATTTTTCCAATCCTGCATATTGCCGAATTCGGGATTGATGGCGGTATAGTCCTGTACCGCATAGTAGCTGCCCAGTTTGCCCTTTCTGTCTGTAATACTGATGGGTGTAATGGGCATGAACCAGAGTATCTGCACACCCATGGCTTTCAGCCTTGGCAGGGCAGCGGCAAAGGCGTTAAAGGTTCCTTCCCTGGTATATTGCCGGATGTTTACCTCGTAGATATTTGATTGCAATGCCCAGGCGGGCAAGGGAGCAAGGCTGGCGTTGGTTGGTATTGTATCGCCGGCCATTTTTTTATCCGTTGTGTTGGTTTGGTTATTATTGCCGCAGGCGGCCAGCAAAAAAATGCAGATTACATACAGCAGGCGATGGTTGGGCATGGCGTTATTTTAGTTTGATTAAAGATACTGAAAGAGGATAATATGTCTAACCCCTGCAGGGTTGAGGATACGTTCTTCGTTGGTCCGCGGGTTTCACCCGCGGCTATTAACAGGTAACCCTTCGGGTTGCTGACAGGTGACAGTTTGTAAACAACAGAGAAAAGCGCTGCATATCTCTCGGGGCAAGCACGGTGTATCTTTCCGGGCAAGAACCAAGGGCAGATGTATGAACAAGCCTGAAGGGCTTGTCTATTAATAGCCGCGGGTGAAACCCGCGGATCAAAACGACACAGTTATTTAACCCCGAAGGGGTTAGCGAAGCCATGTCCCGCTACGAAATATATTGTTTGCAATGAACAGCCCCTGTGCTGCAGGATGCTCCTTCGAAAAACGCGCGGTATATCTTTCCGGTCAAGCCCGAAGGGCTTATCTATTAATAGCCGCGGGTGAAACCCGCGGATCAAAACGACACAGTTATTTAACCCCGAAGGGGTTAGCGAAG
>CAXTMV010000219.1:7515-9502 GCA_964245425.1 uncultured Flavihumibacter sp. | reverse complement strand
TTCCAATATTTATCGCAGGTATTTTTAGTTTTTAAAACATAAAAATACTGGTGTTTTTCTCCGGGATAGGCTGCAGCCGCATGGTATTTTTATAAATACCTATTCAATCTTACCATACTATTTTTATTACTATGGAAACATATATCGGACAATTGGTAGAAGATATGGAAGCCGCCCAAAGGCCTGAACAGGAACACAATTGGTCAGATGAACCTTGGTCGCTTGAACGGCATTTTGCTGAAATCGAACGCTGGATAGCAGGAGAAGAACCGGATCATACCTTCAGTTATTATTGCGAAATGAACATTGAACAATTTCCGCCGGCAGAACAGTTAACGGATCAGCAGCTTCAGCGTGTTTGCAATGCCTTCCAGCAATTGCTGGCCAGCTGGAACCTGGAAATATCGATCCCTGAAGCTGTTCCGTTGCGGATAGCCTATCCGTTCATCGTAGGCGTGCTGACAGAAAAAGTACAGATTGTTACAGACGGGCTCATCGGCATTGAAGTCTGTACGGCTAACCCCGCCTCCTGCCCTTTCGCCGCGTATTGCATCTGCGCAACCGATTTTTCCGAAGAGCAGGAAACGATTATTTTTTAAAAGAGGAGGATGACGGTACGCGCTCTTTTTAATAACAACGATTGCCCTGTATGGGCGTCACCATACTCTCTATTATATCCTTATTCTTTTTCATACAAAAGAAAATGCTGGATCGGTAAAAATTCTCCCTGGTACTCTAGCCGAAAGCCATTGGCACTTAATTCTTTATTCAATTGCCGCACGGTTGTTTTATGCAATGCCTTAATGGGTATGGAAGCATCTTCTCCACGGTATTCAATTAAAAGGATTTTTCCGTGGAGCTTTAAGGCATCGCGAATGGCCTGCAGCATTTCGTGCGGGTAAGCCAGCTCGTGGTAAACATCCACCATAATGGCCAGCCCGATGCTGCCTGGCGGCAGGTTGGGCGAAGTCGTCGTTCCTTTTACAACCGCTACCACACTGTCTTTCTGCGAAACTTTTTTATTACGCAGGTAGCTCAGCAATGCATCCTGGATGTCTACTGCATAGACACGTCCCTTCGGAACTTTTGCCGCCAAACGAAAACTATAATAGCCCGTGCCGGCGCCGATATCTGCAATGGTATCGGTAGGCAACAGCTTGATTCTTTCAATGGCAAGCCGCGTGTTTTCCTCCTGCTGGCGGCTGTCGCGCTCCAGCCAGTCGCTACCCTCCGAACCCATCACATGAGCAATTTCGCGGCCTAAATAAAATTTACCAATACCATCCACAGTAGCAGGATGCCAGCGGTAGCCGCTGTTGGCCGAATCTGTTTTTTTGTTACCGGTAGCCTGTGCAGATAGAACTAACGTATAAGAACAAGCGATAAATAAAACGGCGATTGCTTTCATTTTTTTCTGATTGTTAAAATTGATGCTGGTCTGTAAACCATGCTGTGATCGGCAGTAGAAGCCGGCACCAGGTATTAAATTACATGCATACACTTAAATAAGACTAAGTACTTTTTCATTCCCTTGTAGTATCTCCTTCCAGACAGCACCATTTATCTTTATTTCCTGCCGGTTGAATTATGACGCCACGATCATGCATTATTCTATTTTTTATCTGCCGGGCGGATTGTTTCTTTGTATTGTTAAACGGAAGCGACAGACGAACAACCCTTATCCAAATCCTTGAAAACCGAATATCCAAACATCCAAAAAAACCATTTTCCGGCATCCTTTAAAAAACCAGACCGTCCAAACCCATGAAACAAACCAAACACCTGGAAAACAATCCTAATCCTTTGAAAAGACCGAACCCAAAATCCTGAAACCAATCCTGATCCTTTGAAAACAAAACCTGAAACCATTTTTTAAAACCAATCCCGATCCTTTGAAAAGACCTTTACCCCAAACCCAGTAACCAGTATCCCGAATCCTGAAAAACCCAACCCTATCCAAACCTAAGAAAATCATCCCAATCGTTTG
>CAXTMV010000219.1:0-7505 GCA_964245425.1 uncultured Flavihumibacter sp. | reverse complement strand
TCCTAAAAAACCGCTGTGTATCCGTGATTCAATAAATGATCGTCTCTGACGCTTGTTTATTGAATCACCCGGCGAGTTTTCCATGCAATTATCGTCTGTACCGGTAAATAATTTGCCTGGCATCTGCTGCATACTGTCCGCCAAACAATACCGCGTGTACCAACAATGGATACAACTGCGTTACCGGCAGCCTTTGCTCCCAATCTTTCTCCAGCGGGTATACATCCTGGTAAGCATCATAAAAAATGTCGGGAAAGCCACCGAATAATTTCGTCATGCCAATCTCCATTTCACGATGTCCATAATACAGGGCAGGATCGAACACAAATATTCCACCGTCTTTTGTGGCCATATAATTGCCACTCCACAGATCGCCATGCAACAGGGCCGCTGGCTCTTCGGGAAAAAGCGATCCGGCCACTTCGCAAAATGATTGCGCCGCATCCACCTCCGCCGCAGCCCAAACTTTCTTATTCACCAGCATCCTGACCAAGGGAATGATACGGCAGTTTGTATAAAAAGCAACCCAGTTATTGTTTTTGGTATTCAATTGCAGCAGGCTGCCAATATAATTATGCTGTTGCCAGCCAAAAAAGGGTTGCTGTACCTGGTGAAGCCGCGCCAGTGCGGCGCCAAAATCTTTCATCGTGTTGGTAAGCGGAACAGCTTTTTGCAGCCACTCCAGTAGCAACCATTGGCGATTTTCCGCAACACCCAGTCCAATCAAATTGGGAACCCGCAGGGCGCCGTTGCGGCGCAACGCGCTTAGCCCGGCGGCCTCCGTTTCAAACATCCCCGGAAAGCGCGTTGCATCATTCAGCTTTAAAAAATAGCTTGCCGCTTTTGCCTGCAGGCAATAGGCTTCATTGATATCGCCTCCCTGAACAGTTGTGTAGTGTTCAATCTGAATGTTGCAATGCGCCGCAATGCCCTCCAGCAGCGTTGCGGTTAAAGAAAAAGAATGCATGGCATAAAGGTCCGGATTTAAAAAAAGAAATCCCCAACTATTGCATTTCTAATAACCGCCTGTTATCTTGTGCTTACTTACGCTTTCGGTTAAAGTCTACTCCTAGAAATACCTGCTTATTTACGTGTATTTCACCACAAAAAGACTTTATGATTCAGACAAAAGAACTTCGCGCCGGCAACAAGGTTAGTACAAAAAAAGGCGATATTATTTCGGTTCAGCAGATTCTTAACAGCACCATTATTTACGACAGCAAGATAGAAGTACAAAGAGAGTATGCAATTGTAAAAGGTGGTTATACCGGCAACTCCTTTTCGCAGTTGAATGAAGTGGTTAAAGAAGCAGATTGCCAGGATATTGCGCCCATTCTTTTAACCGAAGATCTGCTCCGGAAATGCGGCTTCAGAAATTTTATTCGCGAGCAATGGATCCTGACCATTGGCAACAGCCATTTCGACTGGGAATTCCTGAATGGCAACCTGCGTTTACGCGCCCCGCATCCCTGCCTGGCCAGCATCCGCAGCCTGCACCAGTTGCAGAACTTTCTTTTTATGGTAGCCAATTATGAACTGGAGGTGAAATTATAAATAGCTGCCTCATATAATAATGGTTTTTGGCCATGCCGTTCATACGGTGTTTGCAATACTTTTGTACCAACAAAAGATAAAATGGATACCAATAGGAACGGTATTTTACAACAGCAGTTCAATAATACCATTGATGCCTGGATTGGCTGGCTGGATAACTATTCCCTGGAGATGCTGCTCAGGCAGCCAGGTCCCGGCCAATGGTCGCTTGGCCAGGTATATACGCACCTCATAGCCGATACCGGCTATTTTATCGATCAGATCAGGATGGCTTTGTCTGACACCAGCCACGTGGCAGAAGACATGCACAAAGCGGCGGCGGCCATATTTGCGAATAACGAATTTCCGGACAGACGTCTTTCGAATCCTTTTCCGGATGAGGTTGTACAGCCCGTTAGTAAAGAAGCACTTTTAGCGGGACTTCTGTTCATCAAACATGAAATAAACAGTTTTTTTCTTTCTCATTATTTTTCGGACCATACCGGTAAAGCAGCGCATCCAGGCCTGCTTTTTTTTACCGCTTCCGAATGGCTGCAGTTTGCCGAAATGCATATGCGGCATCACTTCAGGCAGAAAGCCCGGATTGATGCCCACCTGTCCGAACAAAGTTCATAGCACATAACCCGTTGCCTTATCGAAAGCTGGAACCAAGAAAGCTGGAATTTTATTGAATACGCAGTAGCTTTGGATCATGAAACAGGCTTTTTTGTCTTTATACTTTTTGTTGTGGCTGACCTGCTGTATAGCGCAGCAGGATTCACTGTCTTTTTTGCAGGCCAACTGGCAGATAACAACCGTAGCGCCGGGTATCCAACTTCGCCAGTGCTGGTTTGATCATTCTCTGTTTGGCGCCAACCAGAATATCAGCATCCTGGAAATAAAAATGAACCGGAAAAACCGGATTGATGTAGTAGCCGAACCACAAAAATTACAGCCTACCAGCGTTTTTGGAACGGAGTATGATGCCCTGGCGGCCGTAAACGGCAATTTCTTCGACATGAAAAATGGCGGTGCCGTGGATTTTATCCGCATCGACGGAAAAGTATTGAATCCTGCAAGACTGGGCAAGAACAATACAAGGGCATTGCACCAGCGATCCGCCATTGCCATCAGCGGTAAAAAACTACGTATTTTAAAATGGGATGGTTCGGATGACTGGGAAGAAAAACTTGCCGGCGAAGATGTCATTGAAACCGGCCCCCTGCTGATGGCTGATCACAAACGAGTACCACTCGACACCGGCTCCTTTTATGCTACGCGGCATCCACGTTCTGCCGTGGTAGTAAAAGGCAAAACCGTTTTGCTGATAACGGTAGACGGGCGCAACAAAAAAGCGGCTGGCATGAGCTTGCCGGAACTGGCAAGCATTATGCAATGGCTGCAGGCAGACGAAGGCATTAACCTGGATGGGGGCGGGTCAACTACGCTATGGATCAATCATTTTCCCGAAGGAGGTGTTATCAACTATCCTTCCGACAATAAAAAAATGGAGAAATCTGCCGCTTTCAAACCCGGTACCGATTTGGATAACCTCGCAGCAGATGAACAGAAATGGGATCATACCGGCGAAAGGCCCGTGGCCAATGTGTTACTGGTTAATAAGAAAAAATAAAAGCAACCCTACCTGTTTGCCAAGCGGTAAAAATTTATGGGATCATTTTTTCAGGAAAGGCCATCACAAATTCCGTACCCGCTCCATATTCAGACGCCACTGTAATCGTTCCTTCATGATACAGCACGATGCTTTTTACAATGGACAGGCCCAGCCCATACCCTTCACCCGTTGCCTGTGCAGATCTTTTAAAACGGTTAAATATGGTTCCCAGTTCTCCGGCCCGGATGCCGGTACCCGTATCGGTTACCCGTAAACGATAGTACTGCCCGGGAACCTGCTCCTCTTCAATGACGATAGTTCCCCCTTCTTTATTATACCGGATGGCATTGTTGATGAGGTTATACAAAAGTTGAAACAACAAGTCATGGCTGGCGCTTTTAAGCCGGCTGTTGGGGGAAAGTTTATTGGTAAAACGGATGGAGCCTACTTCCAGCCGGTGCGACAGCTCCTCCATTACTTCTGTTACCAAATCATGCATGTTTACGGTATCTATTTTTGTGAACTGCTCATTTTCTATGCGTGAGATAAACAATAGCGAATGAACAATTTTTTTTAGCCTTCCGCTGGTTTTCATCATGCCCGCCAGTTTCTCCAGTTGTGCGTCGGACAGGCTTTCATCAGCCATCATGTTTTCAATATTTGTCTGGATAATACTGATGGGCGTCATCAGTTCATGTGAAGCATTTGAAGTAAATTCGCGCTCTTTATTAAAGGCCTCATGAATTTTCTCCATCAGGCTTATCAGTGAGCTGTCCAGAAACCTGAAATCAGAAGTGGATGTCTTTACCGGCGAAAGGGATTCACGAAAGGGAAATTTCCTGTTCAGTAATTTGGTTCTGACAATTTTGCCCAGGGGCTTAAGCAATATTTGGGTATAAATAAGATCGGCTAGAAGGCTTATGATGATTAGTCCAGCCAGTACGTACAAAGTAAAACGCTGTAGCAGGTTATTGTATTCACTGATGGCAGCAGTTGTTTTACCGATTTCCAGTACGTATTTATGATGCTGGTATAGCAAGGTATGGGTAAGCACCCGGTAATTAATGGTGTCTTCATCTACAATCCGGCGCGATGTTTCAAGTGTGTCGGGTATAGGATTGCCGCTGGCTGGTACCAGCGAAATATATTCCTCTTTCAGCATGGTATAACTGCCATACGTGCTATCGCCCTGCAGGTAATAGCCTAACCCGTTCTTCGCGACTACTTCCAGCACCTTTTTCTTTTGCCGGGTAAGGTAATAGTTGCTGTATTCAAAACTTACGCGGCCCACCAGTGAAGGTAACAGCAGTACAAAAAGTACCACGATCCCTATTTTTGAAAGGGTAATAAAAAGGGTGAGCTTGGTCAGCAGTTTCAAGGTGGTTATATTTTTATTTTATAACCAATTCCGCGAAGGGTCTGTAGCCATTCTACCGGTGCGTGCTGCGACATTTTTTTCCTGATGTTCTTAATATGCACATCAATAAAATTGGAATCGTAGTCGTCATCCGAAAAATTGCCCCAGATATGCTCGCTGAGCTGTAGCCGGGTAAGGGGGCGGTTTTTATGCAGCAGCATATAGCTTAACAGGTCAAACTCTTTTCTTGATAAGTCTATTTGCAGGTCGTCATACAGCACCAGGCGCCTGTTAAGGTCTATGGCGAAATCGCCCAATGCCAGCATGGGATCGTTATTGCCTGATTTTCGTCTGGATATTGCCTGCATCCTCGATTGCAGTTCCAGTAATGAAAAGGGTTTTGCCAGGTAGTCATCAGCGCCCAGGTCCAGTCCCTTTATGCGATCTTCGAGATCGCCGCGGGCTGTTAAAATAATGTAGGAAGCCTGCGGGCATATTTTCTTTGTTTCGTTTAATACGGTAAGGCCATCGCTGTCGGGCAGGCCGAGGTCTAGCAGGATAAAATCATATTGGTTTTCCTCCATGCATTTTCTGCCCTGGCCGGCGGAATAAGCCGTATCGCATAAGTAAAACGCTTTTTCCAGGAAGACACGCATTTCTGCTGCCATGGTTTTTTCGTCTTCAACAATTAATACTTTCATGTAGATATTAGTTTTGCAGGGCGCTGGTTGGTTGTTTAGAACTGGTAATAAAAGCTGGCGGTAAAAAAAGAATTCATGTTGCCCGCCCCGCTTGCTGCTTTGCTGCTCAACACGGAAAGCTGGTAATTGACTTCTACCAGGTAATGTGCCCTGGTATAGGCCAGTGGTAATTTGAAATTGTAAGAAAGTATATTAAAGGCGGTCGTGGCAACTGTTTTGCTAGAAGTGGTTCCTGTTGAAGGATTTCCGGTAATCGGACTAAGTATGGTAGCCAGAACACTGTCGCGCAATTTTTTTTCTGTCAGATAGGTCTGGTAAAAATGTTGGGTACCCGCCACTACATCTGCAGAAGGATTAATGGAAATGATATCTTTTTTTCCGATGCTGAACAGGTTAACGGATTTTGACAAACCTGCTGTGATAAATGCGTCGTTTGTTTTTCCGAAGGCATAATCACCGGTGAGGTTAACATTCAGCCAGTTTTCGTAGACAATACCCAGGCTGGCATTATCAGGATTACCGGCCTGCAGCAAGGGTGAATTAGCAGGGTAAAAGCTATGGCTATAGCCCAGGTCTGCCGAGAGATGCTTGCCAAGTTTGCCGCTAAAGCCGGCACCTGCACTTCCCGCGGAAAGCGACGAGGTTTTCTCGTTCAGTAATTTATAGGTCAGCCCAGACAGGTAAAGGCCCCATTTGAAACGGTAGGTTGCCGCCACGGCGGCATAAGGGGTGTTCTCTGACGCTTTCTGGCCATAATAACTGGCATTGTTGGCATATACCGCACCCAGGGTAAGGGTTGATTTGGAAGGGGTGCTGTCAGCCTTGGTAACAGTGGCTGTATCGGTTTGTGCAAAACAACATGTATGTATAAGCGCTATAAGAGCAAGCAGGGTAACAGATTTCATGGGGTCTATTTTTACTAATGCAGAACTTTGATAACGGGTTTAATCATTTTTGGTTTTACAATGATGAATGGTTTTACCTGTACCGTAACAGCAACCGGTACGGGCTGGTTATGTGATTTGGGAACTTCTTTGATAACCTTGTCTGCGGGTTTGTCATTGCCCGTATTCGCTGGTGGAGGCAGTGTATCGGTTACCGGTACAGCGGCCAATGCATAACCAGTGGGTACCTCAAAGCCAGGGTGGTGGTTATTTGCCCGGGTAATGATGGGGCACAGAAAAATAAACAGCCCTCCCGCAAAAATTTTTATAAGAAATACTTTTTTCATCGGATTATTTTAAACCAGGTTTTGCTGCAGAAAAGCGGCAAAACCTGGTTTGATTTTTTATTTGATCCTGATGGCGCTATTTGTTTTTATCTGTGTATTCATTTTTATGGAAGCCGGTTTTGGCTTTACTGCCTGAACGGTGGTTTTTGCTGCCTGTGTTGTTTTTACAGATGTTACGGTTGCTTTCTCACTTGTTTTGATGGCGGCTTTATCTGCGGCGGCTTTTACGTCGTTGCTGCTGCTAACTGCTGCATCAGCGCTTTCATTTACTGCTAGTTTGCTCTCTCCTGCCACCCGCGCAGCCTTGTTTGTTGCCTTTGCAGAAGACAGGGTTGCCTGGCCATTTAAAGACGCATTTTTAGTTGTTTTATTGCTCTTGTTTTCGGTTGTAACAGAAGCATTTGACCGGGCGTCTGCAGAAACGCTCACATCTTGTGAAGCCGCTTCTTTTACCTTTTGCTTGTCTGCGTTGGCTGTAGCTGCAACCTGTTGTTTTTCAGACACAACGGCATTTTTGCCTTTTTCGGCATTGGCATTGGCCCGCGCTTCTGTAGTGCTAACTGCATTCGACTGCACATTGGCGGTGGCGGCGGCATTGGTAGAACTGTTTAGCTGGCTGCCGCTTTTGCTGGTTTGGGCGGAAGTTGCATTGCTGGCCATTTCCTGTGTGTTCACAGTTGTTTGTGCAAAGGAAACAGCGGAAAATAATAAGGCGGCGGAAAAAAAGATAGTCGTTTTCATAATGTTTGTTTTATTTGAATATTTGCTAACAGGAACAAATCTATCAGCCGAGTATGAAGCGAAAATGAAGAATCAGCATTTTTTGTCCCTGCAGCCGTCTCCCAAGTATCGACTGATTAATATAGAATTGGTTGCCAGCCAGTTAAGTATTGGTCTGGCAAATCAATTATTTTTTTTATGAAAGGGCAGCAGTGAAACCGGCTCTAAAACGGCAACGGCTGCGTTCCCGGGGCTAAAATTGATTTATTTATCAGGCGGGCGATAAAACAGGCCGGTTTCATATCAAATAACTACATTATTGCTAAAAAGTATATAACTGTAATAACT
>CAXTMV010000218.1:0-9517 GCA_964245425.1 uncultured Flavihumibacter sp. | reverse complement strand
TTTTGCTTTGAGGAGGTAACGCAGCATTGTCAAGTGTTTCAGCCGACACATTATTGAGCTTTTGAATAGAAGCTTACGCAAACCGAAGGTTCAGCAACGCCGGTAAAAAAATAATATTTGTTGCTAAACCGAAGGTTCAGCAACGCCCGTAAAATAAAATATTTGTTGCTAAAAGCGAGGCATCTCAAAGGCCGCTGCTGTCGATTTTGTCGAAAGCCAGGTACCTATATTTGATAATCGCTGAAAACCATTATTACACCCGCTTATTATTAAAAAAAACTATTTTTATCCGGACAACAGTAACTGCGGGATTTTGGAATTGCCTGGGGATACAAAAACAATTACCCGTGCAAGCTGATTGACAGAAACAAGAACCTGCTATGCTTTTTGCAAACTGCCGCGCCGTTAAATCCCAAAATCTCCATACCTCAGCATCGCAAAATAAACCTGTTAACCCGTCGACGAATCGACCTGTCAGCGAATCAACCAAACCGCACTTACTAACATTGTTTAGTCTTTTATAAAACTACTGACAAATTTGTGACACAGATCAAATGAACATTCCTGAAATCGGCTGAAACCCGCGCCAGTAGCGGAAAAAAAAATTTTTCCGATGTTGGGTTTTTGTTAAAATCCTGACTTATTTTTGCAACCGGCCAGGCAAGTTTTTCCACATAATTATCTGATATCAAGCGCTTATGATTTATCATAGACCAACAGCAAAAAAATTACGCCTCAATGCACTTTTTATACTTCTTTTAGGATTTGTTTATACGGCATCCGCCCAGGCAGACCTGGTAGTTGGAAAAACACTTTTCGTAAACAATTGCGCACAATGTCACAACCCGCTTAAAGATGGTACCGGCCCTGCATTGCACGGTATTACGGAAAGGGTGCCGGACAGGGCATTGCTCCACGCCTGGGTAAAGAACAATGCCGCCGTAAGAGCCAGTGGAAACCAGTACTTTAATGATTTGTACAAGGCCCGTGGCGGAACTTCCATGAACCTGTTTCCCACCCTTACCGATGCAGAGATAGACAATATAATAGGTTATGTGGAATCTGTGAAGGAACCTCCACCGCCCCCATCCGGCGATCCAAATGCCACGCAAGCCAGTAGCGACAACTCCTTATTATACGGCATTCTTACCCTGATCCTGGCCGTTATCACCCTTATCTTATTGCAGGTCAACAGCAACCTGAAAAAGCTGTCAGACGATAAAGAAGGCGTTCCCGCTCATGAGCCCGTGCCTTTTTACCGCAATAAAGCCTATATCGCCCTGATCGCCGTTGTGCTCTTCATCGTAGGCGGTTATTATACCATCCAGGCCGCCATTGGCCTGGGCCGCAACAAAAACTACCAGCCCGAACAACCCATTTATTATTCCCATAAAGTACATGCCGGCGTTAACCAAATCAGCTGTTTGTATTGTCATGGCGGCGCCTACGAAGGCAAACACGCCAATGTGCCTTCTGTAAATGTTTGTATGAACTGCCATATGCAGATCAGCGAGTATGGTGCTACCAGCGAAAAACTCTACCGCGAAGACGGTACCGAAGTAAACGGCACCGCGGAAATACAGAAGATCTATGCTGCTTCCGGATGGGACCCAAAAACAAAAAAATACAGCGGCAAGGAAAAACCCATTGAATGGACCAGGATTCATAACCTGCCCGACCACGTCTATTTCAACCACTCACAGCATACCCGCGCCGGTAAAGTACAGTGTCAGACCTGCCACGGGCCCATACAGGAAATGCCCGAAGTAAAACAATTTGCCGAGCTGAGCATGGGATGGTGCATCAACTGCCACCGCGAAAGCAAGGTTAATTTTTACAATGCAGAAACCGGTGAAGGCAACAAATTTTACAGCATCTACGAGAAATTTCACAACGACCTGAAAAATAAAAAAGTAGACAGCGTAACCGTGGAAATGATTGGCGGAACAGAATGCCAGAAATGCCACTATTAAGCTGCTATTGCTGCCATCCTTGAAAGGGTTCTTAGTTAGATTCATGTTTAATCACAAATAGTCCCGCCGCACGGGACAAGGGAATAAAATTATGAGTAAAAAGTACTGGCAAAATTTCGGCGAGCTGAACAACTCGGAAGCTTTTCAGAAGAATGCTAAAGATGAATTCAGGGAAGAACTTCCTTTTGAAGGAATCGCCGATGCCACCACACCACGCAGGGACTTTCTAAAATATATTGGTTTTAGTACTGCCGCCGCGGCCATTGCTGCCGGTTGCGAAGTACCGCTGAAAAAAGTTATTCCTTATGTGAACAAGCCGCAGGATATGACGCCCGGCGTGGCCGATTATTATGCCACTACCTATGTTTCCGGCAGCGATATCATACCCGTGGTAGCCAAAGTAAGAGATGGCCGCCCCATTAAACTGGAAGGGAATAACTTGTCTTCCATCACAAAAGGCGGAACTTCCGCCAGGGTACAGGCGTCCGTGCTGGATCTGTATGATACGGCCCGCCTGCGTTTTCCAATGGCCAATCACAATGAAGTAAGCTCGCTGGATGCCTTTGATAAAATGGTAGGCGATGCCATCGGCGGCACCGCCGTTGTGTTGTTGACGCCTACCATTACCTCGCCGACCAGTAAGAAGATCATTGCGGAATTTCTTGCCAAATACCCTGGCAGCCGCCATGTACAATACGACGGTGTTTCTTACAGCGCCATGCTGGAAGCCAATGATGCCACCTATGGCAAGAAAGCCATCCCCTCTTATCAATTTGAAAAAGCGAAAGTAATTGTAAGCCTCGGCGCCGATTTCTTAGGCACCTGGGTAAACCCGGTAGAATACCAGAAAGGCTATTCATTGCTGCGTAAGATCGATGAGAAGAACCCGGAGATGAGCAAACACTACCAGTTTGAAAGCATGATGAGCATGACCGGCGCCAATGCAGACGATCGGTTTACCCATAAGCCCTCTGAAACCGGCGCGGTAGCTGCCGGTTTGCTGAATGCCCTGAACGGACAATCCGTTAGCGGCGTAAGCGAAAAAGTAAAAAAAGGAATTGAGACCGTTGCAAAAGACCTGCTGGCCAGTAAAGGCGCGGCACTGGTGGTTTGCAGCAGCAACAATAAGAATATACAGATCGTCGTAAACGCCATCAATGAAGCCATCGGTGCCAATGGCACCACCATCAACTGGGCGGCACCCCTTGTTTCCAAACAAGGCATCGACAGTGAAATGGCTGCTTTGATTGAAGATATGGACAGTGGTAAAGTAAGCAGCCTGCTTATGTACGATGTTAACCCTGCCTACGATTATTTTAATGCGGCCCTCTTTATTGCCGCCCTTAAAAAAGTAAAGACCAGCGTTTCTTTTAACGAGCGGATGGATGAAACCACCCTGCTCTGCAAATATGTATTGCCGTCTAACCACTTCCTGGAAAGCTGGGGCGATACCGAAGTGAAGCCTGGCTATTTCAGTATGCTGCAGCCCACCATCAACCCATTGTTTAAAACCCGCCAGTGGCAGGAAACATTGTTGAAATGGGCTAATAACAATAGTTCTTACCACGATTATTTTAAAAATTACTGGTCAACCACCCTCGGCAGCGAAACCGAATATGAAAAAGCGCTGATGAACGGCGTGGTAGAACCCGCTGCTTCCACCGGCGCCGGCAGTTTCAGCAATGCAAAAGTTGGCGAAGCCATTGCTGCCATTGCAGGCATGAAGAAAGGCGGCAAATACGAACTGGCCCTGTACCAGAAACCTATTTTGGGCGATGGCCGGCAGGCCAATAACCCCTGGTTGCTGGAAGCACCCGATCCGATTACAAGGGCTGCCTGGGATAATTACATCATTATCTCTCCCACACTTGGCAAGGAATTACTGAAAGTCGATATCAGCAACCGCAAACAGGCCGATGAATTTGAAGTACACCCTGATAAGCCGATACTGAAAATAACCGTTGCCGGCCATGAACCGGTACTACTGCCTGCACTGATAGTGCCGGGTATTGAAGCCAATACCATTGCCGTTGCGGTAGGTTATGGCAGAAACGAAAAATCGGGCCGCGCTACCGTGGGTGCCGGCAAGAATGTGTACCAGCTGGCACTGGGCGGCGACTGGAATATTTCAGACGTTGCTATTGAACTAACAACCGATATCTATAAGGTTGCACAGGCGCAAACCCATAGCTCTTATGAGGGCCGTGTAGAAGTGGTAAAGGAAATGAAGCTGGCAGATTTTAAGAAAGACCCCGGCGAAATATTGGCCGATCGTGACAAGGAACTGAAGCCCTTTGGCGGACTGGAGCATTACGTAAAAGAGGGTACTATTTACGACTATAAAGACAAGCCCGGTATCAAGTGGGGCATGAGCATCGACCTGAACAGTTGTTTTGGATGCGGTGCCTGCGTGGTAGCCTGTACGGCAGAAAACAATGTGGCCGTAGTAGGCAAGAGCGAAGTGCTGCGTTTTCATGATATGGCCTGGTTGCGCATCGATCGTTATTTTTCCGCCCGGAACGATAACCCCGAAGATGCAGACGGCATCCAGACTATTTTTCAACCCATGCTTTGCCAGCACTGCGACAATGCGCCCTGCGAAAACGTTTGCCCGGTTGCCGCTACCAACCACAGTACGGAAGGCTTGAACCAGATGGCATACAACCGTTGCATTGGTACCCGTTATTGCGCCAATAACTGTCCGTATAAAGTACGCCGTTTTAATTGGGCAGATTATACCGGTGAAGACAGCTTCCCGCACAACCAAGACCAGAGCATTGTTGGCCACCTGGATGATGCCGTGCTGATGATGAACGATGATTTAACCCGTATGGTCATCAACCCGGATGTTACAGTGAGAAGCCGCGGGGTAATGGAAAAATGTTCTTTCTGCGTTCAGCGTCTGCAGGATGGCAAACTAAAAGCCAAGAAAGAAAACCGTACGCTGGCCGACAGCGATATTAAAACAGCCTGCCAGCAGGCCTGCGCAGCAGATTCTATTGTATTTGGCAACGTAAACAATAAAGACAGTGAAATCAGCAACGTGCGCCGCGACAATAAGCAGCGTTTGTTTTATGCGCTGGAACAGCTGCACGTACTGCCCAATATCAATTACCTGGCTAAAATCCGCAATACGGATTTACTGACAGGTGTAAAAGGGGAGAAGGAAAAAACAGAAATGCCCGGTGAGCAGCGCAAGGAAGAAAAAGCAGAAAAAGCGCCCGCGTAAAGAGTGAAATAACAGAGCGATTCAGACCAGGAAGGAATAAAAGGTATTAGTAGAAATTGTTTAAAGGCTCCTAGCACATAGCTGGCAGCTCAAAGCTTAACAATATATGTCATTACTCAGATACGAATCACAGGTACGCGAACCACTGGTTACAGGCGCCAAAACCTATCACCAGGTCACAGAAGATATCATCAGGCCAATTGAAATGAAGCCAAGCCGTTTATGGTACATTGGCTTTACCATATCCGTGCTGCTGCTTTGCTTTGGTATCTTTTCCGTAACCGAAGAAGTTATCTATGGTACGGGGCAGTGGAACCTGAATAAAACCATTGGCTGGGGATGGGATATCACCAATTTTGTTTGGTGGGTTGGTATTGGTCATGCGGGTACGCTCATCTCTGCCATCCTGTTATTGTTTCGCCAGGGCTGGAGAACAGGGGTAAACCGTGCGGCAGAAGCCATGACCATTTTTGCGGTAATGTGTGCGGGCCAGTTTCCTATCTGGCATATGGGCCGCGTGTGGATGGCATTCTTTGTATTGCCTTATCCCAATTCAAGAGGTCCTTTATGGGTGAATTTTAACTCGCCTCTTTTGTGGGATGTATTTGCGATATCAACTTATTTCACGGTCTCCTTATTATTCTGGTACAGTGGGTTATTGCCCGATTTGGCCAGCGTGCGCGACCGCGCCAAACTTAAATGGAGAAAAATGATGTATGGCCTGCTCAGCTTTGGCTGGACGGGTTCTACAAAACACTGGCAGCGCCATGAAAGTTTGTCGCTGGTGCTGGCCGGTTTAAGTACGCCGCTGGTATTGTCTGTGCATACCATTGTATCATTCGACTTTGCCACTTCCGTGGTGCCCGGCTGGCATACCACCATCTTCCCGCCTTATTTTGTGGCAGGTGCGGTATTCTCTGGTTTCGCCATGGTACAAACCCTGCTGCTGATTACCAGGAAAGTCTTGAAACTGGAAGATTATATTACCCTGGAGCATATAGAAGTAATGAATAAGGTAATTGTGCTAACAGGTTCTATTGTAGGGGTAGCCTATATTACGGAATTGTTTATCAGCTGGTATGGCCAGAATCCGTATGAAGCAGCGGCTTTCCGCAACCGCTGGGATTTAACCACGCCTTATGCCTGGAGCTATTATATCATGATGGGTTGTAATGTGCTGTCGCCCCAGTTCTTCTGGTTCAGGAAACTGCGCCGCAACCTGTTGTTCACTTTCTTTATGAGCATACTGGTAAACGTGGGTATGTGGTTTGAAAGGTTTGTGATCATTGTTACCTCTATTTACCGCGATTACCTACCCAGCAGCTGGAGCACATATTATGCGCCTAGTATTTTTGAAGTAGGTTTTTATATGGGAACCTTCGGGTTGTTCTTTACCTGTTATTTCCTGTTCTCTAAATTCTTCCCGGTAATTGCGCTGGCGGAAATCAAACATATACTGAAGAAGAACGGGCAGAGCTTTAAAGAAAGCATGACCCGGATAGATGCGCAGCCATCGGACGAATTTGCCCATGAGCACGCCCATGACCATAGTGCGTAAGCAGCGGGGCAGCGATGGAATTTGAAATCGTTCAACGGCTAGCAGCGCACAGCTAATAGCTAAAAGCTAAAATATGAGTGTAAAAAAATTTGTTGTAGGTTGTTTTGATGAAGAAACCGCGCTTTTCTCTGCGGTGAAGAATGTGCGTAAAGAGGGATATAAAATTCACGATGTATACACACCTTTCCCGATCCACGGCCTGGATAAGGCAATGGGCCTGCGAGACACCAGCCTGCATACGGCTGGTTTCGTGTATGCCATTACCGGTACGGCAACCGCCCTGTCTTTTATCAGCTGGGTATTTACCAAAGACTGGCCATTGAATATTGGGGGCAAACCACAGTTTGCGTTGCCCGCCTGGATACCGATTATGTTTGAGCTGACCGTTCTGTTTTCTGCGGTAGGCATGGTACTCACTTTTTGCTATCTCTGCCAGCTGGCACCTTTTGTAAAAAAACATCATTTTCATTTAAGGGCTACCGATGATCTGTTTGTGATGGTGATAGAGCCCACCGCCAAAACAAATGACGGAGAGGTACTTGATTTTTTAAAGAAACTGGGCGCGGTAGAGACCAATGTACAGGAAGCGGAAAGCGGCTGGTGGCTGGGCCGGTACGACAAGGACAGCCTGCCCTTTGAGGTAAGGGAAGGAAACGCATAGTACAACATTAGAAACGATTTTTATTTCAATACAGATGAAGAAATTATCCATCATAGCAATTGTATCGGCGGTTATCCTACTGGCACAAAGCTGTAGCGATGTAAAGCGGAAGCCAAACCGTGTATACATGCCCGATATGGCTTACAGTGTGGCCTATGAAACCTATGCAGACCATAGCAAACTGGGCGATTCCGGTATTTTTTACAATGCCAAACCCGTTAGCGGCACGGTGAAAAGAGGAGAGGATGTTGTTTATCATTATGAAATGCTCACCGATACAACCGGTACCTATAATACTTCTTCTGCCCTGAAAAATCCCCTGCCGCCCATGGATAAAGCACAGGCAACGGAGGCAGAACGTTTGTACCTGGTTAACTGCGGTATTTGCCATGGACCCAAGCTGGATGGTAACGGGCCCCTGCACACCCACAGCGATGGCACAGACGGACCTTATACTTCCGCACCGGCCAACTTTGTTGACCCGGCAGCCGGTTCCGGTAAATATTATGCCATGTCTGAAGGCACTATGTTTCATTCCATCACCTATGGCAAGAACATGATGGGCAGCTACGCATCGCAGGTAACACCCAAACAGCGCTGGATGATCATCAGCTATATTAAATCAAAACAGGTAAAACCAGGCGCAGCTGCACCGGCACCTGCTGCCACTGCACCCAATGTGCCCGGCGGCTCACCGGCAGCCATTGATTCTGCCAAAACAAAGATGCGGTCAACATTGCCTGGAAAATAGGACTGATTATTAAGATTGAACGATTATAAAATTTTTGCGAATGTCTTCATTTAAAGAACATTTTGAGATTCCTGCCAAGTACAGAACCTGGTCAATGGCATTGATGGGCATCGGAGTGGTATCGGTGCTGGCAGGCTATATCGTATACGGCAGCAGCAGCGATGAAACAGTGAATGCCCGGTTCTGGGGTACCCTGCTGCAAAACAGTGTTTACTTTTTATTGATCTGTAATGCCGCCATGTTTTTTATCTGCGCCACCACCCTGGGCATGGGCGCTTTCCAGATGGCGTTCCGCCGCGTAACAGAAGCCATTTCTGTAGCGGTAATACCCCTGGGCGGCATTGCCTTGTTTATTTTGCTGTTTCTGATCTTTGGAGACAAACACCATATTTATCCCTGGCTGCACCCGCAGGGCGATAAAGTGCTGGAAGGCAAGAGCGTTTTCCTGAACCGGGGCTTTTATATTGTATGGACCATCCTGGCTATCGGGTTATGGATCGTTCTGGGTTATAAGATGCGCAGCCTTTCGCGCGAACTGGATGAAAATCCATTACCCGATGTGGAAAGCGGCAAGAAATATATTTTTAAAAATACGGTCTGGGCTTCCCTGTTCCTGGTGTGGTTTGCCTTAACGGTGGCTTCTACGGTACCCTGGCTATGGCTCATGAGTATCGATGCGCACTGGTACTCTACCATGTACAGCTGGTATACTTTTGCCAGCACTTTTGTAGCCGGCATGTCGCTGATTGCCATTTTTGTTATCTATATGAAGAACCAGGGCTACCTGGAGCTGGTAAATGAAGAGCACCTGCATGATATCGGCAAATTCATGTTCGCCTTTTCTATTTTCTGGACCTATTTATGGTTTTCTCAGTACATGCTGATCTGGTACAGTAACCAGCCTGAAGAAACCATTTATTTTGTAGACCGGATCGGTAACCACCAGCATGGCAACGGGTTCAAAGGTCTTTTCTTCCTGAATTTGCTCCTCAACTTTGTTTGCCCGATACTGATACTGATGCGCCGGGGGTCCAAACGCAATTATACCACTGTGACCTTTATGGCGGCCCTGATCATATTCGGTCACTGGCTGGATTTTTACCAGATGGTGTTTCCGGCGCTCACCAAAGATGCAAATGGGCAAACACATGCTTCGCTGAACTTGTTTGATTTTGGCGTAGCCGCCGGTTTTGTAGGCGTGATCATGTTTGCAACGGCAAGGGCACTTACAAAAGCGCCGCTGACAGCCAAGAATCATCCGTTCTTTAAAGAAAGTATTATTCATCATACATAGATTAAACAAAAAGAACAGCGGGTCAGATAATTATAAAACTTTGTATAAATT